>NZ_JBFAXH010000006.1:0-375765 GCF_040680755.1 Nocardia sp. NPDC051990 | reverse complement strand
GATGAACAGCCCGACCATCTCTTCGACACCGGGCAGCTCCGGTGGCCTACCGGCTCGACGACTCGGACGCGAGACAGCAGGGGGCCGCGAACCCGCCGCGCCGAGGGCGCGGCAAATCAAACACAGCGTCAGGCGTGCCGCTGCACCAGGTCGCCCAGCCGTGGCAGGGCCTCGATGACGTTCTTCTTGGCCGAGGAACGCATCGACGAGTAGACCTTCTGCAGCGCCGGACGGCTCGAGGCCTCGGCACGCGCGTCGGTCACCGAGAGCAAAGCCTCGGCGACCTCATCCGACTTGGCGACCAGCAGTTCGGCGAACTTGCCGGACCCCGTCGCCGTGTATTCCTGCCAGTACGGCTCCAGCTGCGTTACGAGCTTGGGCGCCAAGGACTCCAGCGCGTCCGGCACGATGGACGGGCTGATTTTCTTGACCGCCGCATAGCCACCTTTGACGGCCAGGCCCGACGCACCACCCTTGTCCGACACCTCAGCGTCCAGCACCTCCTTGGCATCGGCAAGGAAGGCCGTACGCTTCGCGTCGTCGAGCAGGGATTCAGACAGTGCTGCAACCACTTTCAGGTTCCTCCGAGATCGATGTCGATGAACGAGCGCACGTCACTATACGCACCGGTGCGCGCACTCACACGGCGCTCATCCGGCTACGGCTGCCACGGCAGCAATTGGACCATCAATCCTTCGCAATCCGCGAGGACATTGCCCTGCTCATCGACCAGTTCGGCGGTGATGAAGGTCTTTCGCCCTTCGATGCGATCGACGCGACCCCGCACGGTCAGCGGCGTCTGCAACGGCGTGATCTTGCGGTAGTTCACATGCAGATAGGCGGTGCGGCTGATCGGCCGTCCGGCGTAGTGCACGATCATGCCGAGCAGATCGTCGAAGAGCAGTGGGAGCACGCCGCCGTGTGCCGCGCCGTTGCCGCCGAGATGGAAGCGGCGGAATTCACCGGTCATCACGATGCCGTCGGGTCCGGCCTCGACCACCTGCCACGGCAGCAGCAAAAGGCTTCCGCGCCCAGGCAATTCGACTGCGCGGCCGGCCGGGCCCTGGAGTTCCGGCGCACGGTAGGGCTCGAGCAGATCGATGAGTTCGCGCGCCCGGTCGAGTGCCGCGCCGAAGATCTCGTCGGGGGCGTCCACGGAGACGGCCAGATCCTGCAGCGTGCGCATGGCCTCGACGAACGGGACGTAGTTGGCGCCGATGTGCGCGCGGGAAACCTTGGGGAAGCCGCCGTGCTTCTCATACCGGGATTCGTCCACCGCACTGTTGTCGATGCGCGGACCGGACCGCCCGACAACATGGTCTGGAACCCGTTTCACTGTCTCGCGCCCGCCCGTCGCCCGACCGCCGCCCCTCATCGAATCGCTTCGTGATGCTCTCTCCATCCCTGCACGGTATCGCGTTGTTATACACCGTCAAGTCGTACTGTCGAGTAATGGAATCGACACCATCGAAGTCGCTCGCACCCGAAACGTCGGTGGGGGCAATAATCACTGGGGTGACGTTCAATCCGAAGCTGTGGCGACCCGTTCCGGGGTTCGAGAACCTGACCGACATCACCTATCACCGGCATATCGAACAGGGCACCGTCCGGGTGGCCTTCGATCGGCCGGAGGTGCGCAATGCGTTCCGCCCCCACACGGTCGACGAGCTCTATCGCGCGCTCGATCACGCCAGGATGACCCCGGACGTCGGCGCGGTGCTGATCACCGGCAACGGCCCGAGCCCCAAGGACGGCGGGTGGGCCTTCTGCTCCGGCGGCGACCAGCGCATTCGCGGCCGCAGCGGCTACCAGTACGCCGATGGCGAGACCGCGGACACCGTCGACCAGGCGCGTGCGGGCCGCCTGCACATCCTCGAGGTGCAGCGGCTGATCCGGTTCATGCCGAAGGTGGTCATCGCACTGGTCAACGGCTGGGCCGCGGGCGGCGGGCACAGTCTGCATGTGGTCTGCGATCTGACCCTGGCCAGCCGCGAGCACGCCAGGTTCAAGCAGACCGATGCCGATGTCGGCAGCTTCGACGGCGGTTACGGCAGCGCCTATCTCGCGAAAATGGTCGGCCAGAAATTCGCGCGGGAGATCTTCTTCCTCGGCCGTCCGTACACTGCCGAGGAAATGCATCAGATGGGTGCGGTGAACAAGGTCGTCGATCACGCCGAACTGGAAAATGTCGCGCTGGAGTGGACCGCCGACATCAACGGCAAATCCCCACAGGCCCAACGCATGTTGAAGTACGCGTTCAATCTGCTCGATGATGGTCTGGTCGGTCAGCAGCTCTTCGCGGGCGAGGCCACCCGGATGGCGTACATGACCGATGAGGCGATCGAGGGTCGCGACGCCTTCCTGGGCAAGCGCAAGCCGGACTGGACCCCCTACCCCTGGTACTTCTGAGATGGACGTCCTCAGCAGCCGGGTCATCCTGCGGCCCGCCGACTACCGGACAACCCTCGCCTTCTACCGCGACGGGCTCGGCTTGGCGATCGCGCACGAGTATCCGGGCGGCACGGTTTTTTTCGCTGGACAGTCGCTGATCGAAGTGGCCGAGCACGGCGGATCGGGCAAATCGACCATCTTCGAAGGCGCGCTCTGGCTGCAGGTACGCGACATTTCGGACACCGCGGCGGAGCTCGCGCTGAAGGGGATTCGGATCGAGCGCGAGCCGGTGCGCGAGCCGTGGGGATTGATCGAAATGTGGGTGCGCGATCCGGACGGGGTGCCGATCGTTGTGGTCGAAGTGCCGGCCGAACATCCGATCCGACGGGATTCGCGCTGGTCACCGGACTGATCGCAGCGCAGGCGGCGGCGCGGGCGATTCGGCTCGGGTTGCCAATGCCGGCCCCGGCGAGGACGATAGCCCATGGATGGTCGCCCGACCGCCGACGCCTGGGCGACCATTTTGAGTACCGTCCTCTGAGTGAATCGCAGTCTCGATGTCCGGCGTACCCGTGCCCTCCTCCCTGACGCGGCCGAACCCCCGCACGCCGCCCCAGCAAACCGACCCCTGCCGCGTGCGGTCGTGTTGACATGACACGATCAGACTCGTGAGGGAGCGCAGCGAGCGAATCATGAACACAGCGCGCCTGCGCACGACGGCGCCGGGCACCAGCGAGGCGCGGTCATGAGCGAGCACAGCGAGCGAATCAACAACACAGCGCCACCGGCGATGGCCGGGCCGAGCGCTAGCGAGGCCCGGTCATGAGCCGAACTCTGCGTACACTGCCGATGCCCACCGGATCGGGACTGGGCGATGTCATGCCGCATCTGCGAGAAGTGCTGGAAGGCAACGGCCCCGCATGGTTGCCGATACCGACCAGCGACCGTCGGGAGGCCCTGCGACTGAGCGACGCGCTCGGCCCCGGTGAACCGATCGATGACGAGGTGGCGCTCGTGGTGACCACCTCCGGCACCACCGGTGTGCCGAAGGGCGCCATGCTCAGCTCCGCCGCGCTGCGGGCCAGCGGGACCGCGACGCACGATCGACTCGGTGGCCCCGGCACCTGGCTGCTCGCCCTGCCGACCCATCACATCGCGGGCATTCAGGTGCTGCTGCGCAGCATTCTGGCTGGTACCGAACCCAGCGTGCTCGACGTTTCCGGCGGCTTCCTCCCCGAGGCGCTGGCCGGCGCGATATCCGGTATGCGCGGAGATCGCCGCTACACCGCACTGGTTCCGACCCAGCTGATCAAGGCGCTGGAGGCACCTACTGCCGCCGCGGCGCTCGCCCAGTTGGACGGCGTGCTCGTCGGCGGGGCGGCCACTCCGGCACCGGTCTACGAGCGCGCGAAAGCGGCCGGTATCAACGTCGTTCGCACCTATGGCATGAGCGAAACCTGCGGTGGCTGTGTGTACGACGGAGTTCCGCTCGACGGCACCGAGATTCGCATCGAGGATGGCCGCGTACTGCTCGGCGGCGCGATGATCGCCAACGGCTACCGCGGCCAGCCCGACCATCCGGCCTTCGCCGAACCGGGCTGGTTCCGCACCGAGGACGCGGGCACCTACGACAACGGTGTGCTCCGCATCAGCGGACGCCTCGACGAGGCGATCATGACCGGCGGGCTGGTCGTCATCCCGCAGGTGGTGGAGGCCGTGCTGATCACGCATCCGGGCATCAGCGAATGCGTGGTGCTCGGGTTGCCCGACGATCGGCTCGGCCAGCGGGTCGCGGTCGCGGTGGTCCCCGCCGCCGGCGCCACCCCGACCCTCGAGGAACTGCGCGATCATGTCGTGCGCGAACTCGATGCCATCGCCGCACCGCGCGAACTGGCGCTACTCGACGAACTCCCGCTGCGCGGCCCCGGCAAGCCGGACCGCGCCAAACTCCGCGAATGCTTGTCCGCCTCTCCCCGTATCTAGGCGCCAAACCTAGGTGCCACCACAGTCGCGTCGGCGACCTGCGATGGCATGGTTAGCCGGTTCCCGGCGAGCTACCCATGTTCTCCAGAATTCAGTAGTTGCGTTTCCCGCGTTGACCTAGCGGTGTACGCGCCACGCGATCGCGATGCAAGGTCGCATGACACCGTCGTGCAAGGGCCGTGCAAGACGGCAGCCACACAGTGTTGTGCATGACTTCTTACACACCCACCGCAGCGCTCGCCGTCGAGGCGGACAGCCTGGTCAAGGTGTTCGGGGAACAGCGCGCCGTCGATGGTGTGAGCCTGGCGGTTCCGCAGGGCTCGGTCTATGGCGTGCTCGGCCCGAACGGCGCGGGCAAGACCACCACCATCCGCATGTTGGCCACCCTGCTGCGCCCCGACGGGGGCAGCGCTCGCATCTTCGGCCGTGACGTCGTCGCGGAACCGACAGCGGTCCGGTCTCTGGTCGGTGTCACCGGGCAGTACGCCTCGGTCGACGAGGACCTCACCGCGACCGAAAATCTGGTTATCTTCTCCCGCCTGCTCGGCCTCAGCCGGATCGACGCCAGGCGCAAGTCGGTCGAACTGCTGGAGGAATTCGACCTCACCGAGGCGGCGAACAAGCCGCTGAAGAACTTCTCCGGTGGCATGCGGCGCCGTCTCGATCTGGCCGCCAGCCTGATTGCGACACCGCCGCTGCTGTTCCTGGACGAGCCGACGACCGGCCTCGATCCGCGCACCCGCGCCCAGATGTGGGAGACCATCCGCCGTCTGGTCCGCGAGGGCGTAACGGTGCTGCTCACCACGCAGTACCTGGACGAGGCCGATCAGCTCGCCGACCGGATCGCCGTCATCGACCACGGCAGGGTGATCGCCGACGGCACCGCCGACGAACTCAAGGCCTCGGTCGGCGGCTCGTCACTGCATCTGACCCTGGTCGATCAGGCCCAACTCGACGAGGCCCGCCGCATTGTCGGCGACTTCCTCGGCACCGAGGCCCAGATCACGCCCGAGGCCGGACGGCTCACGGCGCCGCTGCCGGACGCGGGCATGACCGCCGATCTGCTGATCCGCCTGCGCGAGTGGGAGATCGCGATCGACGAGATCACCGTCACCAAGCCCAGCCTCGACGAGGTCTTCCTGACCATCACCGGCCACCCGGCCGACGACGAAAACGAACGGAGCGCGGCATGACAACCATCACCGCCACCGAAAAGGCCGCGCGGCATGCGGCACCGCATTTGATTCCGGAGGCCAGCAACCGGATCAGCCTCCGCCAGACCGTGGCGACCTCGTTCACCATGGCCTACCGCGGCATCCTCAAGATCAAGCACAATCCCGAGCAGCTGTTCGATGTGACGATTCAACCGATCCTGTTCACCGCGCTGTTCGCCTACATTTTCGGCGGCGCGATCGGCGGCAGCGTGCACGACTATCTGCCGGTCCTGGTTCCGGGCATCCTGGTGCAGACAGTCATCCTGACCTCGGTGGTGACCGGCACCCAGTTGCGCGAGGATATGGACAAGGGCGTCTTCGACCGGTTCAAGTCCCTGCCCATCGCCCGCATTTCGGCGCTGGCGGGTGCGTTGATCGCCGATATGGTGCGCTACGCGCTGGCGACGACGCTGACCATTGTGGTCGGCCTGGCCATCGGCTACCGGCCCGAGGGCGGTGTGGCCGGTGTCGTGGTCGCCGGATTGGTCATTGTGGTTTGCTCATTCGCAGTGAGCTGGATCTGGGCGCTGGTCGGCGTCACCGGTAAGAGTGCCGCTGGTGTGCAGGGCATTTCGATGATGGTGATGTTCCCGCTCACCTTCATGTCCGGCGCGTTCGCGATGGTGAGCACCATGCCGGGCTGGATGCAGGCACTCAATCACGTGAATCCCGTGTACTACATGGTGAATGCGGCCCGAGCGCTGATGAACGGCAATGTCTACGGCAGCGATCTGGCCTGGTCGCTGATCGGCTCGGTGATCGTGATCGTGATCTTCGCGCCGCTGAGCATCAAGGCGTACATGCGTCGCGCGTGAACCGATGACCCGGAGTCGCGGTGGGAGACGGTAATGTCACCCGCCGCGATTTTCGTTGTCGCAGGACAATTCCTGCAGGAGTTCGAGAATCCTGTCGGCCGCCTGCCGTTGACGCATTCCGCCGGCCCTGGTCAGTGCTTCGTCGAAGCGCGCGTCCCCCACCGTCGTTCGGTGCAGTGCCGCGTGACGTCGCAATTCTGCCGACGGATTATCCTGTCGCGCCATCACTTTGCCGGCCAGCGAGACCAACTCCAAGCCGATCTCCGAATGTCGTCCGACCGCGAGATAGAACGTGCCGACCGCATTGCCGACCGCACCGATCTGCGGCAGATCGTAGAACTGCCCGAGCCGCCGCCCCGTCGCGAGGCGGACCAGGGTGCGCGCGATATCCGCGCCGGCCCCCGCCCGCCCGTGCAGCACGTGCGCGTCCACGGCCCCGCTCGCGGTCATCAGAATGCCCGGGCCGGGCATAGGTTCGTCATCGGGCCAGCCGTACAGGTCGAGTGCCCGCCGATAGTGGCGCAGTCCGGCGTCGATATCGCCCTCGGCCAGTTCCAGTTCCGCCATTCCGATGACGACCGGCGCCAGGCGGTGGTTGCGTCGGATATGCGGATCGTCGATCGCGGTGCCATGTGCCGGATCACCATGCCGAGCGCCGAGCGCCGAGCCCAACTCCCACCGCGCTTCCGCGAGCCGACCCGCGCCGATCAGCGATACCGCGAGATAGCTGCGCATCTCGACGACTTCTTCGTGGGCGCGCAACTCGCGCAACAGTTCCCCGGCCCTGCGGTAGTACTCGACCGCATCGGCGTAGTTCGCGGTCTGTCCGGCGAGCTGTCCGAGATGTTGGGTGACCATCGCCGTGCCCCACACAACATCGCTGCTCTCGATCAGCTGCAGGGCCGTCTTCGCGTCCCGGGTGGAACCGTAGACGTGGCCCGCGTTCTCCCGGATATTCGCACGCATGAACACCGCCGCGGCGCGGACCAGGGGGTCCGGCGACCTGGCACCGTCGGCGAACCGCCGCGGCGCGTCGGCACCCGAGACATCCGCGATGGCCATGGTGCCGAGAAAGCGCGCTCCACCATTGAGATCGATTGCGGTGCCGAGCAATCGACGGACTCGCGCCCGCGTGGTCGCCACCTGCCGCAGAGCGCCGCCCAGGTACAGCATGTGCATACCGGTCAGCAGGTGCGCGAGCATCTGCAGATCGGCGACCGTGCCGCGCACCGGACCGGGTTCCGGTGCCAGGGTGATAATCCGGCGCGCCCAACCACCCAGCTCCATATGTGCGCCACGCATCACCCATAGCGTGCCCACGATCGGGAAGACCCGGTACACCGTGCGGGCATCCTTGCGTTCCAATGCATACCGCAGCACCGCGACCAGGTTGTCGAGCTCCGCACCGACCGAGAGCACGGTGGCCACCTCGTTCGAGAGATAGTGGTGCACCGTGGCGATCGAATAGTCACGCGCCCAGCGCGACATGCGATCCATCACCACGGGTCGCTCGTCGATCGCACCCGGAATGCCGGCCGCCGCATCGGATCCGGTCAGCGCGAGCTGTTCCTCACCGAATTCGCGCACCGTCTCCAGCATCCGATAGCGGGTTCCGATCAGGCCCTCGTCGTCGTCCAGAACGGTGAGCAATGATTGGCCGACCAGTCCGTCCACGGCCGTGGACACGTCGTCGATATCCGGGCCGCCCGCCACCACTTCGGCGGCATCGAGGGTGAACCCCGCCGGAAAGCGGCACAGCCTGCGCAGGGCGATCTGCTGCGGCTCCTCGAGCAGATTCCAGCTCCACGCGATCACCGCGTGCAGGGTGCGATGTCGTTCCGGCGAGGAGCGATCGCCGGTGCGCAGCAAGGCGAATCGGTGTTCCAGGCGGGTTTCGATCTCCTCGACGCTCATGGTCCGCACGCGGGCGGCCGCGAGTTCGATGGCCAGCGGCAGCCCGTCGAGTGTGCCGCACAGCCGGGCCACCACTTCGGGATCCAGACGCACGGTGGGCCGCACCGCGCGCGCTCTGGCCATGAACAGTTCGGTTGCGGGCGATCCAGCCGCGTCGATTGCCAAGGGCGCCAGCGGATAGACCGTTTCCGCCGTGATCGCCAGTGGCGCGCGGCTGGTGGTGAGCACGCTGAGCTGGTCGCAGCTGCCGACCAGATCGGCGACCACCTCGGCGACCGCATCGATCAGATGCTCACAATTGTCCAAGATCAATAGCGTCGGGCGGGCGGCGAGCGCATCGCGCAGACGGCGACCGGCATCGCTGTAGCCGATCGAGCGCCGCCACGTCGGCTCGAGCACCATCTCGCCGAGGCCGAGCGTCGTGCTGATCGCGGCCTCGACATCGGTGCGCGGATCCGCGGCAGCGGTATCGGCCCGCACCGACGCCAGCTCCACCAGCACCACGGATTCGCTGCGCGCGACTCGAGCGCCCAATTCGTTGGCCACCCTGGTCTTTCCGGTGCCGCCGGGGCCGAGCACGGTCGTCACCCGGGAGCGGTGCAGCAGTTGCCCGAGTGCGTCCAGATCAGCGGCACGTCCGAGCAGGGCATTGGGGGCCGCGCGCAGGCCGATCGCCGAGACGACACTCGGCGGTGCGGCAGCGACCGAATCCGCGACCCGTCCAATCGAATCCAACGCCATCGAATCCAACGCCATCGAATCCCGCCCGGCGGAATCTCGTTCGGCCGAATCGCGTACCGCGACCGATACGGTCGGATCACCTGGTGCGACCGAATTCGCGATGGGCGTCGGAGTCGGCATGACCCCGATATGCTCGGTGCGTGCTGTGAAACCGGGCATCGGATCACCGCGCAGGATGGCGGTATTCAGCTCCACCAGCGCCGGACCCGGATCCGCGCCGAGTTCTTCGACCAGCCGCCCGCGGATCGATGCGAAGACATCGAGGGCTTCGTTCGGCCGCCCGGCCGCGGCGAGCAACCGCATCACGATGGCGTGCGCGGGCTCGTCGAGCGGCTTCGCGGCCGCGGTTCGGCGGGTGATCGCCACCGCGCCGTCGAGATCACCGCCGGCGACCCGGGCGGCGACCTCGATCGCCTCGAGTTCGGACCACCGGTGCGCGGCCGCAGTGCGTAGTTCGTCGGCAAGGTCACCCGCGGGGAGGTCGGCACCGGGCTCGCCGCGCCAGAGTGACCTGGCCCGGGTCAGCACCTCGAGACATCCGGCGTGGTCACCGCTGGCCTGTTTGGCGCGGGCCGCGCGCACCAAGTCGTCCACGAGGGTCACATCGACCTGATCGGCGGTCAAGGTAAGGCGGTATCCCGCCGGACCGATCTCCAGCGCCGCATCCGGTAGCGTCGCGCGCAGCCGCGACACCTGAGTGTGCAGCGCGTTCGTCGGCGCGCGGGGCGGCTGGTCACCCCACACCTCATCGATCAGCGCCTGAGCACTGCGGCTGCGGCCGGGGCGCAGGGCGAGAGCCGCGAGCAGCAGCCGCGACCGCGCCCCGGGTAATGCCGCGAGCGTGCCGTCTCGGCGTAGCGCGATTTCGCCCAGCAGGGCCACTACGACCGATTCGCCTGCGGGCGTCGTCAGGGTTTGACCTCGGCCGTTCGGGCCGCTCTGATCCGGAGACATTCCGTCGTTATCGTATGCGAGCCGCGGCGCGAGCGACGGGCCCGAAGGCGGTATCGCAATGTGACGAAGGGACCCAGGAGCGCCGCCATCGAATACTGCCTGTTGAGCTTGCATGGAACTGATCGCGAAGGTGTTCCCTTCGACAACATGATCGGACAGGAATTCGAGAAGGGCCTCGACCGGCCGATGGCGGCCGCGGAGTCCAACTGAACCGCCCGAGCGGGCCGGATAGCGCCCGCGCATTAGGCTGCGAATATGGCTACTGCAGCGCAATGGCTCGAGGGCGCACGGCCCCGTACTCTGCCGAACGCGATCGCCCCTGTCCTCGCCGGAACCGGCGCCGCCGCCTCGATCGATGGCGCGGTGTGGTGGAAAGCCGTTCTCGCGCTGCTGGTTTCGCTGGCCCTGATCATCGGGGTGAATTACGCCAACGACTACTCCGACGGTATCCGCGGCACCGATGATGTGCGGGTCGGTCCGCTGCGGCTGGTCGGGCAGCAGCTCGCCTCGCCCGCCGCGGTCAAGAATGCCGCGATCGTCAGCCTGGCTGTTGGAGCGGTCTTCGGGCTGGTGCTCGTCATCGCGACGGCGTGGTGGTTGCTGCTGGTCGGCGCGGCCTGTCTGGCCGGTGCCTGGTTCTACACCGGCGGCAGCAAGCCCTACGGCTACAGCGGGTTCGGTGAGTTGGCGGTCTTCGTCTTCTTCGGTCTGATCGGTGTACTCGGCACCGAATTCGTGCAGGCCGAGCGGATCGAATGGGCGGGCCTGGTACTGGCGATCGGGGTCGGTGCGTTCTCCAGTGCGGTACTTGTCGCCAATAATCTGCGCGACATTCCGACCGATACCGAATCCGGGAAGGTCACCCTCGCGGTCAAACTCGGCGATCCGCGGACCCGGACGCTGCATCTGGCGCTGCTCGCCGTGCCGTTCATCGCGACGCTGCTGTTGGTCGTCCGCACGCCGTGGGCGCTGGTCGGACTGGTCGCCGTGCCGTTGGCGGTGCGCGCCAACGCACCGGTGCGCTCCGGTATGGGTGGGCTGGAATTGATTCCGGCGCTCCGCGATTCAGGGTTGGCGCTGTTGGTGTGGTCAGCGGTTACCGCATTGGCGCTGGGTATCGCCGGTTAGTCGGGTATCGCCGGTTGATAGCGCGCGAGTGACCAGGAGGGTAGCCCGCGCCGCAGCTATCAGTCGCCGTCCGGGACCAGGATGCCGAGGACCCAGTTGACCACCGCTACGATGATGCCGCCCCAGACGGCGGCCCAGAAGCCGTCGACGCGCAGGCCATAGTCGGTGGTTTCGGTGATCTTCGCGGTCAGCCACAGCATCAGTGCGTTGATCACCAGCAGGAACAGGCCGAGGGTCACGACTACCAGCGGTAGCGATAGAAGTTTCACAATCGGCTTGATCACCGCGTTCACCACGGTGAAGACCACCGCGATGACCAGGATGACAATGACCTTCCCGCCATTGCCCTTGTCCGCGGGACTGAGAATTTCGATCTTGTCGACCCAAGCGGCGGCCAGCCAGATGGCCACCGCATTGATGATCAACCGAATCAGAAGCTGCATGTGCCAATGCTAGGCCCGGCGGGCGGGTATGCGCTGCCACAAAGCGCCAATCGGGTGGCGCGATCGAGTAACGCGTGCACCTTCGGTCGGAGCGCATCGATCGCCTGCGGACCGCCGAGGATGCGGGTGGTGGTCGCATTGGGCGCGCGCAGCATGCCGAGCAGCAGATGCCGGAATCACCGATGCCGAGCTGAAAGATCTGTTGTAAAGAGCCTTTCGAACAAAGGCGGCTAGCCGGACCAGATGCCGGTCGCGGCGAACTTCTCCAGGATCGCGGCGGGCTCGGCGAGGTTCATCCCCTGCGCCTGGACCCAGGCGTCATCGAAATACGTTCCGGCATAGCGATCTCCGCCGTCACAGAGCAGCGTGACCACGCTGCCCGAACGACCGGTGGAGATCATTTCGGCGATGAGCGCGAACGCACCCCACAGATTGGTTCCGGTGGAACCGCCTACGCGGCGGCCGATTACCCGACTCGCGAGCCGGGCGGTGGCGATCGACGCGGCGTCGGGTACCTCGATCATCCGATCCACCACCTGACCGACGAACGACGGCTCGACCCGCGGCCGGCCGATTCCCTCTATGCGCGAGGGCATTCCGGTCTGATAACCGGCGTCGGCCGTTTCGTAGCCGCCGTAGAACGCGGAGTTCTCCGGGTCGACCACGGCCAGTTTCGACGGGTAGCGGTGATAGCGGATATAACGACCGATGGTGGCGCTGGTGCCGCCGGTACCCGCACCGACCACGATCCAGTCCGGCACCGGATGCGCCTCCAATTCCATTTGCTGGAAAATGGATTCGGCGATGTTGTTATTGCCGCGCCAGTCGGTGGCGCGCTCGGCATGGGTGAACTGATCCATGTAGTGGCCACCGCATTCGGCGGCCAGCCGCACCGCCTCGGTGTACATATCCGGTGGGCGCTGCACGAAATGACAACGGCCGCCTTGGGCTTCGATCAACTCGATTTTCTGCGGCGAGGTGCGCGCCGGCATCACCGCGATAAAATCCAGGCCGAGCAATTTGGCGAAATACGCCTCGCTGACCGCGGTCGAACCGGACGACGCCTCGACCACCGTGGTGCCCTCGGTGACCCAGCCGTTGCAGATCGCATACAGAAACAGCGACCGCGCCAGCCGGTGCTTGAGGCTGCCGGTGATGTGGGTCGACTCATCCTTCAGATACAGCTGGACTTGCCAGGCGGCGGGCAGCGGGTACCGGATCAGATGGGTGTCGGCACTGCGCTGCGTGTCGGCCTCGATGAGCCGCACGGCATTGTCGACCCAGGCGCGTGGCGTACTGCGATCGCAGGACTTCACGAGGCCGAACCAGTCGGGTTGTCGTTACCGCGCAGCCGGGCGCGCAGCTGCGCCTTGTCCTGGCGACGCTTCGCGTCGACGACCGCAATGTCCTCGTTGACCCGAGCGCGCAACTTCTTGAACAATGTCAGCGACAGCGGCATCGCGATGATCAACGCGAACAGGGCGGCGACTACCAGCGGGATCTCCACCGAGACGAGCCAGGCGACCCCGATGACCGCGGCGGTGATGACGACGACCAGCCCCAGCCTGGCGAGCGTATACAGCGCCAGGTGGCGGGCCAGCCGCGCGCCGGCGCCAGCGGTTTGTTGTTTGGGTTCACCCTGTGGTGGAGTTGCGTCACTCACGCCGTCCAGCCTATGCGAAGCTATTGCCCAGCCTCGGCGATACCTGCTGTCGAGGACGGGCGCATATCCGTTTTGTCTATTACTTCCCCTTTACCAACTGTAGGTGGTTCGAGTACCTAGGGGTTGCAGTGCGACGATGGCGCCATCTGATGAGGGAACTGTCGAGAACGGAGAGGTTTGCTATGACTGCGATCACCGTCGGCGGCCAGGACACTCTGCTGACCCCAGGCCAAGTTGCCGCCATGTTCCACGTCGACCCGAAAACCGTCACCCGCTGGGCCCACGCCGGGCGCCTTGGGTCCCTGCGCACACCGGGCGGGCACCGCCGGTTCCGCGAATCCGAAGTACTCCAGCTGCTCAAGTCGCTGACCACCGAGGCGACCGCACGCTGATCATGGTCCGCGGGCCCAAAGCTGTGAGCCGAGTCTCGCCGTCCAGGGGCCCGCACCCACCAATTTCGTTTCTGCGGTGTTCGAAGGCTACGCACGCGACTACCCTCGTTAGCAGGAGGTGAGCGACGTGACGTACCTGTTGGCACTCATCGCGGTAGTTGCAGTCGCGGTGTTGTGCTGGAAGGCGTTCGGCCCCGAGAAGACCGCCGGACCGCCCACGCGTTCGCCGCAGCGCAAGCGCATCAAAGGGCCCGACGACGACCCAGAATTCCTCTGGCGTATTTCGCGCCAGCATCGCGACGGTGACGGATCCGCCGAACGCTGAGCGAGTTGCGCCGGGTTCGCCGTGCTTTTCCGGCAGCCGGACGCGAATCCCTCAGTCGTGCAACCATATTGACCACACGGTCTATTTGCTGCGCCGACGCTGAATCGCGCCGCGGGGAAGCCTCCGCAACCGGTTGCTACCGCTGACGCGAAGTCCGACCAGCCGCAGATCCTGCTGCTCCTCCTCGGCCAACAGGCCGACCAGGTCGCGGGAATTCATCTCATCGAAGGCCGCCGTCATGCCCCTCGACGTACGGTTCGGCAGCTCGAACGATCACGGCTCGCCGTTGATGACGGCCATCAACGCGTCCATGAAGGACTGCCCGCCCATGATGTAGCCACCGGCCATCGCGCCGATAACCGCGCCGATCGGGCCAGTGATGAGGCTGAAGAAGAAGACACCGACGATAGCGCCGATGATGAGGCCGAGTACGCCGCCGAGGACCACGCCGACGATGTTCTTGTTGATTTCGTCGGTCAGGCGGGCCATGGAGTTGACCGGCTGCATCTCGCCGATGTTATTGGCGGTCAATTTCGGTGTGAGAGCGAGGGTTCGGCCGTCATCGGAGATCGTCTGGTCGACCGCGACATGGGTGCCGGAGAGCTCGTAGGTCAAGGGGACTTCCGCGACGACGGCGCCGGCGTCCGACTTCAGCTCGACCTTGGTGCCGTTGTCGGCGAGTTCGAACTTGCCGCTGTCGACGACAGTGGTGAGCACGCGGTGCGCATCCGGGGTATCGGAAGCCACCGTGCGGTAACCGATTCCCTGCTCGACGCCGGAGGCCGACACCTCTTTGGCAACTTCCGTTGGCTTCGCATTCGCGGTTCCGGCCGCGATTCCCACGGCGGCGATGGACACGAGGGTGACGGCGAACGTGCCGAACTTCATCAAAATTTCCTTCTGACAAGCACCGGCCCAGATAGCCGGTTGACGCGTCTAGCGCCACGTAGCTTGTTGCCTCGCACGATATTTGGGAAACCTTCAAAGGTTATCGTTATTTGATTGTTATACAAATATTCGACCCGTGATCGTTTCACACATGTATTTTGCTGTCCCCACGAATGGGATGACTCGACGCACCGCATCGAATGGTGTAGGCATGACGTGATTTCTCGCTATCCAATTTTCAACTTCGGATCTCGGCATGCGAGTTCGAACAGCCCTGGAGGACGTCACAGGTGTCGCGTCAACGTATCCGTGCGGGTCTCACCTTGACGGTCTTCATAGCTGCAACCGCGCTGGCCGCAGCTGTCGTGGCGGTCGCCGCGATGTCGCTGAGCAACGGCAAGTCCACCACGAGCAGCCCATCGCCCGCGGCGCAGAACGACGTCGCACCGACCACGGCGTCGGAACCGGCGTTCCCCGAGCTGCCGCTGACCAACCCCGAGGCCCCACCGACCACCTCTGCCATCCGCAGCACCTTCGACAAGATCGCGGGCGGCCTGAAGGTGGACGTCGGTGACTGCGTCGAGATCGGCGGCAGCGGCGACACCCCCACCCTCGGCAAGACCGCCTGCGGCAGCGCCACTTCTGGCTACAAGGTCATCGATAAGGCGCCCGATAACGCCGCCTGCCCCGGCGACGCCGACCGCACGCTCGACGACACCCTGCGCGGCATCAACCGCGCCGCCCTCTGCCTGGACATCGACTGGGTAATCGGCGGTTGCGTGGATCCGAACAAGGACAACCCCAAGCGCCTCGACTGCGACACCAAGGGCGTCCCCGACGCGGTCCGCGTCGTCGACATCAAACAGAACACCACGAACGTCAACATCTGCTCCTCCAGCGACCGCGGAATCGTCTACCACCAACGCCAATTCGTAGTCTGCGTCTACCGGTTGTAGGCGTTGGGCAGCACCGGAAATGCCTGGGCCCGACATCTCGCGGAGCAACGGGATCAGCGTGCGGTGGTCACCACGGCATCCCGTTGCACCCCGCAAAGTTGGCGGACAAGGTGCACATCGAGGTGATTCCCAGCAGTTTGAGCACCGTCACCGAAGCATCGGCAGATCCGGTGGCCGATCCCGTACCACCGGCCGTGGCAGCCGCCGTCTGTGCGGTATTCGCCGGAGCCGGTTCCAGCGCAACACCGGGCGATGCCGCGGCGGAGCCCATTGCCGCACCGCCCCCGAGGGCGAACGCAACCACGGCCACACAACCGACAACTGTCCTCTTCATGATCCTCTTCCTGTCATCGAATTCGCTTGTCACACAGCACGCTAACCGGGCTCGAAACCGGCCGACAGCCGGATTTACAGGTGCCATTGCTTCTGGGGTCCGGGCAAACTGTGTCGGTATACATCGCGACGACGGAGCAGGTCTGGGCGCTACACGACCCACGCCGGAGCAGCTACGCGTCGCAATTCCGCTCGGCGCGTTCGTCGGTCTGTGCATCTGGCGAAACGGCTGGCTTTTGGACCGCAGACGTCGACTTCATCGAAGGTGAAGGTGTTCGGCAATGGCAATGGCTGGAAGACCTCCAGCACTACCTCGCATCGCTGCTCATACCGGACTGATCAGCATTTCCGCAGGTAACGCCCTCTAGTTCAGCCCGGCGTACGAGTGCAACCCGCTGATGACGATGTTGATGATGAACAAGTTGAACAGCATCGCGACGAAACCGGCGATATTGATGTAGGCGGCCTTGGTGTCGCGCCAACCCGATGTCGCGCGGGCGTGGAGGTAGGCGGCGTAGAGGACCCAGGCGATGAAGGAGCAGGTTTCCTTGGGGTCCCAACCCCAGAAGCGGCCCCAGGCGGCTTCGGCCCAAATGGCGCCGAGGATTACGCCAGCACCGAAGAGGGGGAAACCGATGATGGTGGTTTTGTAGGCGAGGCGGTCGAGAGTGCGGGCGTCGGGGAGGCGGCGGGCGATGGCGCCGAGGATATTGCCGGATTCGGCGCCTTCGGGCTGACGCAGGCGGTAGAGGAACAGCAGGCTGGCTATGCCGGAGACCAGGAAGACACCGCTGCCGATGCTGACGATGGTGACGTGCACCGGCAGCCAGAACGACTTCAGTGCGGGCACCACGGGTGCCGCGTCGGCGTAGAGCACGGTGCCGGCCAGGAACAACAGGATGAGGATCGGAACGAGCAGGAAGACCCACATCGAACGATAGCGCTGCTCACGCAGGAACACCATGCCGACGACGGCGGCCGCGGCGGTCGCCATGGTGACGAATTCGTACATGTTGCCGAGCGGGAAGCGGTGGGTTGCGAAGCCGCGCAACACGATCGAGGTCACGTGCAGGGCGATCGCGACGAACAGCACCGCGAAAGCCATATTGCCCGCGCGGTCGGCCAACGGCCTGGCCTGCGGCGTCTCGACCCGGCCGGGCCCGGCGGGACGATCGGAACCGCCGCCGACGGTTACCAGTTCACGCGCGACGACCTGCTGCGTCCGTGCCGCCGCGTACTGCACGATCAGCAGCACCAGCACCAGCGCGTACACGACGATCGCCGATTTGAAGGCGAGATCGCTGTACTGGGCGATGGTCTCGTCGATCGGCATGGTCACTCTCCCGTGGCGGATTGGTCATCGAGCAGGCGCTTGCGCAGGCGATCGAATTCGCCGCCCCAGCCCGCCTGATCGGTTCTGGCGAGCCCGCCCATCTCTACTACGGTGCGTCGTTTGTCGACGATACCCGCTTCGTCGTCGGCCGGATAGACGCGGATCCAGATGCGCCGCCGCTTCACCAATAGCGACACCAGCAACCCGGCCATCATGGCCAGTGCGCTCACCAGCACCCACTGCTGCGCCGGATCGTGGGATACCTGCAGATTCACGAATTCCTGCGCACCGTCGAAGGTGACCTTGGTGCCATTGGGCAGCGTCGTCGACTCGCCGGGACGCAGGTTGACCCTGGCCTCCTTGGTCAGTCGCCCCTGCTTGACCTGCTCGGGATCCAGCGCGAACAACGACTGCGGCTTACCGGTATCGAGGCCGGTGTCGCCGCGATAGACGTCCACCGCGACGGCCGGATCGTTCATGGTCGGGAACGAGGAGGTCAGCAGGCTGCCGTGCAACAGCGCGGTCGGTGCGAACAAGCCCTCGATGGCGATCTGGTTCTTGCGGCGCTCTTCGTCGGTCGCGTACATGCCGCCGGGTGGATCGATCCGCAGCACACCGCTGGACAGGAAGGTCTGCGCATTATCAGGCCGCCATTGGACGGTCTCGGTGCGGGTCTGCCCGTTCGGGAAGGTCACCGTGAATGTCGGTGCGTAACCGTGGCCCTGCAGGTACAACCGGTCCCCCGCGACACGCAGCGGATGGTTCACCTGGATCTGCGCATCGCGCCAGGTATCGCTGTGCAGATCGCCGCCGGCCTGATATTCGATATTCGAGGTGAACATCTCGGCCTGGCCGTTCTGCAGGTAGTCGGCCTTGAAGTCCTTGACCCGCACGCACAATGGCGCCATACCGGTGCCGTCGTTGACATTGCCCGCCTTGAACGAGTCGAAGACCGCGGGCGAGGTCGTGCAGAAGCCGGGACCGTTGTTCGCGATGACGATGACGCTGCCCTCGTAACCGAAGAGCTTGCCGACCGCGATGGCGGCGAGCAGCCCGACCAGGGCCAGGTGGAAGACGAGGTTGCCGAGCTCGCGGGTGTAGCCCTTCTCCGCGGAGAGCGTGATCTCGCCTTCGCGAGTACCGTCGCGCACCTCGGTTCGCCAGCCGCGCAGTTCTTTCCGCGCATACTCGAGCACGGAGTCCGGTGTGCCGTCGACGGTCTCGCGGTGGTGGTGCGGCAGCCGAGACAGATTGCGCGGCACCCGAACCGGCGGCGTGCGCAACGCGCGATAGTGATCCAGGCAGCGCGGCAGAATGCAGCCGACGAGCGAAATGAAAAGCAGCGCATAGATTGCCGTGAACCAGAAGCTGGAGAACACGTCGAACAGCTGGAACCGGTCCATCCACGGCCCGAGTGTCGGGCGGTCGGCAATGTACTGCTCGACCTTGCCCTCATTGAGATTTCGCTGCGGCAGCAGCGCACCCGGAATCGCACCCAGGGCCAGCAGGAACAGCAGTACCAGCGCGGTGCGCATGCTGGTCAGGCCGCGCCAGGCATTGCGCACGAGCGCCCAGGCATGCCCGATGGGGGACTGCTTCGGCCGCGTCACCGGCGCCTCGGGTCTGTCGAGCACGGTCATATCGGCAGTGTCACCTCGGAAACGAACACATCGCGCACCCAGGCGACGAACTGGTCCCACGCCCCCGTGACCAGCGCGATCCCGACCGCCACGAGCAATATGCCCCCGATGATCTGAATGGTGCGCGAATTGCGCCGCAGCCAACCGACGCCGCGCAACGCACTCGCCGAACCGAAGGCCAGGATCACGAACGGCAGTCCGAGGCCGAGGCAGTAGGCGACGATCAGCGCGACGCCGCGCACGGCCGTGGTGCCCTCGGTCCCGGCCGAAACCGCCATCACCCCGGACAGCGTCGGCCCGAGACACGGTGTCCAGCCGAGCGCGAAGACCGCGCCGAGCAGCGGAGCGCCCAGAATACTGGTGAGCCTGCGCGGCTCCATCCGCGTATCGCGCTGCAACGCGGGGATCAGGCCGATGAACACCAAACCCATCAGGATGGTGATGACACCGCCAACCCGTTGCAGCAGTTCACGATTCACGTTCAGGGTCTGGATGACGCCGAAAACCGTTGCGGTGGCGAGCACGAACACCACGGTGAAGCCCGCGACGAACAAACCGGCCGCGCCGGCCACTCGGATCCGACCCGTACGTGCCGCAGCCCGATCGACCGAAACCGCGGTGCCGCCGAGGCTTTTGGCCTGCGCCGCGGTGGCGGGCGGCGCCTCGGCACCGACCAGCCCGGCGAGATAGGACAGGTAACCCGGCACCAGCGGCACCACACACGGCGACGCGAACGAGACCAGTCCGGCCAGTACGCATGCGCCGAGCGCCAATAACAGCGGCCCCGTCGCCGCCGTTTGCTGGAACGAATCACCTACTGCGGCAAGCACCATCAGTCGGACTCCAGTGGGGGTCGATCGGCGCGCTCTGGCACCGGCGCAGCATTAGTATTCGTTGCGGGGGGAACGAAGTCCATCATGGAATCGGCGGCGGCGCTGCGCGGTACCGCGGCGACGCCGACCCACCGGTCATCGACCGTCCAGACACCGCGAACAAGACGGGCGGCCTGCCGCGGGCGACAGGCACGCGGGCTACGAGTACGGCGATCGCGATTCACGATTGCACCTTCCTACCGCTCGCTCTCGAGCGGGACGTCATGACGGCATGGGCCGAACGGCTTCCGCGGTATCACTGCGACCCTTCCGCGGCAATGCGTTCGACGATTGGTTGGAGGTCTTCCGCCAAGAGCGACCGGAGGAAGACAGCGGCGACCCGATGTTGCCGATCCAGCACCAGCGTGGTGGGAATGACACTGGTCGGGAAGTTGCCGCCGAGCGCGAGCAGGGTGCGCATGGACGGGTCGTAGACGGACGGATAACCGACCTTGTTGTCGATGACGAAGTCCTGCGCCTTGTCCTGCTGGAAATCACGGACATTGATGCCGAGAAAAACGACGCCCCTGTCCTTGGTTGCCTCGTAGACCTTTTCGAGCGCGGGCGCCTCGGCGCGGCACGGCCCGCACCACTGCCCCCACAGATTGAGCACGACCACCTTGTCCGGAAAATCGGCGACCGAGGTCGTCTTGCCCGAGGTCATCAGATCCGGCCCGGCGAGCTTGCCGATGGTGCCACGCGCGGCGGGCGGATCGTAGAAAATATCGGTTTTGCCACCGGGCGAGACGAATTCGAACGTACCGCCGGAGGCCACCGCATCCTTCCCGGTCGAACATCCCGCGAGCGCGGCCACCAGGGCCACGCACGCGAAAAGGACCAGCGCGAAACGCCGGGCCGACGGCCGGGAAGAAGTTCTCATGCGCCGTGCACCGTGGGATCCGAACCACCCGCGGGCTCGGAGTAGACGATGTCGACGAGGGTGTCGCCCTGGTAGACCAGTGAGGTCAGCGAGGCGAGCGAGCACTGCCGGTGCCGCGGATCGTGCCAGAGCCGCTGGCCCTGCAGGAACCGCCGCAGCGTCCAGACCGGCAGCTGATGCGATACCAGCACCGCCTCGTGTCCGGCCGCCTCGACCCTGGCCTTGTTGACCGCGGCCAGCATGCGGTGCGCGATCTGCAGATACGGCTCGCCCCAGGACGGGGTGAACGGATCGCGCAGCTTCCACCAGTGCCTCGGCTTACGCAGCGCACCGTCGCCGACCGAAACCCGCAGGCCCTCGAAGGTATTACCGGCCTCGATCAGGTTCTCGTCGGTGCGCACGAGCAGCCCGTGCTGGCGCGCGATCGGATCCGCGGTCTCCTGCGCCCGCTGCAGCGGCGAGGCGATGACCAGCGCGACATCGTGTTCGGCCAGCGACCGTGCGACCGCACCGGCCTGCGCGCGACCGGTCACCGAGAGGCTGAATCCGGGCAGGCGACCGTAGAGAATGCCCTTCGGGTTGTGCACCTCGCCGTGTCGCAGCACGTGCACGATGGTCTCGACGGTGTCGTGCGCCCCCGCATCGACCGACGACTCGTCGCCACGCGGGCCGATGACGATGCCGGAAGTACGCGGGGCAGCCGCAGCGACGGGCCCTTCCGTCTCGTCGGCATCCGAGGCATCGGACCGATCGACGATTTCGAACTTGTCAGCGGGGATGTCTGGTAGTTCGCGCACTTCTGAATCTGGCTGGTCGGAACTCACGCGCGGAATCCTTCGGGGGTGGCGGCCGCGGCCGCATGTGCGGCGGCGGGCAGGGCGGCGGCGATACGGTCGAATGCGTCCTCGTCGAGCGCCGCGGAGACGAACCATGCCTCGAACGCGCTCGGCGGCGCGTACACACCGCCGTCGAGCAGTGCGTGGAAGAAAGCTGGAAAGCGCCAGGTCTGGCTGGCTTTGGCGGCGGCGTAGTCGGTGACCGGACGGTCGGCGAAGAACACGCTCACCATATTGCCCGCGAACTGGACCTGATGCTCGACCCCCGCCGCTGCGAGCGCCTCGGTGAACAAGCCACCCAGTCGCTCGGCATTGTGATCGAGTGCGGCGTACACCGCCGCATCGGCCGCCCGCAGCGAGGCGAGCCCAGCGGCGACGGCGACCGGGTTCCCGGACAGAGTGCCCGCCTGATACACCGGACCGAGCGGCGCAAGGTGATTCATGATCTCGGCGCGCCCGCCGAACGCGGCGGCAGGCAGTCCACCGCTCATCACCTTGCCGAAGGTGTAGAGGTCACCGGCGACACCGTCGCGACCGAACCAGCCGGACCGGCTCACCCGAAATCCGGTCATCACCTCGTCCATGATCAGCAGCGCACCGTCCGCGGCTGTCAGCTTTCGCAGGCCCTCGTTGAAACCGGGCAGCGGTGCGACGGCACCCATATTGCCTGCGGCTGCCTCGGTGATAACGCACGCGATTTCACCCGGATGCGCGGCGAAGGCGGCGGCAACGGCGTCGATGTCGTTGTACGGCAGCACGATGGTGTCGCCCGCTTGCGCGCCGGTAACGCCCGGCGAGGTCGGCAGGCCGAGCGTCGCGACACCCGATCCGGCATCGGCGAGCAGTGCGTCCACATGACCGTGGTAGCAACCCGAGAATTTGATGATCTTGGCGCGACCGGTGTAGCCGCGTGCCAACCGGACCGCGCTCATGGTGGCTTCGGTGCCGGAGTTGACCAAGCGGACCCGGTCCACCGGCGCCACCCGTTCGGCGATCAGCTCGGCGAGTTCGATCTCGGCCTCGGTCGGCGCGCCGAACGATAGTCCGCCGACCGCCGCGCGCTGCACCGCCTCGACCACCGCGGGATGCGCATGGCCGAGAATCATCGGACCCCACGAACACACCAGGTCGACGTATTCGTTGCCATCGACATCGGTGAGTGTGTAGCCCTTGGCCGATGCAATGAATCGCGGTGTACCGCCGACGGACTTGAAGGCCCGCACCGGCGAATTCACACCGCCCGGAATCACGGAGGCGGCCCGGTCGAAGAGCTGAGCCGAGACCGGCACCGATGCCCTGGTCACGCGCGGAGAAGAACTCACGACATCCAGTGTCTCAGCCCTATTGGAAGGAGTCGACGACAGGGTGTAGTCGAGTGACGCAGACCGCAGCTCGGTCGTGCGGACCGGAGCAACACGCCGATCACGGTTGCGACCAATATCGATCGCTGACCGATTGCTGGTGCGTAATGTCGGTGCGTCGTCGCACTCGCACCATCCAACCCATCGGGAGGATCCAATGCGGTTTACCGTCATCAGTGCCACGATCATTGCCGCGCTCGCCGCCGCCGTCACGTTCGGCACCGGGACAGCGGCCGCCGCTGATCCGATCAGCCAGCCCGACCGGGTCGGGCTACACCTGGATCACGCGGAGACCACAGCCCTCGGCGACGGACCGCTGCCCGCAGTGGTGACGATGGTGGTACCGCTCAACCGGATCGGTGCCGGACTCAAAGGCGATACCGAGATCCACCGCGACGAGAACGGCGGTGTGCACGCCTCATTGCGCCAGGTCATCATGGAGGCGGCCGACCATCTGGACGGCACCGTCACGCTGTACCTGAACGCGCCGGGCACCAGGGACGGCCGCGTGCTGGACGTCTATCAGAACTGGAGCTAGCTGCTGGCAGCCGGCAGGGTGGGTCGATTCAGGCGTACATGCATGGCGCCGAGGCCGAGACGGTGTGCAGCTGGCACATGAAGTTGTTGTACACACTCGCCGAACCCGAATCGGGCACGAAGATCGGCGCGGGCTGGGCCACCTCAACCGAAGTGTCGGTCTGAGCGGCGGGCTCCAACGGCAGTCCCGGCGCGGCCCATGCGGGCGCCGCACCGATCACGGCCGCCCCGACGACCGCCGCGCACACTTTCCCGGCAAAACGAATCACAAGCATTTCTCCCAGTCGACACAATTCGGATGCTGGCCGAAAGCATAACGGCCACAACAGTATTCACCGAATGCCGACCATTGCACCGCACGGTCGCGGCACCTGTCCGGTTGCGCGGTCGCGGCCGATGCGCCAGGGCTGTACCTGGTCAGCGTGCCCGCGCGGCACGCACCGTGCGCGCGACGGCATCGATGGCGAGCACACCGGACACCATGACCAGGACGGCGGCCAGCACCAACCACGGAGCGCTGTAGCGGGTGGCGTCGAAGCCGGGCACATCACCCGACGGCGCGAAGGTGGTGATGATCAGCCCGTTGCGCCAGCTCACCACCGCGAGAACCGCGCAGCCGAGCGCGAGGGTGAACTCGACCAATGCCGTCAGCATCCGGTCACCGAGCGTGATCAAGCGCTTCAACGATCCGCTCCCTTCTCGCTGTCTTCGGTCTCCTCGGTCCGCGTGGGCGGGTCGGCATCGGTCCCGCCGAGTGCTTCGGTAAGCGCGGCCCGCAGTCCGCGGTGATCCTTCGCCCACGCCTGCACCAGGTCACCACCGACGAGCCGCAGCCCGATGCCGGTGCGTCGGCGTGGTAGCCCGCTCAATTCGCCGAGCGAACGCGCCGATTCCCAATCCTCATCATCCCAGGCGTCCTCGTCCCGCTCGGGCAGCACCGCATCGATCGCCGCCAGCGGCAGGGTCTCGGTGCCTTCGCGCAGCGTGGCTGGGGTCAACTCGACGCTCACATGCCGTTGCCCCGCGATCACCTGCAGCACAACGAAACCCGCGATGAGCGCGGCACAGAAAATAAGGGCGAACCAGTGCACCTGGGCAGCGGTCACCAATTCCAGAATCAGTACGACCAGACACAACAGCGGCCCGTAGGCCACCGAGCGCCAGCGCGCGCCCGGTTCGGCGAACAAGATGGTCACGCCATCCCCGGAAGCCGTCACACCATGCTCCCGGTCGCGCCACGCAGAGCGACGGGAATCGATATCCGGCCCGGGATCAGCCGACCGCGCCGGGCAGTATCAGCAGCGCGACGGTGACCAACGCGAACAAGATCAGCAGGCTCAGGACGAGCAGATCTCGTCGAATACTCTGCGGCTGTTGGATCACAACTCGCATCGATGCCTCCGATCTCCCGGAACCATCTGGTCAACGTACTTACCAAGCCTAAGACAACGTGTAACAAACGACTTCTGGTTCCCATGTCCTCCGTGACAACCCTCACGATACATGTTGCCGATTTCTTGACAAACTCGCGGACGGCCTTCACCTGCGATTCATCTGGAAGTATGCGGTCGAATCCGGACGGTGACTCAGATACACCGCACCCGCCGCCAGCACGCCCTGCACGATCGCCGCAGCACCGGCCACGAGCGAGGCCGCCCCGGTCACCGCTTCCAGCGCGAACAGGGTGCCGACCGCGACCAGCACCAGCCAGACGCCCACAGCGGTCAAAAGCGTGCGCGCCCACAGCTTTCCGCGGACGAACTGATGCACGAACAGCAAAGCGAATGCGGCCAAGGCCAACCCGATCACCATGGCGATCACAAAGGCCAACGAGACCATCAGCTCCGCATTGGCCATCGTGAAATTCGGATCGCTGACATGCGCCTGGTCATACATCTTCTGCGCGAAATCCTGGCGCTGCTGAAACGCCGCGACAACCGACCCGATCATCTGCACAATGCCGAATCCGATTACGCCCCACCACAATTGCCGCGCCGTCCGAACATCCTCGGGTGGTTCCGGCCGCAGTGGCGGCCCGACGACCGGCCCGCGCGGGTCCGCCCCCGGTGGATACGGCCCCGGTGGATACGGCCCCGGTGCATACGTTCCCGGCGGAATCGCACTCTGCGGATACGGTCCGGACGAAAGCGCGCCAGGCGGATGCACACCCTGCGGATTCACATCGAGCGAAAGCGACCCGGGCGGATGGGCGCCGGTAGGACCCGTGCCCGGCGGATTCGAATCAGGCATCCCGGGCACCTCGGCACCCGGTGACCCGACAGCCGACTCGGCACCCTGCGGCTGAGGTGGATACGACTCGGTCGGATACACGCCGTCCGGAAGTGGCACGGGGGGATTCGGTTCGGGAGTATCCGCCCCTTGCAGATTCGAACCGTGCGACTCCGCCCCACCCGACTCGCGATCCGGAGAATTCGGACCGCCCGGCTCGGGGTCGGATGACTGCGCGATGGCCGATTCCGGGCTCGACGACTCGGACTCGAATGACTTCGGATTGCCGGACGCCGAACCCGGCGCCTCGGGTCTGAGCGGATTCGTCACGACAACCAGTGCGCGGCCTCGGTCGCCCAGTAGGTGAGCACCATATCCGCGCCGGCCCGGCGAATGCCGATCAGCGATTCCAGGATGGCGCCACGGCGGTCGATCCAGCCGCGCTGAGCGGCGGCGGTGATCATCGCGTATTCGCCCGAGATCTGATACGCGGCCACCGGCACCGTCGAATGGTCGGCGACATCGCGCACAATGTCCAGATACGACATCGCGGGCTTGACCATCACGATGTCCGCGCCCTCGGCCAGATCCAGTTGCAGTTCCCGGATCGCCTCGCGGCGGTTCGCCGGATCCTGCTGGTAGCTGCGCCGATCCCCTTCCAGGGTGGAGGCGACCGCCTCACGGAACGGACCGTAGAACGCCGAAGCGTACTTCGCCGCGTAGGCGAGGATGCCGGTATCGGTGCGCCCGACCGCGTCCAGGCCGCGGCGGATCGCACCGACCTGGCCGTCCATCATGCCGCTGGTACCGAGCAGATCCGCACCGGCTTCGGCCTGGGCGAGCGCCATCTCCACATAGCGGTGCAGCGTGGCGTCGTTATCGACGGCACCGTCCGCCGACAGCACGCCGCAATGCCCGTGGTCGGTGAATTCATCCAGGCAGGTATCGGCCATGACCACCGTCGAATCGCCGACCTCGTCCGCGAGCGCGCGCAGACCCCGGTTGAGAATGCCGTCGGGATCACTGGCCTTACTGCCGGTGGCGTCCTTGTCCTCGGGCAGCGGCACGCCGAAGAGCATGAGCCCGCCGACCCCCGCGGAGACCGCATCGACCGCCGCCTTGCGCAGCGAATCCATCGAATGCTGTAGCACGCCCGGCATGGAGCCGATCTCGCGCGGCTCCTCGAGTCCGTCGGCGACGAACATCGGCAGCACCAGTTGCCGTGGCTCGAGAGTTGTTTCGGCCACGAGACGGCGCAGGGCGGGAGTACGGCGCAACCGCCGCGGGCGGTCCAATCCGGTCATGAACCGCACCATACGCCCGGCCCGAATGCGCGTCACAAGCGGCGGGTGTGCCGACAGAGTTGTTGGCCGCGCGGGCGCGGCCGATAACAGAGCCGCGGCAAATCAGACAGCGCCGAAAGCCCTTGTGAGCGGGCGTTTTTGTCGGTGGGTAGGAGTAAAATCGAAGGCGTGTTCGAGGGAATCGCGCCAGGTTCCCGATTGCGATGGGAGGACGCCACCGTGCCCAAAACCGCACCTGAGTCGAAGGTTATCGATCGGCCCTATGTTCCGCTGCAGAAGCGGCCGCTGCCCGCCGGGCGGCCGCGCAAGTGGTACATCTCACACAATCGGCGACTCAAGGCGATGCGTCTGACCATCGCCCTGCTGGACTCCGGGATTCACCTACCGAGTCAGGCCACTAACGAAAGGATCCGGCGCACAGCTGAACTCATCGATATCCGACCGCCGTCCGACACCACCTGTCGCTTGGTGCGGACCCTGATGCGCTACAGCCGCTGATCAACGGAGCTCGACGGTTGCGGCGGCTCCGGTTGTGCGGCGAGGGCCGACGCTAGCGACTGCTTGCAGGTCGCTCGAAACAGCCTGCCCTCGCCGCCCAACCGGGTATATCTAGCGGCTGCGGCGGCTCTTCTTGCGCGGCGGGGGCAGCAGCCCCTCGGCGCGCAGGCGAGCCGCATGCTCGGCCAACGCCTCGACCAGCGGACCGACCTGGGCGACCTCCGGCTGCACATCCACGCGCAGGCCGAATTCGATGGCCGTCTCGGCGGTCTTCGGGCCGATGCACGCAACGATGGTGCGCGCGTGCGGCTTACCTGCGATACCGACCAGATTGCGGACCGTCGAGGACGAGGTGAACAGGACCGCGTCGAAACCGCCAGTCTTGATCATCTCGCGGGTCTCAGCCGGCGGCGGCGAGGCGCGCACCGTGCGGTAGGCCGTCACGTCGTCGATTTCCCAGCCGCGGTCGCGCAGACCCTCGGCCAGGGTTTCGGTGGCAATGTCCGCGCGCGGCAACAGGACTCGGTTTACCGGGTCGAAAACATCGTCGTAGGGCGGGAAGTCGGCGAGCAGCCCCTCGGAAGACTGTTCACCGCTCGGCACCAGCTCCGGGTTGATGCCGAACGAGCGCACCTTATCCGCAGTGGCCTCGCCGACACAGGCGATCTTCACACCGGAGAAGGCCCGTGCGTCCAGACCGAATTCGGCGAACTTCTCCCAGACCGCGCGCACCGCGTTGGTGGAGGTGAACACCACCCACTGGTAGCGGCCGTCGACCAGGCCCTTGACCGCGCGCTCCATCTGCGCCGGACTGCGCGGCGGCTCGACCGCGATGGTCGGCACCTCCATCGGAATGGCGCCGTGGGTGACCAGCCGCTCGCTCATCTCGGATGCCTGCTCCTTGGTGCGCGGCACCAGCACGGTCCAGCCGTACAGCGCCCGCGATTCCCACCACGACATCTTCGACCGCTGCGCGACCACCTTGCCGATGGTCACCACCAGCGGGCCGACCAATTCGGAGGCGGCGCTGTTGAGCGTGGCCAGGGTGGCCTCGATGGTGCGCTGCTGTCGGGTGGTGCCACGCACCGTCACCGCGACCGGCGTCTGCGGCGCCATCCCATGCTCGACCAGCGCACTCGCGGTCTCGGCGAGATGACCCGAGGTCGCCGACAGCACCAGCGGGCCAGGTGCGGCGGCCAGTGCGGCCCAGTCGACCTCACCGCGCACATCGGCCTCGGTGTGTCCGGAGCCGAGCGCGATACCAGCGAAACTCGGCACCGCGGAACCGTTGGGCAGCCCCGGCAGCACCTCGAAGACCATATGCGAGCGCGTCACCGCATTGACCTCGGCGATCACCGAATCGGTGGTCAGCGGATCACCCGCGACCACCCGGACCACATCGTGCCCGGCGCGGGCCTCGGCAATCAGCGTCTTGGCCACCTCGGTGGGATCGCCGAGCGCGGGGCGCACGTCCACCGGATGTTCACCATCCTCGCCCGGCTCGACCGCGATACCGATCAGGGCGAGTACGCCCTTGTCGACATCGGGATCGGTGAATGCCAATGTCGCCCGCTCCAGCACCTCGCGCGCGCGCACTGTCAGCAGTGCCGCGTCGCCGGGCCCGGACCCGACAAACAGGATCCGACCTGGATGCTTCTTGGATGCTCGGCTCATGCCCGCACCTCGCTAGCGCTCGGCACGGCCATCGCCAGAGGCGCTGTGCTGTTGATTCGCTCGCTGCGCTCGCTCATTGGTTGTTCTCCATTGGGCTGGAATTGGAAAAGTCAGTGGCGGGCGGGTTAACCGCTGATTCCGATGTGCTGAGCAGTTCACGGGCGCCCAGATCGAGCAGTTCCCGGGCTAACTCGCGGCCGAGCTCCGCTGCGCGCTCGGGCGCGCCGACCACGGATGCTCGCAGTACATCGGAACCGTCGACGGCCGCCGCACAACCGCGCAGCGAGAGTTCGTCGACAATTCTGCCCTCATCGTCGAGCGATTCGACGACCTCGGCGATCGCGCCGATCGGCGCGGTGCAACCGGCCTCCAGTTCGGCCAGCAGCGACCGTTCGGCAAGGACGGACGCGCGGGTCGCGGCGTCGTCGAATTCGGTCAGCATCTTGATCATTTCGGAGTCATCGCTGCGGCATTCGACCGCCAACGCGCCCTGCGCGGGCGCGGGCAACATCTGCACCGGCTCCAACGCCTCGGTGATCGCGTCGAGCCGACCGATTCTGGCCAGTCCGGCCCTGGCCACCACGATCGCGTCCAACTCCCCCGCGCTGACCTTGCGCAGCCGGGAGTCGAGATTGCCGCGCAGCGGGACGATCTCCAGACCGAGCCCGAGCGCGCGCAATTGGGCCGAGCGGCGCGGCGCCGAGGTGCCGACCTTGGCACCAGCGGGCAGCTCACCGAGCACCAGTCCGTCACGCGCCACCAGTGCGTCCCGCGGATCCTCGCGGGGCGGGATGGCGGCGATGGTGAAGCGTGGATCCTGTGCGGTCGGCAGGTCTTTATACGAATGCACCGCGATATCGATATTCCCGGCGGCCAGTTCGTCGCGCAGTGCCGAGGTGAAGACGCCGACACCGAGCTGCTGCACCGGTTTCGAGGACAGATCGCCCGCGGTCTTGACGACCACCAACTCCGCATCGTGTCCGGCCGCGATCAGAGTGTCACGGACGGTGCCCGCCTGGGTGAGCGCGAGCAAACTGCCCCTGGTGCCGATCCGCCACGGCACCCGAATGCTGCCTGCGGTCACGTTTTCCTCTTCCTGCACAACTGTCATGCCGTCTGCCCCTGTTCGTCGCCGCGGTGTCCGGCGGTGAAGTCGTCGGCCAGTGCGATCTCGCTATCACCGACCAAACGAATCGCGGTGTGCTCGTCGCCGATCGGACTGATCTCCATCGGAGTCGCGACCGCTTGCGCCGCACCGGGTTTGAGCTCGAACAGTTCGCGCAGCGCCTCGGCGTAGGTATCGCCACCCGGGGTGGAGGCCAGTTGCTTGACCCGCACCGTCGGCGCGTGCAGCAACTTGTCCACCACGCGACGCACTGTGCGCGCCACCTCGTCACGCTCTGGATCGGCCAGTCCGGGCAGCCGGGAATCCAGGCGCAGCAATTCGGCCTCGACCACATCGGCCGCACGCTGCCGCAGAGCGGCGACGGTCGGGGTGACCTCCGCCATGCGCTGGCCCGCAAGGTATTTCGCGAGTTCGTCGGCGACGATCGAACGAGCGGCCGCGGTATCGTCGGCGGCCGCACCGGCCGCCGGATCGTGCTGCAGGGTCTCGATATCGATGACGGCGACACCAGGCAGTCCGGCGACGGCGTGTTCGACATCGCGCGGCAGCCCGAGATCGCAGAACACCAACGGCCGTTCCACCGCGCTGGCACGCTCACGGTCGGCGAGTGCGCGATGGGTATCGGCCAGCGTCACCACCGCGCCGACCGCGCCGGTACAGGTGATGACGACATCCGCGACCGCCATCGCCTCGGTCAGTCGTGACAATTCCATCGACTCGGCCTCGACACCGCGACGGCGCGCGGTCGCGGCCAGCCGCTTGGCGCGGGCCGGCGTGCGATTCACCACGATGATGCGGCCGATGCCCGCCCGCGACAGATGCGCCACCGCGAGTCCGCCCATCGCACCGGCCCCGAGCACAACGGCGGTCTGTCCGGCGAGCGGGCCGAGCACCTGCTGCGACCGATCCAGTGCCACCGAGACCACCGACGCACCGGCCCGATCGATACCGGTCTCCGCATGCACCCGCTTGCCGACACGCAGCGCGTGCTGCGCGAGTTCGTGCAGGGTCCGCCCGACCGCCTGGTGGGCATCGGCGGAGGTATAGGCGGCGCGGATCTGGCTGAGCACCTGCTGCTCGCCGACCACCATCGAATCCAGGCCGCTGGCTACCGCGAACAGATGTTCGGCGGCGGCCTCGCTGTAGCGCACGTAGGCATGCTTGGTCAGATCCGGCAGCGGCAGCCCGGAATGTTTGGTCAGCAGTTCACCGACCTCGGCGAGACCGCCGTGGAAGGCGTCCACAACGGCGTAGACCTCGACGCGGTTGCAGGTGGAGACGATCATCGCCTCGGACACATGGCTGGAGGTGAGCATTCGATCGATCAGTTTCGGCCGGTCCGCGTCGGTGATCGCGACCTTCTCCAGAATCGAGACGGGCGCGCTGCGATGCGAAATCCCGACTAAAAGAATGCTCATGGTGTAACCACCGATCCCTTGCTGGATGGCTCCGTTGCCGAATGCGAGGTCGTCGAGTGCTTGAGTGCCGGATGTCCGGCAGCAGTGTGCGCGGGCGCGCGGTGGGTGATGCGGCTGGACGAGACGGCGTGCGCGACCTCGGGCAGCGACGGCGCATTGCGTGCGGTCTCGAACGACAGCATCTGCAACTCGACCGCCAGATCGACCCGGCGCACCTCCACCGTCTCCGGTGCGGTCAGCTCACACGGGGCAAAGCTCAGAATCGACTGCAACCCGGAGGCGACCAGCAGATCGCAAACGTCCTGTGCCGCGTCGTCTGGCACGGTGAGCACCGCGATGGTCGGCTTCAACGCCTCGACGGCCAGGACCAGGTCGGCGACATCGCGCACCACCAGACCGGCGACCGACCTGCCGATCACCTCGGGATGGCTGTCGAACATGCCGACCACGGTGAAGCCGCGCCGCCGGAACCCGCCGTAGCCCACCAGGGCCCGGCCCAGATTCCCGGCGCCGACCAGTACCACCCGATGTCCCTGCGACAGCCCGAGCACATCCTCGATCCTGGTGCGCAACTTGGCGACGTCATAGCCGACACCCCGCACACCGTTGGGGCCGAGGAAGGAAAGGTCCTTGCGCAACTTGGCCGAATTGACACCCGCCGCGACAGCCAGTTCCTCACTCGATACGATGGCAACACCGTCGTCGGCCAACATGGCGAGCACTCGGAGATAGGTGGCCAGCCGCGCCACCGTGGCCTGCGGGATGTCCTTTTGCAGAGCCCTGCCGGAGACGCCGCTCGGCGTCTCATGCTGCTCTGTCACGTCGTCGGCTCCTCGTTCCGGCCTCCGGCGAGGTCCGGTTCATGTTCGACCTCGGGGCGGTCCGGTGCCATGGTCGAAGTATTCGGAATGCTGGGTTCGCTACGCGGTGGCTCCGCAGCCTCGGCATGCGGGTCGCGTGCCACCACCGTAACCGCTTGTGCAGCCCTTCACAAAGTCGGTGAATTTCGCCTCATTTTCCGCCGCGACCAGCAGCGCGGCGGAATCGGGCCGGATCAGCAATCTTTCAGCGAGTCAAGTCGGCCCGCAATCGGGGCTCGTCGACATCGAAATAGCTGTGCTCACGGCCGTCCAACAGCACGACGGGAAGCCGGTCGCCGTACTCTGCGCGCAGGCCAGGGTCGGTTCCGGCGGCTTCGTCGACATCGACGGTCGACGGCTCGATATCGAAATCGGCGCAGATCGCCCGAAGTTGCTCCAGCGCGGTGACACACAGCCCGCAGCCTGATCTCGTCAGCAGCGTCACCGAATGTGTGGGATTGGTCATGGCCGATATTAAATCCCCTCGCCAACGCCCCGATCGGAGCGCGCGGTAGTGCCTCGACTGTCACCGCGGCCAGCTAATGTGGTTGTGGTTCGCGCGACGGGCGGAGGTACTGGTGCCGGAACGATCGAAGGTGGCAAGGGCTGGTTTCATCGCGGGACGATTCGGTGAGTTTCCGGTGCGGTGGAATCAGGGTCGGCTCGGCCAGGGTCTGCAGGACCAGCTCGCGCGCATCTCTCGCAGCCCCTTCGGCCCGAGCGAGGAAGAGCTGCGGGCCAATCTGGCCGGTGAGGCCAGCGCCGAGGCGGCGTTGTCACTGCATGAATCCGAACTCGCCGAAGCCGATGTCGAGGCCGCCGGGCCCGAGGTGCCGCGGGATCTGACCGCCGCCGCGTTCTTCGATGTCGACAACACCATGGTGCAGGGTGCGTCGATCGTACATTTCGCCCGCGGCTTGGCCGCGCGCAAATACTTCAAAACCTCCGATCTGGTGGATGTCGCCTGGAAACAGGTGAAATTCCGGGTCACCGGCAAGGAGAACAGCACCGATATGGCCGCGGGCCGGGAGAAGGCGCTGGCGTTCATCGCCGGCCGCCCGACCGCCGAACTGGCCGCCCTCGGCGAGGAGATCTACGACGAGATCATCGCCGACAAGATCTGGCCTGGCACACGGGCTTTGGCGCAGATGCACCTGGACGCGGGGCAGCAGGTGTGGCTGGTCACCGCGACCCCGGTCGAGCTGGCACAGGTCATCGCGAAGCGGCTCGGACTGACCGGCGCGCTCGGCACGGTCGCCGAGAGCGTCGACGGAAAGTTCACCGGGCGACTGGTCGGCGACATCCTGCACGGACTCGGCAAGGCGCATGCCGTGCGCACGCTGGCGATCCGTGAAGGCTTGAACCTCAAGCGTTGTACTGCCTATTCCGACAGCCACAACGATGTGCCGATGCTGTCGCTGGTCGGCACCGCGGTGGCGATCAATCCGGATTCGGACCTACGCGAGGTGGCGAAGAATCGCGGCTGGGAGATCCGTGATTTCCGCACCGGACGCAAGGCCGCCAAGATCGGCGTACCGACGGCGCTGGCACTCGGCGCCGCCGGTGGCGCGGTCGCCGCGGCGATCACCCGACGCCGCGAGAATTAGCCCGTGAACGGATTGCGGCGCTTGGTGAGCAGTTTGTAGAGGGTCTGCTGAATGGTTTCGCGGACCTGGTCGGTGACCTCGAACATGGTCATCGGATCGTCCGCGTCCTCGGCTGCGTAGCCGGTGGTCGCGATGGGCGCGCCGAATTCGATGTACCACTTCGACGGCAGCGGCAACGCCCCGAGCGGACCCAGATGCGGGAACAGCGGCGTCACCGGGAAGTACGGCAGATTGAGCAGCCGGGCAAGCGGCTTGATATCGGCCAGCTTCGGATAGATCTCCTCCGAGCCGACGATCGAGCACGGGATGATCGGCGTGCCCGTGCGCACCGCGGCCGCGACGAATCCGCCGCGACCGAAGCGCTGCAGTTTGTAGCGATCGGTGAACTGCTTACCGACGCCCTTGAAGCCCTCCGGGAACACACCGGTCAATTCGCCTGCGCGCAAAAGCCTTTCGGCATCCGGATGGCAGGCCAGCGTGTGTCCGGCCTTGCGGGCGAGACCGCCGAGTACCGGCATCTCGAAGACGAGATCGGCGGCCAGCAGGCGTAGCGCGCGTTCCTTTGGATGCCGGTCGTGGATCGCCAGCTGCAACATCAGCCCGTCGAGCGGAATGGTGCCAGCATGATTGGCGACGATCAGCGCACCGCCGGACTCAGGAATATTCTCGATTCCATTGACCTGCACGCGAAACCAATAATCCGAGAGCGGCCGCAGCGCGGGCAGGATCAACGATTCGAGCAGATGTTCATCGAAGCCGAATTCGTCGACCTGATAGTCGCCGGTGAGCCGACGGCGCGCGAAATCCGCGGTGGTGCGGATCTGCTTGCCGATGGCGCCGCGCAGCGCATCCGACACCGAACGCGGTGTCGGCGGCTCGGCCGCCGCGAGACGTTCGGTCAACGACGTCACCACCTGGCTCGGCGTGACCTCGCCGGTGACCGGCTCCGGCCAGCGCCGCGGCGTGGTGCGGTGGCGCGTTTCGATATTCAGATCGTGGAGTTGGATGACTTTCGCCACATCATTCATATGTGTGCTCCCGTACCGGCCCCAACAGGCCGAGCAGTCTATGTTCTGCGGCATCGATCCACGCTGGATCGATGACGGGCCGCGACGCTGCGCCCCCGATGAAGTCATCGAATGCCTGCACCGTCGTCCAGCGCGGGACGAACCCGAGTTCGGTGCGCATCCTGGTGGTGTCGAGGCCACAGCCGAAATGGAAATAGTCGATCTGCTCACTAGTGAAATCACGCATGATCGGGCCCATGAGCGCCCGGCCCGCGGTGCGGAAGACCAGCCACGGGATCGGCAGCTCGATCCGGCCCGCACGCCGGACCGCCTGTGACAACAATATTGCGCCGTCCCCGGCGATATTGTAGGTGCCACCGGGTGCTTGCCGGGCCGCGTGCGCCATCGCGGCAATGGCGTCCTCCTCGTGCAGCAACTGCAGTCTGGCATCGCGCCCCAGTACCGTCGGCGCGACCGGTGAACGCAGATACTGCACACCGCGCCCGGCCAATTGCGGGCCGACAATGGGCGCCAAACGCAAAATCGACGCGGCGATATCGGGACGCCGCCGCGCCAGCCCGCGGACGAATCCTTCGATTTCGATCATGTCGCGGGCAAACCAACCGCTCGGTGGGATACGCGCACTCATTTCTTCGGTGAATTTCGCGGGATCCTTCGCGCTACATCCGTAGACCGCGGAGGTCGAGCGCACCACAACACGCCGCACCGACGGCGATTTTTGACAGACCGCGAACAGTTGCATGGCGCCGAGGACATTGAGGTCCTTCATCACCGCACGGCCGCCACCGACCGGCGGATGCGTGACCATCGCGGCGTGTACCACCGTGTCGACCTCATTGCCGCCGATCACCTTGCGAATCAAGGGATTTCGAATATCGGCGCGAACGAATTCAGCGCGGCCCATGCGCCGTTGCAGCTCACGACTCGGGGTCATGGTGTCGACGGCCAGGATGCGTTCGATGTTCTGATCCTGGGCCAAACGCGCGATCACGTTGCCACCGAAAAATCGGCTGGCACCGGTCACCATCACCACCTTGGGTGTATGTCCGTACCGCATCTCAGAACCCACCGCACCGGATCCCAACTGTGACAGCCCCCCAATTCCATTTGCTGCGGTACCAGAGTAACCGGTCGACTCCAAGGCGCAGCCAGTATTAACCAGCTTCTAACGATGACTTCAGTCACCCGAAACACGAGCAGCTTTCAAAATTCGCTGTTTCAAAAAGAAAAGCCCGCCACCAATCGGTGACGGGCCCTCCAGCTAACGCGCTGATCGTTTCGAGCGACCTGCGAGCTGTTGCTACGGCGGGACTTACTTGCCGAGTTTGCGCCGCTGAACACGCGTACGGCGAAGCAGCTTGCGGTGCTTCTTCTTCGACATGCGCTTGCGGCGCTTCTTGATCACAGAACCCATAGGGTTGTCCTCGCGTTCTCTCTACTCGGCGCGCACGCCAATCACGTACGCCTATTTCAGCGTCCGCGCCGCTAGCTGGCACCGGACACCACAAAGCGGTGCCGCCGGCAGGCGCACACGAACCGAGGGTTCATCCTACCGGGACACCGATAAGCTGATGAAATCGCCTCACCCAGCGTCGAAGTAGGACGTCTCCAAGTAGTCGTGCACCGCCTTGGCATGCACCCGGAACGAGCGACCGACCCGTACGGCGGGCAACTCACCCGAGTGGACCAGCCGATAGACCGTCATCTTGGACACCCGCATGAGATTCGCAACCTCGGCGACGGTGAGGAACTGGGTACCTCCGCCGAGCACCGATTGCGACGGAGCCGCCGAACCGCCTTGGGTCCGGGAACCAGCCCGGCCACCCGATGGTCCGGAACTCCCTGGCGACGTTCCTGAACTATTCGCAGACATCTTGTTAGACATCATCGCACCACTGACCTCCGGCACGTCCGCGCCGCCGGCTTCCCCACCGGCGGAACAGACACGCACGTGCTCCTTGAAGCTTAGCGGGACCAGTGAGATTACTGCGACGGGTGTGAGAAATCAGGTTCACACGCAGGGAACCGACCGGTAATCCCATCGACGCGCGGCGTTCGGTCAACGCACACCTGAGACGCCTCAGGTAGCGCTGGCGCCCACGCCGTCGTTGGCACCCTGTTCGGCAGATCGTTGCTGCGCCGCGTGCAGAGCCTCGAGGAAGGCCGAGCGCACCCCGCCGCGCTCCAATTCGCGCACCGCGGCGGCGGTCGTGCCCGCCGGTGAGGTCACGGCGGCACGCAGCTCGACGGCGGTCTGTCCGGAGCTCTCGAGCAGGGCGGCCGAGCCGATCATGGTCTGCACCACGAGTTGAGTGGCGACGTCGCGGCTCAGGCCGAGCCCGACACCGGCATCGATCATGGCCTCGACCACCAGGAAGAAGTACGCGGGTCCAGAACCCGAGACCGCGGTCACCGCATCCATCTGCGCCTCGGTCACGGTCGCCACCTTGCCGACCGCGGCGAGCAGCTCGGTCACCTGGGCCAGCTGTTCCGACCGCGCGTAGCGGCCCGGTGCGAGCACACTCATGCCCTGGCCGACCAACATCGGGGTATTCGGCATCACCCGCACCACCGGGAAGCCGGCTGGCAGCTTGTTCTCCAGGCGTGCCGTCGGCACACCCGCAGCCAGCGACACCAGGATCTGATCGCGATCGACGTCGAGTTCGGCCTTGCCGAGCTGGGTCATGACGGTATCGACATCACCGGGCTTGACGGCGATGACCAGGACATCCGCACCGATGATCGCGTCCGCGATCGAATCGGTGACCCGCACGCCCAAACGGTCGCCGATGAGTTCGGCCCGATCGGCATGGGCCTCGACGATGACCAGATCCTTCACCGCCCGTCCGGAATCGAGCAATCCGGCGATCAACGCCTCCCCGATGCGACCGCCACCGATCACCGCAACTCTCGTCATGGGCCTAAGGCTAGTCGCGCGGCAGTATCGGCTCGGCGCAGGGCAAGACCAGCCCTATCGCCGTTGCGGCACCAGCGCGAGCTGACGGCTCTGTGCGACCACCGCACCGGTCGAGTCGAGAACGAGCTGGTCCTCATCGAACATGCGCTCACCGACCTCGTGGCTGGTCGCGATGATCCGCAGCCAGCCGGGGGCCGGCTGGCGGCGCAGATAGGTCGTGATCTGCACGGTCGGGGCCCAACCGAAGTGGCCGAGATTCATCGGGACCGGCGGGCTCATATCGGCGGACATGATCGCGAAGTACATGGCGATATCCGGATCCCGCTGGTCGCCCTCGAATGGCCGCATCCAAAGACGCAGGCGCGGTTCACCTTTCGCGCCGTCGAGGAATCGGGCCCAGTCCCGGTCGATGAACAGTTCGGCGCCCTGCGCCACATGGACGACCTCGCCCATCGACGAATCCCGGTATCCGACCGCGTCGGCGGGTGGTTCGACCGCCATATCACCGTGCTGCGGCGCGTAGATCGGATCGGCATCGTCGAGATGACCGAAGGTGAACGCGGTGCGCGCCAGCATGCGCCCGCTCTGGATCAGGTTCACATCGACCAGGCAGATCTGGCGGCCGACCTTGTGGATGCGCACCTCGTACTCGACCTCGCCCGGTTCGGGTGCGCCGAGGAAGTCCGAACTCGCCGCGATGGGGGCCATGGCAACCAGGGCCGGATCGGAGGCGCGCAGCCAGCGGGTGGCCGCGGCGGCGCTGGCCGCGACCATAGTGCCGCCGTGCACCTTCGGCCCGATGGTCCAGATTTTGTCGATGATGCCCAGGTAGCGGCCGGTATCCGGATTGGCCGACAGCAGTTCGGTCAGTGTGCACACCCGGCTGAAGGGTGCGGCCGTCGGGATGGCTTGCTCGAGGTCGGCGGTCAGCTCCGGCATCGTCACTCCTGTCGTCGGTCGGCCGCGTCGGCGGGACACAGCATTCGTACAGCGTAGAACGAAGGATTCGCGGGTCGGAACTCCCCTCCGCCGGCAGATCGGTGCAGCGGTCACACCTGGTTGGCGTGCGTCCGTGCCGGAGCGGGTGCGTTGAGGTGTGTTCTGGCGAAGTCCAGCGTGCGGTTCAGCATGCCCGCGCGGTCCTGGGTGGTGCGCGCGTTCTGGGTATTGATCTCAGCGATCACGTGGCCGGCGAAACCGGAGCGCAGCAGCGCCGCACACAGCTCGACACAGGGCTGAGTGCCCTCGCCCGGCACCAGATGCTCGTCGTGCGCCGCGCCGCGGCCGTCGGCGAGATGGAGGTGCGCGAGGCCGGTGCCCATCCGCGCGGCCAGGGCAAGCGGATCGGCACCGGCGGTCGCGGTATGCGAGAGATCGAGGGTGTAATGCCGAAATCCGGTATCGGTCGGATCGTAGGACGGACTGAATGCGGTCACGCCGGGGCCGGGGCCGCCGCGGCGCTCCATCCGCTTCACCGCCCCGGTCTTGCGACCGAAGAGGGTGTCCGCGCGCATGGGGAACATATTCTCCACCGCGACGATGACGTGACCGTGCTCCTCCAACTCGGCAACCTGATCGGCGAAGCCCTGCGCATACCTGCGCTGCCAGCGGAACGGCGGATGCACCACCACGGTGCCCGCACCGAGCGCCTCGGCGGTGCGCACGCTGCGCTCGAGTTTGGCCACCGGATCCGAACCCCATACCCGCTGCGAGATCAGCAGGCACGGTGCGTGGATCGCCAGGACCGGCACCCCGTATTTGCGGGAATATGCCTGCACCGCAGCGATGCTCTGGCTGGCCGGTTCGGCCCAGACCATCAATTCGATACCGTCGTAACCGATTTCGGCCGCGTATCGAAAGGCCGCCTCGGTGTTCTGCGGATATACCGAGGCCGTCGAGAGGCCGACACGGATCTGCTGGCCGTGGGATCCACCGGCCGCTTCGACGGGCGAACCGGATTCGGTGTGCACCTCGGGATCGGGAGAGCGTTCCCCGGTCGCGCTCGCCGTTCTGGTGTCGTCCGCCTGCCCGATGTTCCCCACAGCCGCTCCCTGCTCAGTTTGTACTGAGTAGAAAGGCTAGCGGTCCGAGCGTGACGAAGATGCCGACGACGACGGCTATCACCGTGCTGGTGATGTCATCGGTGCGCCGCAGTATTCGCACCAGCGCCACCAGCCCCAGGATCACGATCATCGCCAGGCACAGCGCCACCCAGGGCAGCATTTCCCACATGCGCTCGAAACCCTTGAAGAGCAACATTCCGGCGACCGCGGCGCCGGTGCTCTGACCGCCGAGAATCATCCATTGCCGGCGATTGGCGTCGTACTCCGACCTGCGCGCGATCCGCGAGCGAGCGCGTCTCGGAGACAGGCGGGACACGAACGAATGGTCCGAATCGACATCGTCGTCGTCGAAATCCTCGTCGTCATCGAAGGCATCATCGGTCGGGAACGGTTGGTATGCATCGGTGAGACCGTCGTACACCTCATCCGGCTCGGCGGGACCGGTGTCGCGCTTGGACCGGCCGCGTCGTCCCCGCCCGTTGCGTTCGGCGGCGCGTTCGTTCGCCCGCTCGGCCTCGGCGCGTTCGACTTCGTCGCGCAGCAGGTCGCCGGCCACGGTCTGGCCGGAAACGAGCTGTTGATCCTGACTGGCCAGCGACCACGCGGCGGTGGGGATGCCCTCGGATTCGGGCGCGTTGTTCTTGGGCGGTACATGTCTTCGCACCGACCAGGCAGGCAGAGCGCCGTCGGCCGGACGGTCCCGTCGTGCGGATCTTCGCTGATCCGGCGGATCGGGATGCGCGTCGCGGTCGAGCCCCGATCGCGACGGACCATCCGGCGGCGGGGACATCGGCAGCGGCGCGGATTCCGGGGCGAAGCCATTGGTGGACGGCGACCATCCCACAGTCGCGGGTCCGGCTTCGGCCACCTCTGCCGCCTCGGCCGCCCGTCGCCGGGCGGCCCGACCGCCGAGCCTCGCGCCGTTCTGCTGTGGGTCGGGCGGGGCGTCCGCGCCGCGGCGGCCGATGCTGTTGCCGAGTTCAGGCATCGGCTGTACGTCGGTGGTCTCATCGTCGGGTTCGGCACGCCGACGGCGGCGGCCGGGGCGTCCGGCGTCGACCGCCGGGGCGGCATCGGCCAGTGGATCACCCGCGAACGGATCGGACGCCGGGGCGTACAGATCCGATACAGGCGCGGACAGCGGATCCGCGGGTGCGGCATATCGCGACGCATCCGGCATTTCCCGCCCCGGCATGACCCGGCTCGACCATCCCGGCGCGGGCAGCGGATCGGCCTCCGGCGCGCCGTAGCCCGAGAGCGGGTCGTAGCGGGTGATCGGGCCCGACATCGTGGGTAATTCGGGTGCGGCGTACGGTGCCGGATCCGCCGCGGCGTACGAAGTCGGTTCCGGGGCGGGCGTTTCGAAACCGGACGCGTACCCGCCGGACTGGAAACCAGAGGGTTGGTAACCCGACGCGTCGAATCCGGTGGATTCGTACGAGGGTGCTTCGTAGGCCGGTTCCCCGTCCTCGGGTGCGGCGTGCGCCGAATGGCCACCGCCGCCGCCGGCCGGAATGGCGGGCAGATCACCGGTCAGCTCGGCCACCGAGATGCCGCGGCCACTGCGCCGCCGCCGTCCGCCGCCGCCGGGCGATGCCGCGCCCTGCTGACCGTTGCGTGCCAGCAGCTCGGCAACCGATAGCTGCTTGGAATCCTCACTCATGACGACACCGTTTCGATCGGGCCCGATAGACCGCCGCCGGGCACCGGCTTACCGCTCGTTTCCACAACAGCACCCGGCACTGCCGCAGCGCTCGCTCCGCCGTTGATATCGGTATCCAGTTTGCGCAAGATGAGCCCCTCGCGCAGTGCCCACGGACAAATCTCGAGGGTATCCAGCGATAGTGCCCGCATACTCGCCTCCGCGACCAATGCGCCAGCCACCAATTGCTGTGACCGATCGGAACTTACGCCTTCCAATTCTGCACGGTCCGCCGCCGTCATTCTCGAGATGAAGGCAATCAGTTGGCGCAGACCTGAGCTGGTGAGTGTACGGCGCACCCGCAGCCCGGCCGAAGAAGGTGCCGATCCGGTCAACCGGGCCAGCGACCGAAAGGTTTTCGATGTCCCCACCGCGAGATCTGGTCTCCCGGCATCGAGCAGCTGTTTCGCCGGTGCGACGAGTTCCGCGTCGAGCCAATCGCGCAGCACCGCGACGCGGCGCTTACCCGGCGGATCCTCGCGCAGCCACTCCCTGGTCAACCGTCCCGCACCGAGTTGCAACGAGAGCGCGACATCGGGCTCCTCATCGCCGCCGTTGGTCATTTCCAGCGAGCCGCCGCCGATATCGAGATCGAGGATCCGGCCCGGGCTCCAGCCGTACCACCGACGCACCGCGAGGAAGGTCAGCCGGGCCTCGTCGACACCGGAGAGCACCTGCAGTTCGACGCCCGCTTCGGCGCGAACCCTGGCGAGCACCTCATCGGAATTCGCGGCGTCACGCAGCGCGGATGTCGCGAACGGCATCAGTTCGACGCACCTGGAAGTCTCGGCGATGCTGGCGAATTCCGCGACCGTAGCGATCAACCGCTCGGCCCCCTGGACGGTGATGCGACCGTCGGAATCCATATTCTCCGACAGCCGGAGGGTGGCCTTCGTGGAGCTCATCGGCATCGGGTGACCACCACGATGGGCGTCCACCACAAGCAGGTGGACAGTATTGCTTCCAACATCGAGTACCCCAAGCCGCACATGAATACGGTACTGGGTGAACCGGCCCTTTAGCCCAGGCGACTGAACTGTTAGCGTCCTGAAGTGTGACGGTAGGCGCAAAAGTGAGGGAGCGAAGCGAGCAAACCATGTTACGGCGCGCACCGCGCACGACGGAGTCGAGCGCCAGCGAGGCGGAGTCGTGAGTGGCTCCAAGAGGCTCCGACCAGCGGGGAAGATCGATCCGGCGCCGGAGGTCGATCTCGACTTTCCCCGTGAATGGATCGAATTCGTGGATCCAGCAAACGACGGGCATGTGATCGTCGCGGATTTGACCTGGCTGCTGTCGCGCTGGACGTGTGTCTTCGGAACTCCGGCCTGTCAGGGAATTCTGAGCGATCGCCCTGATGACGGCTGCTGCTCGCACGGCGCGTTCCTCTCCGACACTGACGATCGCAAGCGCCTGACCAAAGCTGTGAAAATGCTCACACCGAGCGACTGGCAGCTGATGGACGAGGCCACCGACGCCGACGGCAAGATCACCAAGAAGGGCTATCTGGAGCTCGACGAGCTGGAGGACGAGCCCGCCCTGCGCACCCGCCGCTTCGACGGTGCGTGCATTTTCCTGAACCGCCCCGGCTTCGCGGGCGGCGTCGGCTGCGCGCTGCACACCATGGCGCTGCGCAAAGGCATCGAGCCGCTCGAGGTGAAGCCCGATGTGTGCTGGCAGCTGCCGATCCGGCGCACCCAGGACTGGGTGGATCGTCCCGACGGCGTGCAGATCCTGAAGACCACCATTACCGAATACGACCGCCGCGGCTGGGGTCCCGGTGGCGAGGATCTCGATTGGTACTGCTCCGGCTCACCCGACGCCCATGTCGGCGCCCGGCCGGTGTGGCAGTCCTATGCCCCCGAACTGAAGGAGCTGCTCGGCGCACCCGCCTACGAAGAGCTGGCCAGACACTGCAAGCGGCGCGAGGGACTCGGCCTGATCGCGATCCATCCGGCGACCGTCCATGCCGACCGGATGAAATCCGACCAACCCATTGCCGACTAGTCGGCGTGAGGTTTGCATTGCGGGTGATTCACCTCCTCGCTATGCGGGCTTTACTCGAATGGGGTTGGATGCGGTCATGGTGAAGAAAGCCCTGACCCTGACCGCTATCGCGCTCGGCGCCACCGCCGCGCTGACCGGCGCCGCGCACGCCGAACCCAACGGTGACCCGGCCAAGTACGCCGATTTCACCGCCGACTTCCTGCCCGCCAACGCCCCCGAGGCGATCAATGCCCAGGCCAATGGCAAGAACCTGATCATGAGCCCGTACGGCATCTCCCGCACCATCGCCTGCCGCGGCACCAGCGCGGCCGATGTCTACGACTGCATGCAGGAAGACGATCTCGGCTGGATCACCCTGCGCAAGAACGACGTCCCCGGTCTCGGCCCCACCTGGGTCTACCTGCCCTGATGCTCCCCCGCCTCCCCGAGCCTTTTGCCGATCGGTAAGTGCAGGCAAAGTTGCGTCGCGGACTTGCGGTTCAGCTGACCATCCATTTCGGGTGTGCCCGACGAGTTACCCATGTTCTTACGAAATCAGTTGCTACGTTTCGTGAGAACATGGGTTCTTCGGCTCCGGATCAAGCTTCGAGCTTGTAGCCGAGGCCGCGGACGGTAACCAGGTGCTCCGGCTTGGCCGGATCGCCCTCGATCTTCGAGCGCAACCGCTTGACGTGCACATCGAGAGTCTTGGTATCGCCGACGTAATCGGCGCCCCAGACACGGTCGATCAGCTGGCCGCGGGTCAGCACGCGACCGGAATTGCGCAGCAGATATTCGAGCAGATCGAATTCCTTCAACGGCAGGGTGACCTGCCTGCCGTTGACGTGCACGGTGTGGCGGTCGACATCCATCCGGACCGGTCCGGCCTCGAGCACACCGCTCTCATTGCCGCCGTCCAGTTCATCGCCTGCGCCGCGGCGCAGCACGGCCCGGATGCGGGCGATCAGCTCGCGCGCGGAGTACGGCTTGGTGACGTAGTCGTCGGCGCCGAGTTCCAGGCCGACCACCTTATCGATCTCGCTGTCACGCGCGGTGACCATGATCACCGGGACACCGCTGCGGGTGCGCAGTTGTTTGCACACATCGGTGCCGCTCATGCCGGGCAGCATGAGGTCGAGCAGCACGATATCGGCGCCGGAGCGGTCGAATTCGGCGAGCGCCGATGGTCCGTCACCGACGACGGTGACATCGAAGCCCTCCTTGCGCAGCAGGAACGCGAGCGGATCGGCCAGCGACTCCTCATCTTCGACGATCAGAACAGTCGTCATCTGCGTGCCTCCACACCATTCGGTCTGCCCGGCCCCGTGGGGCGCGGGTGTATTTCTCTCATGCTCACCTCGGTCCCGTCGACCTCTTCTTCGCCGTCGGACTCATGGTGGGCAGGTATTCGCAGGGTGAACGTCGATCCGGTGCCGAGCTTGCTCCACAGGGTGATCTCACCGTTGTGGTTGGCCGCCACGTGCTTGACGATAGCCAGGCCGAGCCCGGTGCCACCAGTGGCGCGCGAGCGCGCCTTATCGGACCGGAAGAAGCGTTCGAACACCCGCTCCTGATCTTCCTTGGCGATGCCGATGCCGCGATCGGTCACGGCCATCGCGACGTGATCGCCGCGCAGCGAGCGGCTCACCGAAACGTGAGAGCCGGTCGGTGAGTACGCGATGGCGTTCTCCACCAGGTTGGACAGCGCGGTGACGAGCAGGGTTTCGTCGCCGAGTACCTCGAGTCCGCTCGGGTGATCGGTGCTGACGGTGATGCCCGCGGCCTCGGCGGCGGTGCGGGAACGATCGACCGCCTGCATGACCACGGTGTCGACGTCGACTACTTCGAGCTCAGGTAGCTTTTCCGCGCCCTGAAGTCGCGAGAGCGCGATCAACTCGGTCACCATCTTGCCAAGGCGCCGGGATTCACCGAGTACGCGCTGACCGAAGTGCCGGACCGCGTCAGGGTCGTCGGCCGATTCCAGCATGGCCTCGGCCAGCAGGCTCATCGCGCCGACGGGGGTCTTGAGTTCGTGGCTGACATTGGCGACGAAGTCCCGGCGGGTGGCCTCCATGCGGGCCTGCTCGGAATCGTCGTCGGCGAACAGCACGGTGAAACTGGTCTCTTCGCGCGATAGCTGCCTGGCCACTCCGCGCACCGCGATCCGGCTGCGGCCGGGCATCGGGTTCTTCGCGGTGAGGTCGAATTCGGCGGATTCACCGGTGGCGAGCACCTTCTCCACCGCGGCCCAGGCACGTTCGTCGAGTAGTCGGTTGCGGACCAGGCCGAGTTCTTCGGCGCGCGGATTGACCAGCACCACATCGCGGTACTCGTCGACGACCGCGATTCCGCTCTCGGAGGCGAGCACGATCAGGTCGAGCACCTGCGACATGGTCAGACCGGAATCTTCCTGTCTGCGGGCGGCCTGCCTGGCGTTCATGAACGGGATCAGTAGCCCGCCGACTGCCAGGCCGACGACAGCCGCGAGGGCTGCCAGCAGGACGGCCTGGGGAACACTCACACTTGAATCGTACGGTCGCCGACCGACAACCCAACTCGGGGTACGCGAAGTTTCACGCAGGTCATGGGCACTTCCAGGACCGTTAGCCGCTTGTTTACGCGTTGTTCTCCCCCGCCTCCCCAAGCCTTTTCCCGATCGTAGGTGAGTCGACCGTTACGCTGCGGGCCGCCGGTCCGATGACTGCCGAGTTCTGGACGTCCCCGACAATTACCCGTATTCCTACGAGATCAGTTGTCACGCTCGTTTTCGCACATCGCCGTACGAACGGAATCGCCGTGTCGGTCGGCCCATTCGCCGAGGGAGTAGATCGGAATGAGCAGATCGCGTCCGGCTTCGGTCAGTTCGTATTCGACGCGGGGTGGGGCCTCGGCATAGCGGCGCCGCTCGATGAGGGTGATGGACTCCATCCTGCGCAGCGTCTGGGTGAGCATCTTCTGGCTGATGCCGCCGACGGCGGTGCGCAGTTCGCCGGGGCGCATCGGGCCGTCGCGCAACATGTAGACGATGACCGCGAGCCAGCGGTTACTGAACAGGTCGACGCCGAGGCGGGCCGGACAGTCGGCCTCGTAATCGCCATAGGGCGCGAATTCCACCGGCTCGGCAGGTTCGACCGTCATGACACCAGCCTGCCATCGTCATTGCGCACCTTCGGGTGCCTATCGGAATCCCTAGCGTCGGTATCGAATACATCGAAGCTAGGAGTTGATTTGCGAATCGGAATCATCGGGGCAGGCGCGATGGCGAAGGCACTCGGCGGTGGCTGGGCCGCGGCCGGGCACGAGATCGTCATCGGCGCTCGGTCCCAGGCGGCGGCCGGGTTGGCGGCGACCATCGGATACGAAGCGCGCAGCGGAAGTGTCGGCGCGGCGGCCGAATTCGGGCAGGTTGTGCTGTTGGCGATGGCGGTAAGCGCCCTTGACGAAGTATTGGGTGAAATCGGCGGAAAGCTCGCCGGGAAAACAGTCATTGACTGCACCAATGCGTTCCAGCCGGACGCGGCCGCGCCTGCGGGAGTTCCGGCATTCGTGCTGTCCGAGGACGCGGTCGCCGAGCGCATCGCGGCGACGGTTCCCGACGCAAATGTGGTGAAGGCGTTCAACGTATGCGCCGCCGAAGTATGGGAATCGCGGGCCCGTGTCTTCGAGAACCGCCGACTTGCGGTGCCGATCTGCGGCGACGATGCGGCGGCTGTACAACAGGTCGCCACGCTGGCGGAAGATATCGAACTGCAACCGATTTCGGCGGGCGGGCTGCATCGCGCCAAATTCCTCGAGGCCACCTCGGTCTTCACCGTCGGCCTATGGTTCGGCGGCGCGGACGCGCGCGCGATCTTCCCGCCGTTAGAGGCGGCATTCGCCGTAGCCGACTAGTGCTCGGACCGATCCGAACGTGCACGACCGCCCATACCCCGCGGATTCGAGCATGAATGCGCGAGAGGTGCACGCTCGGGCCGGATACGGCCTACCAGCCCGGGTTCCCTCGCACCGGGATATTCACGAAACTCGGCCGATTCGGATCCAGTTGCACGTGTTGCGGCTTCAGGCCTGTATCGATCAGCATCGGCAGTATCGGCAGACCCTTGGGGAAGTTGCCGGCGAAGATATCCACGCGCAGGCGGTGCCCCGGCTGCAGCAACGCCTCGGTGGCGGGCAGGGCGATATCGAGGGTCGTCTCCTCTCCCGGCACGGTCGGCTGGCGCAGGTCCAGCGAGGTGTCAGGCCGCGGATCGGTGTAATCGCCACTGGCGGAACGGGTGCTGTTCGCCTCGTCGACCTGACGTAGCGACGCCATCAACTGGCCGGAGGAGAGCACAGTTGACTGTCCGCCCGGCGCGACATCGTTCACTGTGACCACCCAGTAGCCGTCGGCCGCGTCCTGAACGGTATTGAGATGTGCGGCGATTCGACCGGAGATGGTGGTCACCTCGGCGACCGGGTCGCTGGTGAAGGTCAGCGCGTTGAGCTCGGCGATCCGGGAGTCCTTGGCACAGCCATCGATGATCGACAGGACACCCGCACTACCCTGCGCTGCGTCGTTGGAGCACAGGGTAGTCAGGCCTGGCGCGACCGAAAGCCGCGCCGAGTCTGGGCGCACGGTGGCAAGCAATGACCCGTCGTGCAGGCTGTTCGCGGTGCCACTCGGATTGGCGGACAGGTACATCCGGCGATATTCGGCATCGTCGGGACCGGGCCGCGGATCGGCGAACGTGTCGGTGGTGATCCAGCCGCCGCCCTGCTGACGCAAGGTGATCGGGCCATACGCATCGATGCTGTTGTCGATTCCCTTGAGCCACTTGTCGAACCACGCGCGCTGCAGCACATCCAGCCGCGGCGGCAGGCCGGGCTTGCCGTATTCGTTTCCGGAGTTGAGGTGGTAGGTATTGCCCATCAGCAGTTGCTTCTGGCCCGCGGGCAGCGGAATCTCGTTGTAGATCTTGGATTCCGAGTAGGTGAACAGATCGTGCCAGCCACCGGTGACGAAGGTTGGCACGCGGATCTTGCTCGGGTCGCTCAGCCACGAGGCGCGCGGTGCCGACGAACCGGTCAGCAGTTCCTCGGCCCGCGAGTCCAAATCCTCGATCCGGGTGGCGCTGTAGACATTGAGCAGCACGTCCATGAAGGTGAACGGATCGTTCGCACGATCCGCGAGCCACTTCATATCGAACTGTCCGTTGAGGATCGACGCGACATCCGGGACGAGCTTGAGGCCGTTGACGGCGGTCAGCCACAGCGGAATGAAGTTGAAGCCGAAGCCGCCGCCGGGTGCCAGTACGTCGTTGACCAGGTCACTGCCGGGCACCACCGGGAAGATCGCCTTCAGCGCGGGCGGTTGCATGGCGGCCACCTGAACCTGGTTGATGCCTGAATACGACAGGCCGTTCATGCCGATGCGTCCGTTGGACCACGGCTGGCGTGCGGTCCAGTCGATCACCTCGTAGGAGTCCTGCTGTTCGCGCTGGCGCAGCATGTCCCAGGTGCCCTGGGAGAAGCCGGTGCCACGCACGTCGACCACGACCTGGGTGTAGCCGCTCTTGATGAGCTGACGGTCGACGGCGAAGTTGCGCAGTTCGCCGCCGCCCAAGGCTTTGGTCAGATCGGTGACGCCGGAGAGCGGGGTGCCGCTGAGGTCGATCCGACGGAACAGTTCGAGCAGCGCGTCGGACAGGCCGGGAATGGACATGGCGCTGTCGGCGATATTCGAGACCAGTTTGGTGTACGGAGTCAGGTTGACCACTGTGGGCGTCGGGGTGTCGATCGGATGACCCGCGGCATCCGCCGGACGATACACATTGCCTTTGAGGACGGTGCCGTCGCTCATGGTGAGCGGGACGTCCCACTGGATATTCACATTCGGGTACTGCTGGGGGCCGTCCTCGGCCGCAACCCAGGCGGCACCGGCCGCACCACCGTCGGGACCGGACGGCTCCGGCGCGGCGATCGCACTCTGTGTGACGAAAGGAATGAGCACCACCGCCGTGGCGACTGCCGCCACCGTGGCACGCAACATTGTCTGCATCGGGGGTGATCCACCTCTCGGACTGGTCGAACGACCAGATCTTACATACCGGCGAGTAAGTTCGAACTCAGGGTTACATAAATCGCGGGTCGAATACCGGTTCACATACAGCAACTGACACCGCATAACGCCTGGGTAAGGCTCAGAAAATCAACGCCCACCTGCAGAATTCACACTAACCCAGGTAAACCCGGCTAACCGATCGAGGCAAACGGCGTGTCACCACCCGAACAGCAACGCGCCGCGACCAAACCAGTCACGGCGCGTTGTAGTGCCCACGTAAATGCTTATTTGCCGCCCTGGCTGGCGACGGCCGCGGCACCCGCGGCGGCGGCCTCGGGGTCCAGGTATTCGCGCGGGCGAACCGGGCGCAAGTTCTCGTCCAGCTCGTAGCGCAGCGGAATGCCGGTGGGGATGTTCAGGCCCGCGATCTCGTCATCGGAAATCCCGTCCAGGTGCTTGACCAGTGCGCGCAGCGAATTACCGTGCGCCGCAACGAGAACGGTCTTGCCCGAGAGCAGATCCTTGGAGATGGTCGACTCCCAGTACGGGACCATCCGGTTCACCACGTCGAGCAGGCATTCGGTCTTGGGGACGTCGATGCCGTCGTAGCGCGGATCGTCCTGCTGGCTGTACTCGTTGGCTGGGTCGATGGGCGGCGGCGGGGTGTCGTAGCTGCGCCGCCACAGCATGAACTGGTCATCGCCGTATTGGTCGCGGACCTGCGCCTTGTTCTTGCCCTGTAGATCGCCGTAGTGGCGCTCGTTGAGGCGCCAATCGCGCACGACCGGGATCCAATGCCGGTCGGCGGCGTCCAGCGCGATATTCGCGGTACTGATCGCGCGACGCAGCAGCGAGGTGTAGACGATATCGGGCAGGATGCCGTGTTCGGCCAGCAGCTCCCCGGCGCGCTTCCCCTCGGCGATGCCCTTATCGGTCAGGTGCACATCCACCCAACCAGTGAAAAGGTTCAGGGCATTCCATTCGCTCTCGCCGTGGCGCAGCAACACGAGGGTGTACGTCATGCAGGCCATTCTGGCATGTGCCCGAACCGGGCCCGCATCCGTTCCCACTGCTCAGGAGACGGCATCGGCGGTATCATGGCCCGCGGCGAGCACACCCGCGCCAACGAGGGTGGCGCCATTGGTGATTTGCGAAGGCACCACCCGCAGCTCGCGCAGGAAGTCCAAGCCCGCGTGCCGGGTCAGTGCCGCGCGCAGCGGTTCCCAGAGCGGTTCACCCGATTGCGCGAAGCCGCCGCCGATCACCACCCGATCGATATCCAGCGTCGCGGCCGCGGAGGCGATGGCTGTGCCCAGTGCGGTTCCGGCCCGATGCAGCGCGGCCAGCGCGATCTCATCGCCGGTGTGCGCGGCCTTCGCCAGTCCGGCGCCGGTCTCGCCACGCCAACCCTGTTCCCGTGCCCAGCGTACCGACGACATGCCGCTGGCGATCGCCTCGACGCAGCCGACGCCGCCGCATTCACACGGCACATCCCAACCCGGCACCACGATATGGCCGACATGTCCGGCATTGCCGGTGCGCCCGAGCACCACCCGGCCGTCGGCGATGATGCCGCCGCCGATGCCCGAGGAGACGGTCATGGCCAGGCCGTTCGGAATCCCGCGCAGCGCGCCGACGTGATGTTCAGCCAGGGCGAGGCAGGCCCCGTCGATGGCGAATCGCACTGCGGCGGAAGGGAACAGCCGCTGTACCTCGGTGACGATCGGGAAGCCCGACTTCCATTCCGGAATATTCAGCGGCCTGGTGACCCCGGTCCGCACATCGACTGGTCCGGCCGAACCGATCCCGATCGCCGAAACCAGGGTGTCACCGGCCACTTCCAGCAGTAGGTCGCGGCACGCCGCCCACACCGCTTCCCGAGGCACATCGACCCGCCGCACATCGCGTACCTTCCGGCCCGCATAGACCACCCCGGCGGCGAATTTCGTCGCGCCGATATCCAGAGCAAGAACCATCATCGCCGGGCAGCCTCCTGTGCCTCGCAGCCCATTCCCGCAATGCGATTGTCGCCGATACCGGATCCGCCCGCGCGCGATCAGGGCTGATCGGCGGCCTCGACCAGATGTTCGAAGGCGCGCAGGTTCTGCAGGGATTCACCGCGCGATACACGCCACTTCCATTCCCGGCGAATGGATTCGGCGAAGCCGAGTTCCAACAGGACATTGAAGTCGGCGTCGACGGCCTCGAGGATCTGGCCGAAGATCCGGTCCAGTTCATCGGGGGTGACGGCGTGGGTGGCCATGCGGCCGACCAGGTAGATATCGCCGATGCGGTCCAGGGTGTAGGCCACACCGTAGAGGCGGCGGTTGCGGCGCAGCAGGAATTTATAGACGCCCTCGAAGTTCTCGTCGGGCTTGCGGCAGACGAACGATTCGATGCGCAGTCCGTGCTTTCCGACGGTGAGCATCACGGTGGTCTTCAGTTTGCGCTCACCTGGCAGGATGACGACGAATGTCTCCTGGCTGGGATGGGTGTACTCGATTTCGCGGTCGCGCAGCGTTTCGTCGATCAGCTGTGCGGTCGCGGCGGCCGTGCTCATCGGTGCGCTCCCGTCCGGCGCCGCCACAGCGCCCGCGATCTGGCCTGACTGCTCTCGCCGAGGAGAACAGCACTGCGTTCACCCGCGAGGCTAGTGCGTTCCCCGGGCAGCTCGGCCAGCGCGGCCTCGAAGACCTCGCGGCGGCCCGCACCGAGACCGGCGCGCAGCGCACGGAAATCGGTCAGCGCCGCCGAATAACTGGCGAGCAGTCCGTCCGCGGTGTGCTCCCAGGAGAAGCGCGCGGCGTGCTCGACCGCGCGCAGCCCCATCCCGTGCAGCCGCTCGCCATCGTCGAGCAGGTGGCCGAGGGCATCGGCCCAGTCCGGCGTCCGGTGTCCGGGGACGAGCAGGCCGGTCTCGCCGTGCCGCACCGCGGTACCGAGTCCACCGACATCGGCCGCGAGTACCGGGGTGCCGCTGGCCTGCGCCTCGATGGCGACCAGACCGAAGGATTCGTTGTAGCTGGGCACCGCGACCAGGTCGGCGGCCTGATACACCTGCACCAGGCGATCCGGCGGCTGCGGCGGCAGGAAGGTGACGTGCTCGGCGATGCCAAGCGCGGCGGCGAGTTCGATCAGCGCGTCGGGGCGCTCCAGTCCGGTGCCGGACGGGCCGCCGACGATGAGCACCCGCAGCTTGCGCGCCGGGTCACGGTGCAGCAGTTCGGCGGCCGCGCGGACCAATACATCCGGGGCCTTGAGCGGCTGGATGCGGCCGATGAACGCGACGATCCGCTCATCGGCCGCCAGGCCCAATTCGGCTCGGGCCGCGGCCATTTCACCGGGACGGTAGCGCGTCAGATCCGCGCCGGGCGGCACCACATCGATGTGCCCGGGATCGGCGCCGTACAGCTCGACGAGCTGGCGCGCCTCCTGTGCGGTGTTCGCGACCATCCGATCGGCCTCGGCGATCACCTGCTTCTCGCCGATCTCGCGGGTCGCGGGTTCGGGGCAGTCACCTTCGGCCAGCGCCGCGTTCTTCACCGCCGCCAACGTGTGCGCGGTGTGCACCAGCGGCACCCGCCAGCGGTCGCGCGCGAGCCAGCCGACCTGACCGGAGAGCCAGTAATGCGAATGGACGAGATCGTAGTGACCGGGCAGGTGTCCGGCCTCCTGGCGCAGCACCTCGGCCGTGAACGGGCACAGCTGGGTCGGCAGGTCGCGCTTGTCCAGCCCCTCGAACGGGCCCGCCACCACATTGCGTACCAGGACCCCCGGGGCCGCCTCCTGGACCGGCGGCACGTTCGAGGAGGTGGCCCGGGTGAAAATCTCGACCTCGGTGCCGCGTCGGGCCAGCTGAATGGCGGTTTGCAGCACGTAGACGTTCATGCCGCCCGCGTCGCCGGTACCCGGCTGAGCAAGTGGTGAGGTGTGCACCGATAACACGGCAATCCGATTCGGCCGTAGGTTCGGGCGTTGACTCACACCATCCATAGTGCACGTTGGATTGCCCAATTCAGACACCGCAACCGGGCCAAGTGACAGCCGTCACAGCGGTTTCCTGCGGGCTCTCACGGACGGTGCACGAAATCCACCGGCACCGATCTCGACACCGGGATACGACAAGTCTGTTCGGGCCGAGCGCATGAAGCCAGCGAATTTCGGACGGCTAATTCAAACCGTCGATGAACGCGCTCACCTCGGCGACGAAGCGGGCGCGGTCCTCGATGAACAGCCCGTGCTGCGCGTCCTCCCAGAACGAGGCGCGGCCGTCGGGCACCGCGTCGAGGATGTAGCGACCGTTCTCGATCGGCACGACCGGATCCTTGGTTCCGTGCAGGACAAGTACCGGAATGTCCAGGGCGCGTAGCGTTTCGGTGTTGTCGACGGTCCGGTAGAACAGCGCCTTGCGCACCCGGGGCAGCGTGCCGAGGCTCGCGCCGAAGATGCGCTGCGCGTCGACGCCCTTGTCCGGATCGGGTCCGGTATTGGCATTACCGAAGACGCCGAACGCACGCAACGCACGCCCCGCGCTCTCCTCGAAGACGCCGGGAACGGCCTGCTGCATGGCCGGGCCAGTCGCCGCACCGGGTGCGCGGCCGATATTGGCCATCGAACCCGAGTAGATGACGCCCGCGACCGCGCCGGTGCCGCAGGCAGTCAGATAGTCGCTGATCACAATGCCGCCGTAGGACCAGCCGAGCAGGACCGCGCCGGATTCGATGCCCTCGGCGGCGAGCACCGCGGCGATATCGGCGGCCCAATTCTTCGGATTGTCGTAGCCGGTCTCCGGGGCCCCGGAATAGCCGTGACCGCGCAGGTCCACGGCGAGCACCCGGAAGCGCTCGGCCAACTCGCCCGCCGCCGCGCCCCAGCACTGCAGATTGGCCGACCAACCGTGTACCAGCACCAGCGGCCTGCCGTCGGCCGGGCCGCCGACCCGATAGACGATGCTCGTTCCGTCCGCACTGACCGCTTCCCGAATAGCCATGTTCCCGAGGCTAGGCTAGTCCCCGCGGTCCCCCGGATTTGCCTAGGACCGCGCGGCTGTAGGAAAACGCAAGACTTGATTTCGTGACGACATGGGTAACTCGCCGGGTACGCCCGAAACCCAGCTGACACAAGACCGCCGGCCCGGATGTGAACTCGAGTGGCACCCGACGACCGGCAAAAGGCGCGGAGAGGCGGACCAGGCTGGCCGGGGTGGGTAAATTCTGCGCATTTACGATCGCAATATGAGCATTCGCACCGCCATCGTCACCGGAGCCAGCTCGGGAATCGGCGAAGCCACCGCCCGGGAACTCGCCCAACAGGGCTATCACGTGTATGTCGGCGCGCGCAGGCTCGATCGGCTGCGGCGCATCGCCGACGAAATCGGCGGCACCGCACTCGAACTCGATGTGACCTCGGAAGATTCCGTGCGCGCCTTTACCGATGCGATCGAGAACGCCGATGTGCTCGTCAACAATGCCGGCGGCGCGAAAGGTCTGGCGCCGGTGATCGAAGCGGATCTGGACGACTGGCGCTGGATGTGGGAGACCAATGTGCTCGGCACACTGCGGGTGACCAAGGCGTTGCTGCCGAAGCTGATCGCCTCGGGCGACGGGCTCATCGTCACAATTACCTCGGTCGCCGCTTTCGAGACCTACGACAACGGCTCCGGCTACACCTCGGCCAAACATGGGCAGGCCGTACTGCATCGCACCTTGCGCGGCGAATTGCTCGGCCAGCCGGTGCGGCTCACCGAAATCGCGCCAGGCGCCGTGGAAACCGAATTCTCGCTGGTTCGATTCGCCGGCGACGCCGAGCGTGCGGCCAAGGTGTACAAGGGCATTGATCCGCTGGTCGCGCAGGATATCGCGGAGATCATCGGTTTCGTGGCGTCGCGACCGTCCCATGTGAATTTGGACCAGATCGTCGTCAAGCCCCGTGACCAGGCCGGTCCGGGCCGCTTCGCTCGCCGCGGCTGACCGGATCGGCGATACTCCATCTGAATTCGAGCGTTTCTCGGAATTCGAGCGGACGGCGTTTGCCGACTACGGCGCGATCGACTACCAATCCGATTGCTGTGAATTCGCTCCAACCGGGCGCGGACGTTAGCATCGGGGCTTTGAACGCATAGAACAGATTGGAGTTGCTCGGCTCATGCTCAAGGGTTTCAAAGATTTCCTGATGCGCGGGAACGTGATCGATCTTGCTGTCGCGGTGGTCATGGGTACCGCGTTCACCGCGGTGGTGACGGCGGTGACAAAGGGGATCATCAACCCGCTGCTCGCGGTATTGGGTAAGACCAATGAGCTGGGCCTCGGCTTTCAGCTGGTCGCCGATAAGCCGGCCACCTTCATCGCGATCGGGCCGATCATCACCGCGCTCATCGACTTCGTGCTGGTCGCGGCGGTGCTGTACTTCGTGCTGATGGTGCCGATGAAGACGCTGACCAACCGCTTCGGCACCGCCAAGGTAGCCGAGCCGACCGAGATCGAATTGCTCATCGAAATCCGCGATCTGCTCGCCGACCAGCGGCGGAATTCGGCCGGCGACACCGAATCGTTCGATAAGGACGGTCTACTCGTCGAGGCGCGCGCCGCACGGTAATCACCACGCGCCGAATACGTTTCGCCCCCGCACGGATTCGCTTGTCCGAGCGGGGGCGATTCTCATCAGGCGCCGACGTATGCCGCGAGGTGCTCGCCGGTGAGGGTGGCACGCTCGGCGACCAGGTCCGCGGGCGTGCCCTCGAAGACGATCTTGCCGCCGTCGTGGCCCGCGCCGGGGCCGAGATCGATGATCCAGTCGGCATGCGCCATGACGGCCTGGTGATGCTCGATGACGATGACCGACTTGCCGGAGTCGACCAGCCGGTCGAGCAGGCCGAGCAGCTGTTCGACATCGGCGAGGTGCAGGCCGGTCGTCGGCTCGTCGAGGACGTATACGCTGCCCTTCTCGGCCATATGTGTGGCCAGCTTGAGCCGCTGCCGCTCGCCACCGGACAGCGTGGTGAGCGGCTGGCCGAGGGTGAGATAGCCGAGCCCGACATCGGCGAGCCGGTCCAGGACCTTCTCCGCGGCCGGTGTGCGCGCCGCGCCCGCGCTGAAGAACTCCTGTGCCTCGGTCACCGACATCGCGAGCACCTCGCTGATATCGCGGCCGCCGAGGTGGTACTCGAGCACCGCGGCCTGGAACCGCTTGCCCTCACACTCCTCACAGGTGGTCGCGACACCGGCCATGACCGCCAGGTCCGTGTAGATGACACCCGCGCCATTACAGCTGGGGCACGCGCCCTCGGAGTTGGCGCTGAACAGCGCCGGCTTGACGCCGTTTTCCTTCGCGAATGCCTTGCGGATCGGGTCGAGCAGTCCGGTGTAGGTGGCGGGGTTGCTCCGGCGGGAGCCGCGGATCGGGCCCTGATCGACGGACACCACGTCCGTGGAGCTTGCGCGGCGGCCATTGAACTGAGCCGCGCCCGCGGGTATCGACCCGTGCACGAGCGAGCTCTTGCCCGAGCCGGCGACGCCCGTGATAACCGCGAGCACCCCGAGCGGAATGTCGACATCGACGTCGCACAGGTTGTTCGTCGACGCACCGCGAATCTCCAACGCGCCGTTGGGCTTTCGCACCGTCCCCTTCAGCGCGGCCCGGTCGTCGAAATGACGGCCGGTAATGGTGCCGCTGCCGCGCAGCCCATCGATGGTGCCCTCGAAGCAGACTGTGCCGCCGCCCGTACCGGCACCGGGGCCCAGGTCGACGATGTGGTCGGCGATGACGATCGTCTCCGGCTTGTGCTCGACGACGAGCACCGTATTGCCCTTGTCCCGCAACCGCAGCAGCAGTTCGTTCATCCGCTGGATGTCATGCGGGTGCAGGCCCGCGGTCGGCTCGTCGAACACATAGGTGACGTCGGTGAGCGAGGAACCGAGGTGCCGGATCATCTTGACGCGCTGCGCCTCACCGCCCGACAGCGTGCCCGCGGGCCGTTCGAGCGAAAGGTAGCCGAGCCCGATCTCCACGAACGAGTCGAGGGTGTGCCGCAGCGAGGTCAGCAGCGGCGCCACCGACGGTTCCCGCAGCCCGCTGACCCATTCGGCCAGATCGCTGATCTGCATGGCGCAGGCGTCGGCGATGCTGATGCCCCTGATCTTCGACGAACGTGCCAATTCGCTGAGCCGGGTGCCGCCGCATTCGGGGCAGGTCTGGAAGGTGACCGCTCGCTCCACGAAGGCGCGGATATGCGGCTGTAGCGCGTCGACGTCCTTGGACAACATCGACTTGCGAATCCTCGAGATCAGGCCCTCATAGGTGAGGTTGATGCCGTCGACCTTGATCTTGATCGGCTCCTTGTACAGCAGATCGTTGAGTTCGCGCTTGTTGAACTTCTTGATCGGCTTATCCGGATCGAAGAAGCCGCAGCCGGTGAAGATGCGGCCGAACCAGCCGTCCATGCTGTAGCCGGGGATGGTCAGCGCGCCCTCGTTCAGCGATTTGGTGTCGTCGTACAGCTGGGTCAGGTCGATGTCATTGACCGAACCCCGGCCCTCACAGCGCGGACACATGCCGCCGGTGATGCTGAAGCTGCGGCGCTCCTTCACCGTCTTCCCGGCGCGCTCGATCGCGACCGCCCCGGCGCCGCTGATCGAGGCGACATTGAAGGAGAACGCCTGCGGCGAGCCGATATGTGGCTTCCCGAGTCGGCTGAACAGGATGCGCAACATGGCGTTCGCGTCGGTGGCGGTGCCGACTGTGGAGCGCGGGTCGGCACCCATTCGCTGCTGATCGACGATGATCGCGGTGGTCAGACCGTCGAGCACATCGACCTCGGGCCGCACCAGGGTGGGCATGAAGCCCTGCACGAAGGTGCTGTAGGTCTCGTTGATCAGCCGCTGCGACTCCGCGGCGATGGTGTCGAATACCAGCGAACTCTTGCCCGAGCCGGAAACACCGGTGAACACCGTCAACCGGCGCTTGGGGATCTCGATGCTGATGTCCGCGAGGTTGTTCACACGCGCGCCGACCACGCGGATCAGATCGTGGCTGTCGGCAGCGTGCAGAGCTTGCGTATCCGTCTTCTCGGCCAGCCCACCCGTCACCCGGCCACTCCTCGTGGAATCGCTTCGCGATGCTGTGCTCATCGTGTCTCCATCTGTTGCGCGGGCCGCTCGCGCGGTCTCCGTCGGAGTCGACTGGCTCGAGCTCATCGGCCTCGAGCAGTGCGTTCTCAGTTCTCGGGCAGTGGTCGTGGCAATTGTTCGCCATGGGTTCGGCGCCGGCGGCCGCCGGCGCCGAACGCGGTGTTGTGCTGGCTGAAGGCTCAGCTCAATTGCTGGATACGGACCATATTTCCGGCGGGATCGCGGAAGGCGCAGTCACGAACCCCGTACGGCTGATCGGTCGGCTCCTGGACGACGTCGGCATTGGTGGCCTGCACCCGGTCGAAGGTGGCGTCGACATCCTTGGTTGCCAGCAGAATACTGGCATAGGTGCCCTTGGCCATCATCTCGGCGATGGTGCGGCGCTCGTCATCGGTGATGCCGGGGTCGGCGGCCGGCGGGTGCAGCACGATGGATGTGCCGGGCTGGTCGACCGGGCCGACGGTGAGCCAGCGCATCCCATTGAATCCGACGTCTTTGCGGAGTTCGAAGCCGAGGGCGTCGCGGTAGAAGGCCAGGGCGGCCTCCGGGTCATCTTGGGGAAGAAAGCTTGCTTGAATGGTGATGTCCATGGCATTCACGCTAGTTGCGCCTTCGTGACCTGCGCTTCTCGATTCCTGATCGGTCGTGTCACCCGCTTCACGACGAGCGTCGGCAGATCCACCGGTGCGTGCTCCGCCTGCTCCCGGTACGTGCTGGGTGGTATGCCGACCAGCTCGGTGAACCGAGTGCTGAAGGTGCCGAGCGACTGGCAACCGACCGCGAAACAAACCTCGGTAACGCTGAGATCGCCACGCCGCAACAGCGACATCGCGCGCTCGATGCGCCGCGTCATCAGGTAGGAGTACGGCGACTCACCGTAGGCGGCCTTGAACTGACGGCTGAGATGCCCTGCCGACATGTGCGCGTCGCGGGCCAGCGCCTCGACGTCCAGCGGCTGCGCGTACTCCCGGTCGATCCGGTCCCGGACGTGGCGCAGGCGCGCGAGGTCACGCAGGTTGTCCTCGGCGGCGGGTCTGCTGCTCACGCGTCCGATCGTCGCATGTCGCGCCGGGTTTGCCTAGCTCAGCGACCACCGGCCGACAGCGGTGGCACAGGTGTGGCGGACACCGGATTCTTGGGCTCGCCCGGCAATGCCGACAGCCCGGTCCAGGTGTTCCAGTCGATGGTCCAGTCGTAGAGATCACCATCGGCGGCCGACAGCGCGATCGATGTGCCGGTCACCTCGACTGGATCGCCGTAGAGCGCGGTCGGGAAGTAGGCCTGCGCGTCGGTCGGCGACAGATTGATGCAGCCGTTGGTGACATTCGAAGAGCCTTGCGCCGAAAGGGATTCCGGGTTGGCGTGGATGAATTCGCCGTTATTGGAAATGCGTACGGCCCACCGTTCGCGAACGTTGGTGTAGAACGGCGGATTCGACATCATGAAGTCTTCGTGCTTCTCGGTGACGACGTGCACACCGGATCGGGTCACATTGCGCGCCTCATTGCCCTCGCCGTAGCTGACCGGGAAATCGAAGACGACCTGTCCGTCGCGCACGACCTGGATGCGATGGCTCGGCGCGCTGGCCTCGACGATCTGGCTGCGGCCGATGCGGAAATCCGAAGTGAGATCGGAATATCCGAAATTTCCGCCGCCGAGATCCAGACCGTAAAGCTTGGCCGCGACGTGCACGGCGGTGCCGGGCACCCAGTAGTCCTTCGGCCGCCAATGCACGCGCGAGCCGCCGTTTTCATCCGGGAACCAGGCCCAAGCGCCCTCGGTCGGCGGATTGGTGGTGACGGTGAGCGCCTGCTCCACCGCGGCCTTGTTCTGCACAGATCCCTTGAACTGCAAGATGATCGGCGCCGCGATGCCGACCTCTTGGTTATCGGCGATATTGAGCGTCGCGGGGAAGGTGTTCTTCGGGGCCAGGGTGGTGAAGCTGTCGTCGATCGGGACCGGCTTCTGGTCGGCGCCGACCGCGGTGCCGGACCAGGTGTATTTGGCGTCGTAGCCGAGCGGTTCGGTGATCTGGTAGCTGTGCCGGTCCGCGGCGAGTTCGCCGTTGACCTGCTTGCCGTCGGCATTGGTCAGCGCGATCTGATCGATAGTGCCGTCGGTGACGGTGACCGAGATCGGTGCGGTCGGATTGACGTTCTTGGCGTCGGCGCCCGGTGTCAGCGTGACCTTCGCGACGGGGGCGTTGTCTTTGGCGGAGTCACTCTTACCGCTGTTGTCGGTCGAGCATCCGGCCATCAGCGCGACTACCACGAGCAGCACGGCGGAGACGGCGGCGGCTGGTCTGTAGCGGACTGAACGATGGCTCACTTCGTCGAATTTACGCGGCGAAAACCGCGCGCCTCGCCAGCGAGGAATGTGGTGTCGGTTTCACTTGTTCAGAGAGCCACCCCGATGGGAACTGGCTCCGGTTCCAGCCGGATCCCGAATCGATCGGCGACACCGTCACGAACCGTGCGAGCCAGTGCGACCAGATCGGCGGCGGTCGCGCTGCCGCGGTTGGTCAAGGCCAGCGTATGTTTCGTGGACAGCCGAGCCGGGGCATCCTGGCCCGGAAAACCCTTGGCGAACCCCGCCCGCTCGATGAGCCAGCCCGCGGAGAATTTGACGCCGTCGGTCGCCGGATAGGTGGGGATCGTGACGTCGCCCACATGGGCGATGATCGCAGCCTGCACATCCGCGACGCGATGGTCCGGAACCACCGGATTGGTAAAGAACGAGCCCGCGCTCCAGGTGTCGTTATCGGCCGGATCGAGCACCATGCCCTTGCCCGCGCGCAGCTTCAGCACTGCCGCTCGGACCTGATCGGCGGGACGGGAGGCACCGTTGTCCGCACCGAGTGCGTTCGCGAGTTCGCCGTAGCGCAGCGGTGCGCTCGACCCGTCCGGGTCGAGTGCGAAGTCCACCGCGAGCACCACGGCGGTATCGCGATGCTTGAGTGCGCTGGTGCGGTAGCCGAAGCCGAGTTCGGCCGGTTCGACCCAGTGGATCTCGCCGCTCGCGCGATCGAGCAGGCGCACCCGGCGCAGCAGGCTCTCGACCTCGACACCGTACGCGCCGACATTCTGTACCGGTGTCGCACCGGCCGATCCGGGAATGCCCGACAGGCATTCCAGCCCGCCGAGGCCGGCCTCGATCGTCGCCGCGACCACCGTGTCCCAGTTCGCCCCCGCCTCGGCGACCACGCCGTCCGCACCGATCTGCACCGCCTCGTTGCACACGCGGACCACCACACCGTCGAAGCCGTCGTCCGCGATGAGCAGGTTGGATCCGCCCGCCAACAGTAGTAGCGGAATGCCCGCGGTATCCAGCGTTCGAACCGTCGCGACCAGCGCTTCGGTCGTCGCACACTCCGCGACCGTGGCTGGACCGCCGACCCTGAGCGTGGTCAACTCGGCCAGCCGCACCGATTCGCGCAGCCGCGCACCGCTATCGACCAGCAGCTCGCGCAGCTGGTCCGCCGACACCACCCGTGAAGTTCGCACGCCCCAGACGGTAGCCTGTTCGACCATGGCTACACCCCTGGCGTACACGGCTCGCTACTCGTATCCAGTTGCCGCCGTACGCGCGGCCTTCGCCGATGTGCAGTACTGGAAGGACCGCATCGCCGAGGTGAGTGGCGATAATGCCCGGCTGGATTCGGTCACCGTCGACGGCGACCAGGTCAAGGTCGAGATGGTGCAGGTCATCGCAGCCGAGCTGCTGCCCGCCGCGATCACCGCGGTGCGGCCGGGCGATCTGATCATCCCGCGCGCCGAGGCCTGGACCGGTGATTCGGCCACCTTCACCGCGCGGGTCGAGGGTGCGCCGGCCGAAGTCCGCGGGACCATCACGCTCACCACCGACGGCTCGGGTTCGGTGGTGCAGGCCAAGGGCACCATCGAGGTGAAGATTCCGCTGTTCGGCGGGAAGATCGAGGCCGCGATCGCCGAGCGGTTGACCGAATTGCTGGCCAACGAGGAAGAGTTCACGAACAACTGGCTCGCCGAGCACTGAAACACCGCTGGGATCACCCCGCCCCACGCCTCCCACGTGCCGTTCCTACCGTGATTCTGTCCAGACGATATGCGGATTTCGCGTGGGTGAGTATGGAGGTTGTGGCGAATCCGCAACGTTTCGGTAACGTAACCCCCCATGGCTCGCCGACTGGACTATTCAGCCCGCTTCCCACTGCACACCACCAAGGAGCTGTACGCGGCGTTGTCGACCCGGGAGTACTGGGAAGACCGGTGCGCAGAAATGTCGAAACACGCGCCGGGCAATGAGGTCGACACCCTGGAAGTCGGCGACTCCGGTATCAACATCGTGCTCAACCACATCCTGCCGCGCGACATGCTGCCGGAGATCGCGCAGGCGGTCATGCGCAAGGACATGATCATCACCCGCAAGGAGAGCTGGGGACCGTTCGACGAGAACGAGTCCGTCGGCAAGTTCTCGGCCTCCATTCCGGCCGGGCCGGGCAGCCTCGGCGGCACCATTCGGCTGTTCCCTACCGATACCGGCTGCACCATGCGATTCTCCTCGGAGGCCAAGGTGTTCATCCCGATGGTCGGGCCCCGACTCGAACAGCTGATGCTGGTGAACCTCGTCGACCTGTTCCGCGCCGAGGCCGAGCAGACCGTGAAGTGGCTGGAAGAGCAGCACCCGACCCGCTGAGGCCGGTCGGCACCATCACCAGGGGCATCACCGGTGTCAACCGATTGCGACGCAGCGACCGCTGGCTGATCCACCATGAGCTGGTCACCGGCCGACTGTGCGAAGCGGCCGATCCGCTGGTCGTCGACCTCGGCTATGGGGCGAGTCCGTGGACCACATTGGAGTTGGCGACCCGACTGCGTACGGTCCGGGCGGATGTGCGGGTGGTCGGGCTGGAGATCGATCCGGAACGGGTGGTGCCAGGCCGCGACGGCGTCACTTTCGCCCGCGGCGGTTTCGAATTGGCCGGACTGCGCCCGGTGCTGGTGCGCGCGTTCAATGTGCTGCGTCAATATCCGGAGTCGGCCGTTGCCGATGCGTGGGCCACCATTCTGTCCGGGATGGATCCGGACGGTTTACTCGTCGACGGCACCTGCGACGAGCTGGGCAGGCGCTGCGCCTGGGTGCTTCTGGACCGGTCCGGACCGCGCTCACTCACGCTGGCCTGGGATCCGTTCACGGTCGAGCGTCCCTCCGATATCGCCGAGCGCCTCCCGAAGGTGTTGATCCACCGCAATATTCCCGGTGAGCCGATCCACGCACTGTTGACTGCCGCCGATCACGCGTGGGCCCGCGCCGCTCCCCTCGCACCCTTCGGTCCCCGCGTGCGCTGGCGCACGGCGGCGGAGCATTTGCGCCAGGAGGGTTTTCCGATGCGCACATATCGCCGCCGCATGCGCGACTGCGTGCTGTCGGTGCCTTGGGCCACCGTGGCACCCAACGGAACCGGCTGAGTCGCGGCGTCATCGCCACGCGAATCATTCACGACTTCATCGCGCTGATCACACGGCGCTGAGGGCGCGGTACACCCGAACCGCCGCACGCGGGGGTAGTCGCACACTCGCGGAACGGATTTCATTGATGGCGCAGCGATGGATGGCGACCGCGTCACCGACCACCTCATCCAATGCCAACTGCCCGATATCGCTCTCGGCCAGATCGAGCACCGTGCGCAGGGGTGTGGTCACCAGGAAGGCGCCCGCGGATTCGAGATCGGCCGGAACCAGCGGGCGGCGCAGCACCACCAGTCGCGGGGTGACCGGCGGCCGTCCCGCCCCCACCGACATATGCAGGAATCGCGGCCGCAGTCGACCGAATCCGTGCAACTCCGCGGCACTCTGATGCGATACCGCGGCGGCCCCATCGAACCAGGCCGCCCACATGGCGTATTCGTCGAGCGGACCGGTGGGCCAATCGGCCAACCGCAAGAGCCCGACCCCGGCTCGCGTCACCGAACCGTCACCGAGTCCGGCACGAACACGCACCTCACATCCGGCGCGCAGTACCTGTCTGGTGGTGAAGAACCCGGCGTGTCGCCCGGCCAATCGCCGCAGCACACGCCACCCGTGCTCGGCGGAATCGAGTGCGCCGCGCGCCGCATCGCCAGCCATGTCGACCAGGCTACGCTCGAATATTGTGTCGCATGTCACATTCGAACCCTTCATAGCGCCCACAGAGCGAGCACAGAAATGTGCGGAAGAATCGAGCGCATGAGTACGAAGAGCTCATCCACATTGAAGGTCAACCGGCGTGCCCTGGTGATCGCCCTCGTCGTGGTCGCGATTCTGCTCGCTACCGTGCTGGTCGGCGGGGAACTGTATGCACGGCATCAGGTTTCGCGATGCATCAGCACGCAATTCGAGAAGGATATGGGTTCGAAGATCGATGTCGGCTTCGGAGCAAAGCCGATGCTGATCACCTGGATCGATGGGAAGGTCGATCAGGTCAAGGTGGACAGCGCCGATTCCAAGTTCGGTCCGGCCGTCGGCATGGTTGTGCATGCCAGATTCAACGACGTGTCGGTCAGCAATAACGGCAGCGGCGGCACCATCGGCAGCTCGTCAGCCGATGTCACCTGGGGCAACGACGGCATCCGGGAGACGCTCGGCGGCCTGGTCAGCGGCGTGACGTCCTCCTCGTCGAGCGGGTTGCTGACCCTGGATGTGCTCGGTGGGCTCGCCCAGCTGCAGGTCAAGCCGGAGGTGAAGGACGGCACTGTGCAGATCGAGACGATGTCGGCGGCGCTGCTCGGTATAGGGATACCGAAGGATCTGGTGTCGGGCATCGTCGATGTTTTCACGCAGAGTCTGCAGAGCTACCCGCTCGGCATGAAGGCCACCGAGGTCAAGGTCACCGATAACGGCGTCGCGGTGAAGCTGGCGGGTGGGCGGACCGAACTGCCCGCCGCGCAGAACAACAACAACATCAGCTGCTGATTCGGCGGAGGGTGAACTGTCCGCCGGTTTTCGGATCAGACCGGGAATCCCGCAAGCACCGCACGGGATTTCGAGAGCCCGAGACGAGTCGCACCCGCGGCGATCAGTTCGGCGGCTGCCTCGGCGGTCCGGATACCGCCGCTGGCCTTCACGCCGAGACGTCCGCCGACGGTCTCGGCCATCAGCTGGACCGCGTGCACGGTGGCGCCACCGGATGGATGAAATCCCGTGGAGGTCTTCACGAAATCGGCACCGGCGCGTTGGGCGACGCGGCAGACCTCGACGATCGCGGCATCCGATAGCGCCGCCGATTCGATGATCACCTTGAGCACCGCGTGATCCCCTATTGCCTCACGCACCGTCACGATATCGGACAGCACCGCGCTGTAATCGCCTGCGCGCGCGGCCCCGACATCGATCACCATGTCGACCTCGGCCGCACCCTGCTCGACCGCGAGGCGGGCCTCGGCGCCCTTGACGAGCGAATGGTGTTTCCCAGAAGGGAATCCGGCGACCGTCGCGATCACCACGCCGGACGCCCGAATCGGCAACATGGACGGCGATACGCAGATCGCGTACACGCCGAGTTCGCGCGCCTCCGCGACCACAGCGTCCACCTCGGCGGCCGTGGCCTCCGGCGCCAGCAGTGTGTGATCGATCATGGCGGCCACTTCGGCCCTGGTCAGCGACGCGGAATTTGCCACAAGGTGAGAGTGTGGCATACCGGCGGCGAATTCCATTGCGCGCCTCGGACGCATCGCGCACACTCGATACTGTCGGTGGAGCTACGGACAGCGCTGTGCGACTGCCCGACCGATTGCGGATGGCCCATTCGTTCAGGAGGGGAGACGACACCGTGCTGATCCGTCGCGAACGCGCCGACGATGCCGCCGCGATCGCGGCCGTCCTTCGCAGCGCCTTCGGACCGCAGTACGCGAACGCCGATAGCGACCGGGAGACAGCCGAACTCATCGGTGACAGCGCCGCCGACCCACCCGAGGTCGACCTCGTCACCCGGCTGCGCAGCGACTCCGGGTGGATCCCCACCCTCTCGATGGTCGCGGTGGAACACGACACTGTCATCGGCCACGTATGCCTCACCCGCGCGGGCGTCGGCCCATTCCCGGTGCTCGCCCTCGGCCCGATCGGCGTCCAGGCCGAACATCAGGGCAACGGCATCGGCGCGGCTATGATGCACGCCGCCCTCGGTGCCGCCGATGCCCTCGACGAACCCCTCATCGGCCTGCTCGGCAGCCTCGACTACTACCCGCAATTCGGTTTCGTCCCCGCCGCCCGCCTCGGCATCACGCCGGATGAACCGGCCTGGGTTTCGCACTTCCAGGTGCGCCCATTGTCGGCGTACGACGTACAGATCACCGGCGAATTCCGTTACGCGGAGCCGTTTTACGATCTGTAGCGGGCGGTCACGCCGAAAGCGGTACTCCAGGAATGCATTCTCGGCGGCGGTCAGGCGTGGTGGATCATGTCGTAGACGTAGGAGCGTTGGTGTTTGCGGGAGACCCAGGCGCCTTCGGGCGGTAGGTCGCCTTGGCCGGGGTCGTCGAAGGGGCGGCTGAGTACTTCGCCGGAATCGGTGCAGATCGACCAACCGAAGTCGGGCAAGCGCCGACACCAGAGGTCGTGGTCGACCCGTTTGTACGACGGGTAGCCGTGTGCCCAGCCATCGCGGACGAATTCATACGTCAGCCCGTCGAGCTGTCGGACAAACCGCACACGCGTCACATTCCCCATTGTCGGCTTTCCAGCAACATTCGCTCAACACCATCGCGACGTCCGCTGCCGTCCGACGGCAGGATGCGCAGGCCGCCGTCGAGCAGAGCTGGGTGCAGCTACCGAGTCCCGGTCGTTCGCTGTGCGAGCCAGGGCGCGGTGGTGGTGCGAATCGCAGACGGTCGGCCTGGGAAGATAAGCACATGAGTTCCGATTCACCTGCCTCGGACGACCGACGCTTCGTGCTCACCCTCGGGTGCCCGGACCGTCCCGGCATCATTGCCAGGATCACCTCCTTCATCGCCGAATTCGGGGGGTCCATTGTGGAGGCGGGCTACCACTCCGACCCGGATATCGGCTGGTTCTTCACCCGCCAGGCGATCAAGGCGTCGACGGTGTCGTTCGGTATCGCGGAACTGCGCGACCGGTTCGCGGGCATGGCAGCGGACTTCGGCCCGGAGACCGAATGGCAGCTGCTGGACTCCGGTGAGCGGCGGCGGGCCGTACTACTGGTCAGCAAAGACGGCCACTGCCTGCACGATCTGCTCGGCCGGGCCGCGAGCGGTGAACTGCCCGCCACCATCGAAGCGGTGATCGGCAATCACCCGGATCTCGCCGGTATGACCGAGGCGCACGGCGTCAAATTCCACCATGTGCCCTTCCCGAAGGATCCGGCCGAGCGCGGCCCGGCCTTCGACGAGGTCCGTGCGCTGGTCGACGCCCACGACCCGGACGCCGTCGTCCTGGCCCGCTTCATGCAGGTGTTGCCCGCCGAGCTCTGTGAACACTGGGCGGGCAAGGCGATCAATATCCACCACAGCTTCCTGCCCTCGTTCGTCGGCGCCCGCCCGTACCACCAGGCCTTCGCGCGCGGCGTCAAGCTGATCGGCGCGACCTGCCACTACGTCACGGCCGAACTCGACGCGGGTCCGATCATCGAGCAGGACGTCATCCGCATCGACCACGCTGACGAAGTCCGCGATATGGTCCGCCAGGGCCGCGATATCGAACGCGTCGTCTTGGCCCGCGGCCTCCGCTGGCACCTGGAAGGCCGAGTCCTGGTCCACGGTCGCCGCACCGTTGTCTTCTCTTGACCCCGTGCGATCGAGGCGAGTCGAAATGGCGGGGCCCGGTGGCAGCACCTGTCCGATGTTCCGCCGTCGGTACCGGGTGTGATCCGGCGGATCGGTCACCAGCATGGAGGGTGGTTCGGCGAGATTGGGCGGCCCCGGATCCGTCTTGGTCATCACCCCGAGGGGATCACCCCGACGCGCCGACCACAGGAGGTAGAACCGTGGCACACCATGCAGCATCAGCCAGCGGATCCACCTGCGCAGCAACATTTCGTCACCTCCCACTCCACCCATTTCCTATGATGGATAGCCGCTATGACAACAGCGCCGCTGTCGGCGCTGATGGAGCGACCTTCAGATCAGGTGAGAGGCACCATGGAAAGGCGCGGTTTCATCAAGGGCGCTGGTCTGGCCGCGACGATGCTGGGTTTTGCGGGTGGCAGCACGTTTGCGGCGGCCGCCGCTGCGGCGGGACCCGAAGATAACGGCCCGAGCCCGCGAACGCCGGTGTACCGCACGCTGGTGCCGGAGATCTTCGCCCCGCTGCCGGATCCGCCCGATCATGTGCCTGCGATCGTTATCGGATCCGGATTCGGGGCGGCGATCACCGCGCTGCGCTTGGCGCAGTCCGGGACCCAGGTCGCGGTGCTCGAACGCGGGTCGCGCTGGCCGAATGATCCATGGCGCAATATCTTCGCCACCGACACTGTTCCGGATGGCCGCGGCTTCTGGTATCGCAGCACCTTTACCGGCGTGAACAGGATCCCGGTGCAGATCGATCCATTTGGCGGGGTGCTCGACGTTTCCAGTTACCAGGGCATCGAGGTGTGGCGCGGCGCGTGTGTAGGCGGTGGCTCGGTGGTGTTCACCGGAGTGATGACCGAGCCGGAGCAGCGGTTCTTCGACCACGTGTTCGGCGGCGTAGTCGACTACCGCGAGATGCAGGACGTCTACTACCCCAGGGTCCGACAGATGTTGCGACTGAGCCCGATACCGAACGACATCTACGACTCTTTCGCGTTCACCCACGCGCGGGTCTGGGACGAGCAGGTCCGCGCGGCGGGCTATTCGCCGCAGCGCATCGACAGCTCATGGAATTGGGACGTCATCCGCGCCGAACTGACCGGACGATCGCTGCCGTCGGCGACGGCCGGCTGTTCGAACCTCGGCAATTCCAACGGCGCGAAATTCGATCTGAACCAGAACTACCTGCGTTATGCCGAGGACACCGGCTGTACCCACATCTATCCCGGCCATCGCGTGGACGCCATCGCCGAAGACGCGGATCGCTATACCGTCGCCGTCACCAAACTCGCACCGACCGGCGAGGTGCTCGGCATCCGGACGCTGACCTGCGACAAGCTATTCCTCGCCGCGGGCTCCGTCGGTACCTCCGAACTGCTGGTGCGCGCGCGGGCGACCGGCGCGCTGCCGAACCTGAACGAGCACATCGGCGAAGGCTGGGGCAGCAACGGCGACGTCGCCCTGGCACGGCCTGCCACCTCACTCGCCGTAGGTACGCAGGGCACGCCATCCGCGAGCCGGATTCTGGACGAGGCGGGCACACCCGTATCGCTGGAGAACTGGTACGTCCCCGGCACCACACCCTTCGACATCGGCATTGTCGCGTCGCTGGGCATCGTGCTCGACGACACCCGCGGCCGGTTCGTCTACAACCCGACCGACGGCAGCGTGGACCTGCAGTGGCCACCTGACGGCGCTGCCGGCTACCTCGCCCGAGCCCAGGAAGTCAACAACAAGCTGGCCTGCGATTGCCCGTCCCCCAACCGATCGATCTTGGAGCCGGACGCCTCATTCACCCCACATCCGTTGGGCGGCGCGGTGATCGGACGTGCGACGGACGCGTACGGTCGAGTGCGCGGTTATCGCGGCCTGTACGTGATGGATGGGGCGGCGGTACCCGGCAGCACCGGAACGGTGAACCCGTCGTTGACGATCAGTGCGCTGGCCGAGCGCAATATCGAAGCGATCATCCGTTCCGGGGAGTAGCTGGCGCACCGCTACCAGCGCGGCCCGCGCTGAATCTCATCCACCTTCGGCCGCACATCGGCCAGATACACGCCGGTCGCGATAATCGACGCCAGCGCAAGCAAACTCGTGACGCTCAGCGAGAGCAACAGGAACAGCAGGGCCGCGCAGAGGATCGCGATCCAGATCGGTTTGGTCAGCTTGTCCACCGCTGTGAATGCGTCGGGGCGCTGACGGATGGCGTGGATGAGCGCGAAAATCGTCGCGCCGAGCGCCAAGAGCCGCAGCCCGTACAAGATCCAGCTGGCCAATCCGTGCGCTGTGTCCACCAGCCCATCATAGAAGCAACGACCCCGCACCTGTCGGGTGTGCGGGGTCGTCGGCGTGGAGAAGGGCGGGCGTCAGTCCTTCTTGGGGGCGGCCTTCTTGGCCGCGGCCTTCTTGGCGGGCGCCTTCTTGGCCGGAGCCGTCTCGGGCGCGGCGCCGTCGGTGACGGGCTCGGGCTCGGTCTCGGTGGTCACCTCGATGACCTCGGCCTCGACGACCGGCTCGACCTCGGCCGCTTCCTCTTCCTCGGCTGGGCGGCCGATCAGCTCATTGACCTTGGCGAGCGCATCCTCGGCGCGGCTGGCCGCATCCTTGTACAGCGTCTCGACGCGCTCGATCTGATCCTCGACGAGGTGGTTGGCGCGCATCCGCTCAACGGTCTCCTCGCCGCGTACGGCCAGATCCGAGTACAGGTCCCGGACCTGGGTGTAGTACTTCTCGGCGAGCGCCCGCAGCTCCTCCGAGGTGAACTTCTCGCGCAGTTCGGCAAGGTCCTCCGGCAGCTCCGACGGAAGTCCGGACAGTCGCTCGCGCAGCGATTCGAACTGGGCCCGGACATCGGCGGGCACATGGGCGAAGCGCTCGCGGGCCTCTTCGACGCGACCGCTGACATCGGCGGAGACGGCGCGCTCACGCAGCTGGGCGACGGCGTCGACTACCGCGGTGTACACGGCGTCACCTGCGCCGACGGTCGCGAACAGTGGCTTGCTGCTTACGTTTTCGGTCATTCTTCGTTCTCCTGGCGTGGCGAAGTGTGTGATGTGCTCGGAACGACGCTGTCCCACTCATTCCCCCCTGGTTCGCTTCCTGCGTTTTCCCGGCGAAACGATTCATAGATGTCCAGCAGCACCTGCTTCTGCCGTTCGCTGATCGACGTATCGGCAAGCAGGGCATCCCGGACCGGACTGTGCGGCCGCTGCTCGAGATAGCCAGCCCGTACATACAACACCTCCGAAGAGACCCGCAGTGCCTTGGCGATCTGCGCGAGTACTTCGGCGGACGGATTACGCAATCCGCGCTCGATCTGGCTGAGGTATGGATTGCTCACTCCCGCCAGCGTGGCGAGCTGGCGCAACGAGACTTGCGCAGCTTCTCGCTGTGCTCTGATGAAACCTCCGATGTCGTGCGCCGCGTTGGCCACACGAGCCGCCTTTTCGCCGACGCCGCTGGATCTCTCCTGCGAATCGTCGGTGTACTCGGCGGAACCTTCGGACTGGTCTGCCATTACTCACCTTCTGGCGATTGTACGTTTCCAATTCTAAAGCAGAGTGCTAGCTATTGCAAGCATGTTGTTAGCACCCCTTCCGCAAACATTCAGCGCGCTCTGCCCAATTCGCGGCGTTCACGGCCCTCCATGGTTACGCAGGCTGCCGCCTCCGGGCCTGAGCTCACGCCGCGGCGGTCAGCCGCCGAACATCAAATGCGAAATCGTGTAGATCACCAGCCCCGCAAGCGATCCCACGACCGTGCCGTTGATGCGAATGAATTGCAGATCACGCCCAACCTGCAATTCGATCTTCTTGCTGGCCTCCTCGGCATCCCACCTGGCAACCGTATCGGTGACCAGCGTGGTGATCTCCCCGGCATAGTTTTCCACCAGATACCGTGCCCCGCGGTCGATCCAACCGTCGACTTTGGCACGCATCTCGGCATCGTCGCGCAGCCGCTCCCCCAGCTGCTCGACATTCTCGGCCACCTTGCGCCGCAGCGTGGAGTTCGGATCGTCGGCCGACTCCAGGATCAACCGCTTGGCCGCGCGCCAGGTCGCCTCGGCCATGCCGGTGATCTCCTCGCGACCCATGATCTGCGCCTTGATCCGCTCGGCCTTTTTGATCATGGCGTCGTCGTGCTGGAGGTCGTCGGCGAATTCCTCGAGGAACCGGTTCGCCGCGAGCCGCACCTCGTGTTCCGGATTCGACCGCACCTTCCAGGTGAACTCGACCAGCTCCCGATAGATCCTTTCCGAAAGCAGAATATTTACAAATTTCGGAGCCCACTGCGGCGCATCCCGCAAAACGATCCGGTCGATCGTCTCCTGTGAACCGAGCGCCCACTGGTGCGCCCGCTCGGCCAACAAGTCGAGCAGCGGCAACTGCCGATTGTCGGCGAGCAGTTCGGCAAGCACCCGGCCGATCGGCGGACCCCACAGCGGTTCGGCGATCCGCTTGACGATGGTGTTGTCGATGACCTGCTCGACATCCTCATCCCGCAGCACCCCGACCACCGCACGCAGAATGGTCGAACTTTCCTGCGCCACCCGGCCGGCGTGTCCGGGCTCGGCCATCCAGCGCCCGACCCGCCAGGAGACCTGCGCCGAACTCACCTTCACCGAGACCACGTCCGGGGCAAGGAAATTCGAGCCGACGAAGGAGCCGAGGCTGGCGCCGAGTTGATCCTTCTTCTTCCTGATGATCGCGGTATGCGGGATCGGCAGGCCGAGCGGATGGCGGAACAGCGCGGTCACGGCGAACCAGTCGGCGAGTGCGCCGACCATGCCCGCCTCGGACGCGGCCCGCAGATAGCCAACCCAATCACCGCCCGCCCCGCGCGATTCCAGCCAACGGCAGAACAGGTAGATCGCCGTCGCGAACGCCAACAACCCGGTGGCCACTGCCTTCATCTTGAACAGATCGCGGCGCTTGCCCGCCTCGTCGACGAACGCCGCGAAACCGGCCGGTGGTGCTGACGTAGGCGCATCCAACACCGCGGTATCGGATCGGCGGCGTTCGCGGGGCCCTTCCTGGTCACGCTCCGCTACCGCCTCCGGGCCCGTCGCTCGCGCCGCTGTATCGGATCGGCGGCGTTCGCGGGGCCCTTCCTGGTCACGCTCCGCTACCGCCTCCGGGCCCGTCGCTCGCGCCGCTGTGTTGCCGGGAGCTTTCTCCATGACACCCATTCTGCTGTGTGTTACCGCGCGACCTCCCGGCTGATCACAAGCGACATGCAACCGACGCTGAATGGCCGGATTGTGTGCAGCCTGTCGCAACCAACACCCAAACGCGCATGTGGGTCGTTGCCTGGACCTAAGCTGGTGGTCCACGAACCCATACGAACGAGGGAGCTCACGCTGTCCACCGATGACCTTGTCGATGTCGGCGAACGTGCCGAACGACCGGCGGCGGTGCGCACCGGCCGGACGGACGGTCGCAAGCGCCGATGGCGGCAGCACAAGATCGACCGCCGCGAGGAACTGGTCGATGGCACCCTCGCGGCTATTCGCACGCGGGGCAGCAATGCCGGCATGGACGAGATCGCCGCGGAGATCGGCGTCTCCAAAACCGTGCTCTACCGCTACTTCTCGGATAAGAACGACTTGGTCCACGCGACCATGCAGCGGTTCATCGAGACCACCCTCATGCCGCGGGTGTACGAGGCGATCAGCCTCGACGCGGACGAGTACCAGCTGGTGCGTTCGGCCCTGGCCGCCTACGTCGGCACGGTCGACGAGGACCCCGAGGTCTATCGGTTCATCATGGGCAACGGCTCGACCGATCAGTCCTCGCTGGCCGAATTCGAGAAGCTCTTCGCCGAGGTCGTCACCACGGTCATCGTCGATCGCGGCGCCCAGCACGGCTTCGAAACCCAGGGCGCGCTGCTGTGGTCGTATGTGCTCGTCGGCGGCATCCAGTTGGCAACACACTGGTGGACCACGGATAAGGCAATGTCCCGCGAGGAAGTCATCGACTATCTGACCATGATGGCCTGGAGTGCCATCGAGGGCATGGCGCGCGCGGGCGGCTCCCGAGCGATCTTCAACGCCCAGCCGCACGTCCTGCCGCAGCCGCCGCAGACCGGCGCCTGAGCGCTAGCTCGCCATCGCCAATTGATCAATCGCCCGACTTCGCGCGCTAACAGGCCGCTAGCTAGGGCGCTAGCTGAAATGGTGACGGCAGTCTCGACATTGCCGCGAGGTTGGCTACTCTGAACCCGAGCGATGCATCGGTGTCCCACGTCACCACCCCCGGCACTGTGCCCTGATGGTGGTCTGCGCGGGTCGCTACGTGGTCATGCAACTGCGCGCCCGTCGCTCCGACCGCCGGCACCAATGGAGGTACCTCGATGGCGAAGCAAGTGCCGACGTCTCGGCTTGCTCGTGGCACCAAGCTGGGTGCGGTGGCAGCCAGTTCGGTCATCCGAACCCAGCGCACACGCCTATCGATGCGGGGCAGGTCGGCGGCCGTACGCGCGAAAATGGCCGAGGAGTCCATGCTCCGCACCACCGAGCAGGTGGTCACGGTCCTCGGGACCATGAAGGGCGTGGCCATGAAGCTCGGCCAGATGATGTCGGTGCTGGACCTCGATCTGGTGCCTCCGAGCCATCGCGAACGCTTCCAGAAACGACTCGCCGTGCTGCGCAACGCCGCGCCGACGGTGTCGTTCGAGTCGATGCGGCAGGTGATCGAGCAGGACTTCGGGCAGCCGCTGAACGCGGTATTCGCCGAATTCCAGCCAGAGCCGATTGCCGCGGCCTCGATCGGGCAGGTGTATCTGGGGCGGCTGCGCGACGGACGTCAGGTCGCGGTGAAGGTGCAGTACCCGGGCATCGATGCCGCGGTGCGCGCGGATCTCAAGAATCTGGCCATGTTCCGGCGGGTACTGCAATCAGCGATGCCGTGGGTGACGCCCGCCGTACTCGACGAGCTGCGGCTGAATATGGAGAGCGAGCTCGACTATCACGCCGAGGCCGCGACCCAGCTGCAGATCGCCGAGCTTTACGCCGGACATCCGTTCATCTTGGTGCCGCGCTCGCTGCCCGAACTCAGTACGACGCGGGTGCTGGTCAGTGAATATGTGCCGGGCAAGGGATTCGAGGAGATCCGTCAGCTGCCCGCGGCCGAGCGCAACCAGATCGGCGAGATCATCTATCGCTTCTATGTCGGTTCGCTGTTCAGCTTCAACGAATTCTGTGGCGACCCGCATCCGGGAAATGTGATGCTGGCCGATGACGGCCGGATCGGCTTCCTCGATTTCGGCCTGTTCAATCGGATGGATCCCGAACATGTGCGGTTCGAGACGATCTGTCTGCGCGCGGCGGCCGAGGATCGGGCAGAAGACTTGCGGCAGTTGATGATCGAGCGCGGCGTGATCGATTCGCCGGACGAAATCGGCGCCGAGGAATGCCTGGAATATGTGCTCGCGGCGTCGGAATGGTGTCTGGTCGACGAGGAACTGACCATTACCCCGGAGCTGGCCAGCGGCGCGTTTCTGCTCGCGGTGGATCCGCGAGCCAGTGAATTCGCCGGGATGAAACAGCAGAATCTGCCGCCGGAGCACCTGTTCTCCCGGCGTGCCGACTTCCTCACTTTCGGCATGCTCGGCCAGCTCGGATGCACTGCGAACTGGCACAAGATCTCCCGCGAATGGCTCTACGACGAAGCGCCGGTCACCGATTTGGGTAAGGCGCATCGGGAGTGGTTGATCGAGCGCACACCGACGCCGACCAAGAAACCGCGGGCGCGGGCGAAGAAGCCGGCCACGCGCGGTTCCGGCACCGAATAAATCCACCACAGCGGCTATCGAACGGAAGACCATGGCAGACCACCGAGAATTCGACCTAGTGCTGTTCGGCGCGACGGGTTTCGTCGGCAAGCTCACCGCGCAGTATCTGCTCGGCGCGGCGCCCGCCGAGGCGCGCATCGCGCTGGCGGGACGTTCGCTCGACAAATTGACAATGGTCCGTGACGAACTCGGCCCGGCCGCAGCGAATTGGGGTCTGGTGGTTGCCGATTCGACCGACCAAGACGCACTCGACGCACTGGCCGTACGGACCACGGTCGTGGTGACCACCGTCGGCCCCTATCTGCGCTATGGCATGCCGCTGGTGGCCGCGTGCGCGAAGGCCGGGACCCACTACGCGGACCTCACCGGTGAGCCGCTGTTCATCCGGGACGCGATCGACCGGTATCACGAGCAGGCGGTGCAGACCGGCGCGAAGATCGTGAATTCCTGTGGCTACGACTCGATTCCGTCGGATCTGAGCGTGTACCAGCTATACAAGCGCACGGTCGCGGACAGTACCGGCGAGCTCGCGGACACCACCCTGATCGCGTCGATGAAGGGCGGGGTGAGCGGCGGCACCATCGACTCGGGCCGGGCCATGATGGAGGCCATCGCGGCCGATCCGGCCAAGGGTTCGGTGCTGAGCCACCCATACTCGCTCAGCGCAGACAAGTCGATGGAACCCGATGTGGGCCGGCAAACCGATCAGGCGCTGCAGCGCGCCAGCAGCATCGATCCCACCCTGGACGGGTGGGTCGGCACCTTCGTCATGGCCGCGCACAACACCAAGATCGTGCGTCGCACCAATGGCCTGCTCGGCTGGGTCTACGGCAAGAACTTCCGCTACCGCGAGGTGATGAGCGCGGGCAAGTCGGCCGCGGCGCCGCTGGTTGCCGCCGGTATGGCCGGCGGCATCGTGGCGGCGGGGGCGGCCGGCGCGGTGCTGTCGCGAGTCGCGGTGGGGCGCAAGCTGCTCGACCGGATCGTGCCCAAGCCCGGCACCGGACCGAGCGAACAGGCGCGCACCAGTGGCTGGTTCACCATGAAGACCTACGCGCGCACGTCGTCGGGCGCGAAATACGTGGCTACATTCTCCGGCACCGGCGATCCCGGCTACCAGGCCACCCCCGTCATGCTCGGACAGGCCGGACTGTGCCTGGCCCTCGATGGCGCCGAACTGCCCGAATTGGCGGGCATCCTCACCCCCGCGGCCGCAATGGGCGATGCACTCACCGACCGGTTGCGCGCCACGGGCATGACCATCGCGGTCGAGCGCACATAGCGGGCACGAGGCGGTCTGGTGAATCTCGCTCGACGGACGATGAATGCCCCGGCGCTTGCCGCGATCTATGAGAAGGCTTGGCGGCCTGCGTTGTTCTATCTGGCCAGTGGTCGCACCACCGCTGCCGACCGCCGTGACGCGGTTACCACGCTGCGTCTCGACGGGTCCAAGAAGGTGCTCGATATCGCTTGTGGCCCAGGCAACTTCACCCGATATCTGAGCAATGCCCTCGACCGCGACGGCTATACCATCGGGCTGGACTACTCCGAGCCGATGCTCGCCCGAGCCATCGCCGATAACGCGGGTCCGCGCGTCGGCTATCTGCGCGGCGACGCGCGCACCCTGCCCTTCGCCGACGGCACCTTCGATGCTGTCTGCTGCTTCGGGGCGCTCTACCTGATCCCCGACCCGATCGCGGCGACCCGCGAAATGATCCGGGTCCTCGCCCCCGGCGGGCGCATCGCCATCACCACCAGCCATCGCACCGACGACCCGTGCGGCCAGGCGAGCCGAGTCGTCGGCGGGTGGAGCGGATTGCGTGTCTTCGGCAGCACGACCTTCCCGAAGCTGTTCGCCGAAGCGGGCCTGATCGATATAGATCAACAGGTCCATCGCCTCCTGCAATACGTCAGCGCCACCCGCCCGCTCTAGGGATCGCTCTGTCGTGCGCCACATCACCATGGCGCGACGATCGGGACACGCACAAGCGGGTTACACCGGTCGGTACCGAACGGTAAAGTGCCCGCAAGTGCGGTGGGTGGACCGAACGTGAGGGGGCGACCCAGATGGCGGTACCTGATACCGGTCAGCGGATGGCAAGGCAGTTGTATGCCGCCGCCATCGGAACCAGCGGCGGCGACCCCTTCGAATTGGCCGAGCATGTCGCCGAAAACCTCGCCGCCGCATGCGACAAGTTGGTCGAGGACCTACAAAAGGCCACGGCCACTGGACATCTCGTCACCGAGGTATCCGGTTTTCCCGATCTACCGACGGGACATGGCCTGGCAAAAGGCTTCGGCGACAAGGGCACTCAATTCCTCGACACCGTCACGGCGTTCCAGGAAACGGCCCTGCTGTACAAGGCCGCCTATCTGGCCGCGGGTAAACGTTTCGATGATGCCGAGGCCGCGAACCGCGCCGCGCTGCAACTGATCACCGAGTACCTGGAGTCGCCGCGCGGCGAACAGACCGACGGAAACCACTGACCCATGGCCGATTCCGTCATCAGGGCAGCCGCCGACGCCATTCGGGTCCAGCAGCGTGCCGTCGCCGCATCCGCCGGATCAGCAAGCGGCGGAACCGATCCCCCGTACGCACCCGAACGCGAACTGTTCGGCGCCTACTCGCACCAGGAGATCTGGGATCTGGTGCACGAGGTTATCGATCCCGCCGCCCTCGGCCGGGTCGCCGATGCCTGGCACGCCAATGCCACCGCGGTCGCCGAGGCATTCCAAGCCTTCTCCGATGCCACCAATCGCGAATTCGCACACTGGTCCGGACGTTCGGCCGATGCCGCGCTGCGCGCCACCCGCGAATTCGTCCACGCCGGCACGGAGGTGCACGATATCTGCTGCGCGGTACAGCGCCTGATGGAGCTCAATTCCGATGCGGCGCAGACCATCCGAGCGGCGATTTCGCCGCCGCCGCAGTATCGTGCTCTGGAAGATCCAGCCGCCGAGGCGATCCACGGCGGACAACGCAGGATGGACCACGACATGGCCGCTGCTACGGCGCAGGCCGACGTCCAGGACACGATGACCTATGTCTACACCCCGATCATGCCCGCATCCGGCGATCGTGTCCCCCGATTCACCTCACCGCCCGACGGACCACAGATCGCGCGGCCGAATGCCGGCAGCGGGGGCGCACGGTGAAATGGGTATTCACCCCGGACGAATTCACGCATGTCTGGGAGAACGAAACGAGTCTGGACCGACGCCCCTACCCGATCAATCTGGCGCCCGCCGCCACGGTTCGCACCGAATCCGAGTACACCGCACTGCGACTACCCCAGCGCTTCGCCCGCCAGGCCGATCCCGATCTGGCCGCCGCACTCATGCTGTGCGCGCGTCCCGACGCCACCACCATCACCATCTCCGGTGAGTCGGGCGCCCGGCGGATCCTGATTTTCGCCGCGGTAGTGCACAAACACGCGAGCATCCTGATCGCCGATATCGACAAGGTGACGGTACGCATGTCCCACGCCCGCAACCTCGGCAGACATCTCGTCGAGATCATCGGCTCGGCCCAGCCCGGCAAGCTGGCGCCCATGCGGGAGCCGCAGGACGCGGTACTGAACTCCGAGGAAGGCGATAGCGCGACCAACGGCCATCGCCGCGCCGCCCGATTCCGCCAGACCCTCCGAAAACCGGTGGACGGTCGCGGCTTCGTCACCGTGACCGTGGAACCGGAAAACCCGATGTCCCCGCCCACCCGCCACCGCAGCTGGCTCGATTTCACCGGCGACGGACGCTATCTGCTCACCACCTCGCACGAACTGACCCTGACCCCGGTCACCGACGAAGAGTTCGCCGACCAACTGCTCCGCCTGGCTCAGATCAACTGACTGCCACGCAGTTGAGCAATCCCCACGTCACAGTATCCGCAACCACAACGGAGCGAGTCTTACGAGCGAGGAGTTCGCGGCCCGTCTCGCGTCCGCGCCGCAGGCGCGGCAATCAGACACAGCCATAAGATATATCGATGGCGAAGAAATGGTCTCTGCCGCCCATCGAGTCCTTGCGGGCCGATGGCCTGCGCATAGCTGATCTCGACGCCGGCGGTACGCCCGGATTCGAAGGTGACAAGAACGAAGGTCTGGACCTACTCACCGAACGCACCGCCGTGCTGTCGGATCTGCAGGAGAAGCTCTACGCCAACGGCCGTTCCGGCGATACCCGCAACGTGCTGCTGGTGCTGCAGGGGATGGATACCGCGGGCAAGGGCGGCATCGTCCGGCACGTTATCGGCTCGGTGGATCCACAGGGCGTCGACCACGTCTCCTTCGGCGTCCCGACCGAGGAGGAGAAGCGCCACCACTACCTGTGGCGCATCCGCAAGGCACTGCCGCGCGGTGGTCAACTCGGCGTCTTCGACCGCTCGCACTATGAGGATGTGCTCATCGTGCGGGTGCACAATCTGGTGCCGCCGGAGGTATGGGAACCACGCTACGACGAGATCAACGCCTTCGAGCGAGAACTGCTCGACCAGGGCACGACACTGGTGAAGGTCGCCATGTTCGTCTCGCTCGACGAGCAGAAGAAGCGACTGCGCGAACGTCTGGACCGACCCGATAAGTACTGGAAGTTCAACCCCGCCGATATCGATGAACGTGGCTACTGGTCCGCCTATCAAGAGGCCTATCAGGTCATGCTGGACCGCACCTCGACCGATTACGCCCCATGGCATGTGCTCCCGGCAGACCGCAAGTGGTTCGCCCGCCTCGCGATCACCGAACTGCTCATCGACGCACTCGACCGGCTGAAACTCGACTGGCCTCCGGCCCGGTTCGATATCGAGGAGCAGCGGCGCCGCCTCGCCCACGCCTGACCAAGGTTCCTCTCAGGTTGACCACGGATGATGTGGCCGTACCCGTCCACGCCCCGGGACAGTTCCGGATCTACCATCGTGGCGGCAGGAAACCGGCAGGCAAGCGAAAGGCGTGGTGAACGCACGGTGAGCAAGAAACCGGGTGGTAAATCGAATCCGCTCGCGGCGGCAGAGCGCGCCGACCGCAACCGCAAGATCCTGATCCAGGTGGGCGTAGCCATCGTGCTGGTCGGGCTCATCGCGGCGATCGGCATCGGCATCGCGGTGAAGAACGCCAAGAAGAACGACCTGGGCGCCACCCCGTCCATCGCCGCCACCGCGAGTCAACTGGCCAACGGCGCCACTGCCACCATCGCCGACAACGGCGCGGTCCGCATCGGCAAGCCCGACGCGAAGGTGACCGTCCGCGTGATCGCCGACCTGCAGTGCCCAGCCTGCAAGGGCTTCGAGACGGCCAACGCCCAAGCCATCAAGGATGCCGTCGACAACGGCACGGCCATCGTCGAGTACAACATCCTCGCGTTCCTGGACAGGTTCTCCACCACGAAGTACTCCTCGCGCGCGGCCAATGCGGCCTACTGCGTCGCCACGGCGGATCCGTCGAAGTACCTCGAGTGGCTGACCACCATGTTCGACCAGCAGCCCCCCGAGGGCAGTGCGGGTCTGACCGATGACCGGCTGATCGAAATCGCCAAGAGCGTCGGCCTTCCGGATTCGGTCGGGCAGTGCATCAAGGACAACAGCTACAGCAAGTACATCGAGGCCAAGACCAAGGACGTGCTGACCAGCGGAGTGCAATCGACCCCGACGATCTTCGTCAACGGCAAGCAGCTGAGCGGCCAGGACCTCGCCTTGCCGTCCGGTCAGTTCAAGCCCGACGCGATGGCAGCGATCATCGCCGCTGCGGCCAAGTGAACAACACCTCTGCCAGAGCCGCCTGGGTGTTGCTGATCGGCGGGCTGGCCGGCTGGCTTGCCTCGGTCACGCTGACCGTTGAGCGGTTCAAGTTGTTCACCGATCCGAGCTATCGGCCCTCGTGCAGCATCAACCCGATCCTGTCTTGCGGCAGTGTGATGACCACCGAGCAGGCCGCCAGATTCGGATTCCCCAATCCGATCATCGGCATCGTCGGCTTCTCGGTGGTGGTCACCCTGGCGGTGCTCGCGGTCGCCAATGTGCGCTTTCCGCGCTGGATCTGGGGCGGGCTGTGGGTGGGGACCGCGCTCGGCACGATCTTCATCTGCTGGCTGATCTTCCAGAGCCTGTACCGGATCGGCGCGCTGTGCCCGTACTGCATGGTGGTGTGGGCGATCATCACACCGCTGCTCGCGGTGGCCACCGAGCAGGTGTGGGGTGCTGCGCGCGGGCCGATGCGGATCGTCGTCGAGTGGCGGTGGACCTTCGTCGCGGTGTTCTACGCCGTGGCGCTGCTGCTGGTCTTCCTGGAGTTCCAGGATTACTGGCTGTCGCTGGTCTAGTTCGGGGTGCCGAGCGCGAGCACCACAGTGACCGTGCGCTGCGCTCCGTCCGCATCGAGAATACCCAGCGCAACAGTGTCATCCGGCGTGTGCACATTGATCGCCGCCCGCAATGCCTTCGCGCTGGTGATGTCACGACCGTCGATCGAGGTGATCACATCGCCCTCGATGAGTCCGGCGGCGTAGGCCGGTAATCCGTACAGCGCGACATCGATCCGTGCCCCACTCGGTTTCGCATCGGAGATCAGCACACCGAGCGTCGCGGTCGGCCCGATGTGCACGGATTCGGTGGGCGTACCGGAACGGATCTGGCCCACGACCCGCATCGCGGTGTCGATCGGCACCGCATAGCCGTTCGGGCTGTGCCCGACCTCGCGTGCGTTCCCACCCGACGCGGCGGTGATCACGCCGACCACAGTGCCGCCCGGGTCGGCGAGCGCACCGCCGGACTGTCCGGCGGTGACCGGAGCGGCGATCTCCACCATCCCGGTCAGCGGCTTGCGGGTCAGATCGGAGGAATTGAGCGCGACGATCGTGCTGTTCAGATCGGTGATACTGCCCTGGATCGAGGTCGGAATGCCGCCCGCGCCGCCGGCATTGCCGATGGCGAGCACCTTCTCGCGGACGCGCAGTTCGGCGGAGCTGCCGATGCGCGCGATCGTCAGATCGGTGGCGCCGGTGAGTTCCAGCAGCGCGATATCCGCGCCGGCGTCGTAGCCGAGCACCTTCGCGTCGTAGACCGTGCCGTTGCCGACATCGGTGACCGTCACGATCTCGGCGCCCTTGACCACATGATGGCTGGTCAGCACCTGTCCGTCGGCGGTGAGCACGATCCCGGTGCCGGCCGCGGCGACTCCGAACGGCCGCGAGGACGCGTTGATATTCACCAGTGCCGGTTCAACGGCGTGCGCGACCGCCACCGGATCCAGCGCCGGTAGCGGCTCGAGCAGCGCGGGCGCGGAGCTGTCCGCACCCGAGGACGACCAGTCGGGCAGCTCACCCCGGAAGCCGATGAATGCCGCCACGGCGAGCAGGAGGGCCACCAAGAGCGCCAGCGCACGCCCGCCACCGGCTCGCTGCCCCTCGGGCGCGCGGTGCCGCTCGTCGTCCATGCCGCTCTCCCGCCTCCGGCTGGGCCTTTGACCAATTCCATTGTGGCCGCAGACCTGTGCGGTAGATCAGAAAATGGCGCGCACACTTTCTCGGGCGTGGGTTTGGCAAACCTCCGCATGCGACGGTATGCATGTAAGCATGAGCGTTGTTGCTGCTTACGCGATACCCGCGCCCGACGGGCACTTCGAGAAGCTCACCATCGAGCGGCGGGAGCTCGGGCCGCGCGATGTACTGATAGACGTCAAATACGTGGGTATCTGCCACTCCGATATCCACACCGCCCGCGACGAATGGGGCGGCGCCATATACCCATGCGTCCCCGGCCACGAGATCGCGGGCATTGTCGCCGCGGTCGGCTCCGAAGTGACCAGGCATCGGGTCGGCGATCGCGTCGGCGTCGGCTGCATGGTCGATTCCTGCGGTGTCTGCGGTCCCTGTCTGGCCAATGAGGAGCAGTACTGCGACAACGGTGCCACGATGACCTACAACAGCCCGGTGGACGCGTCCATCCAGCCGGGTGGTTACACGATGGGTGGCTATTCGACCCAGGTCGTGGTGACCGAGAACTTCGTGCTCGCCATTCCGGAGGGCATCGGACTCGATGTGGCGGCGCCGCTACTGTGCGCGGGCGTCACACTGTTCTCCCCGCTGCGGCACTGGAATGCCGGGCCGGGTAAGCAGGTCGCGATCATCGGCATGGGTGGACTCGGACACGTCGGGGTGAAGATCGCCGCGGCGATGGGAGCCGAGGTCACCGTGCTGAGCCATTCGCTCGCCAAGCAGGACGACGGCAAACGGTTCGGCGCGGACCACTACTACGCGACCGGCGACAAGCAGACCTTCCGCGAACTGCGCAACCGCTTCGATCTGATCCTCAATACGGTCTCGGCCGATCTGCCGATCGATAACTACCTGCGCCTGCTGAAGCTGGACGGCACCCTGGTGATTCTCGGCCTGCCCGAGAACCCGTTGAGCGTCAAGCCTTTCACCCTCACCGGATACCGGCGGGCGCTGGCCGGCTCGATGATCGGCGGTATCGCGCAGACCCAGGAGATGCTGAACTTCTGCGCCGCACACGGGATCGGTGCGGAGATCGAGTTGATCTCGGCCGACGAGATCGATGGCGCGTACGACCGGGTCGTCGCTAGTGATGTGCGGTACCGGTTCGTCATCGACGCCTCGACGATCTAGTTGGTCCGTGTCGTTGCGCCGATTCGTCGCCGGTTCACCTAGCTTGGCGGTGTGTCTGCGGATGAAGAGCAATCCCCGCCCACCGAAACGGCGGCGGTCAGCGCCGATGTGAACGGGGGGCCGCCACCGTGGCTGTTGCGGGCATTCCTGCTCGCGGCGGCGACGGTGGCCGGGTTGATGTTCGGCTTCTGGATTCTGCAGAAATTGCAGGGTTTCCTGCTGGTACTGCTGGTTTCGCTGTTCCTGGCCTTCGCCATCGAGCCGGCGGTGAATTGGCTTGCCGCGCGCGGGGTACGACGTGGGCTGGCGACCGGGCTGGTTTTCCTGATTCTGACCGTGGTCACCGTAGCGTTCGTGTGGACACTCGGCGCTTTGCTGATCGATCAGGTCACCACGTTGGTCAAGAACGTGCCCGACAATGTGGATCAGGTCATCGATTGGGTCAATCGCACCATCGAGACGAATCTGTCCAGCGATGATCTGCGGAAGTACCTCGGCGAGTGGAGTTCCACCATCGACCGCTATCTGGTCGGGCTGGCGGGCAATGCCTGGGGTGTCGGTACCGCCGCGATCGGCGCCATCTTCCAGGTCCTCGGCGTGCTGTTGTTCACCTATTATTTCGCCGCCGACGGACCGCGTTTCCGCAATGCGGTCTCCTCGCTGCTGCCGCCGAGCCGCCAGCGACATGTGTTGCGCGCCTGGGATATCGCCGTCGAAAAGACCGGCGGCTATATCTATTCGCGCGCACTGCTCGCGCTGTGCTCGACGATCGCGCACTATATCGCGCTGCGCATTCTCGATGTGCCGTCCGCATTCGCGCTCGCGCTGTGGGTCGGCGTTGTCTCGCAGTTCATTCCGACCGTCGGCACCTATCTCGCCGGTGCGCTGCCGGTGCTCGTCGCGCTGGTGCACAGCCCATCCACCGCGCTGTGGGTTCTGGGCTTCATCGTGGTCTACCAGCAGTTCGAAAACTATGTCCTGCAACCGAGAATCACCGCGACCACGCTGGATATGCATCCGGCCGTCGCCTTCGGCGCGGTTATCGCGGGTGCGGCGATACTCGGGCCGACCGGTGCGCTGCTAGCGATTCCGGTCACCGCGACGGTGCAGGCATTCGCAAGCGCCTATATCCGTCGCTACGAGGTCGAGGCGGACGGCGATGTCGAAAAGCCCGAGCGGCCGCCGAAGAAACAGCGAAAATGGGCGCGTCAGTTGACCATTCACCGCACGGGCCGCGATCGGCCGCGGGAGTGATCAGGCGGCGCTGATGCCTTGCAGTGCGTCGATGAATGCCGAGCTGATCTTGCCCATCTGGGCGCGGCTGTACCGGGCGGTGTCGTATTCGACCTGGATGGTCAGCCGCTCACCGACGGTGAAGACGGTGAGCTTCGGCGGCATGCCGGGGCCCATGGCGTAGATCTCGTCGCGAATGTGGCGGATACCCTCCGGGGTCGAATGTGCAGGCAGGCGACCGATATTGGAGATGGCCACGGTCGGCGTGGCCGCGAAGATCGCGGCGGTCGTCTCGTCCTGGACGCGCTGGGATGCGAGCAGGAAGATGGGGGCTTCGCGTTGTTCCCGTGCGGTCGCCATACCCGCGGCCACCTCGTGTGCGATATCGATCGGGTCCGCGTTATCGGCCACCAGGGCGAATGTGCCCACGCCGGAAGCGCAATTCAGGATCGTATGCGCGGACAGGGGTGGGTTCAGCTCGGATCGCACATCCGCCGCGTGGCCGCAGAGTACCGGGAGCTTTCCCGTCGCGGGTTCGAGCTGGGAGCGGAATGCGACGAGTGCGGCACCGCCGAGCAGGCTGTTGACCGAAAGCCCGTGCGCCCCCGCAGCGGCGATCAGATCCCGGGTTTCATTGGTATCCAGTTCGATTCGTTGCAGCGCGAACCGGCCGAGCGGATCGTCGCCGATCCCGTCACCGTCGATCGGCAAGCTGCGCGGAGCCGATTCCGGACTCATCGTCGCGGCACCGGCCCGGATCTGGTCGAGCCAGCCGGCCACCTCGGCATCCGAGACAACCTCGGCAAGCCGAGCATCGATGCTCTCCGGCAGTTCCTGATCGGAATCCGACTGTGACAGTGCGGTTCCCGTCGCATGTGCGGTGTAGCGCTGCCACAGCTGCGCGAGTAGCGCGAAAGCCGATCGGCCATCAGCGATTCCGTGATGAATGACCAGGATGATCCGATCGCGGTCACCATCGCGGAGCAGGTGGGCGTGGAACAGGCCGTCGCGCCAATCCTGTGGTCTATTGACCAAATTCAGGTACTCGGCTTCACCGCCATCGGCGATATCGAGGCGCGGCCGGTAGGCATCGTCCCGGCGCAGATACCGCGTGCCATCGGCATCGGTCACCGGCTTGCTGCGCAGCAGTGGATGCTGGGCCGCCAGTTCATCGAGCACTCGGCGCAGGATTTCGATATCCAGCAGGCCGTGCACGGTGGATCCGATGAACACGGGCATACCGGCGGCCGGCACGCTGCCGAGGCGGGTTTCGGTGCCGAAATAGGTGAGCTCGAGGGGAGAAAGCGCTCGCTGTGCGGTCATTGGTCGTCTCGTACTTCCATGTGGTGGAGCGGGCTACGACCTCAACATACAACTGTTTCAAACGCTTGTCACAAACAATTGTTTGAAGCGTGCGTCACAAACAGATGTATGCCACCCTGATAGCGTGGGAACCCGAGAAGATCTGCTCGCCGCGGCCAAGCAATGCCTGGCCGAACGCGGCTATGCGCGCACCACCGTGCGGGATATCGTGACCGCCTCCGGCACCAATCTGGCCGCCATCAACTACCACTTCGGCACCCGCGACAAGCTGCTCAACCAGGCGATGATGGAATCGAGCGCCGATGCGGTACAGCAGATCCTTGATTCACTGCCCGCCCACGACGCCGCGGATCCGACCGCGCGGTTGCGGGACTTCTTCCAGCAGCTGATCACCTCGTTCAGCGAGCAGCACGCACTCTGGACCGCCAATGCGGAAGGTCTGATCCAGGCGCTGCACTCCCCTGAACTGCGTGCCGAACTGGGCTCCGCTCAGCAACAGGCGCGCGCCGGGCTGGCCGACCTGTTCGGTCCCGGCGCGGCGGATCCGCAACTCGGCGCCGTCCTGCAAACCATGCTCGGCGGCCTGCTGACCCAACACCTGGTCGACCCGGAACACGCCCCTACCGCCACCGACATCACCGCAGGTCTGCGTACCCTCGCCACGCTGCTGTCACCCGCCGACCAGCGCCCCGGCTGATCGCGAACTATCCATGCCCGAGCAGCTTCGCTCGGCATGCCATATCAGCACTCTTCGCCCCACTGCCGATGCCTCGCGAACTCGCTGCGCGAATATCGCCGGGCTCGGACTCGGGCGGTCAGCGGGCGATAGCGCGGAGCACGGCATCGACCGACTGGTCGGCGAGGGGGTCGGTCAGCGGTAGATGGCCGAAGAGGGCGCGATAGTAGATCGGGGCGGCGACCGCGTCCAAGACGAAATCGAGATCGATATCCGGATCGATCTCGCCTCGATGGATGGCCGACTCCAGAGCGATCGCGGTGGTTCGCCTGCGCGGTTCGAATACCGTTGCCAGGAAATGCGCCCGGAGCTCCGGGTCGTTAGCGAGATCCGCCACCAGGGCCGGCAATACGTGACTCAGCGAGGTATCGCATAGTGCGGCAACCAGATTGCGCATTGCGCTGGTCAGATCGCCGCGCAGGTCGCCGGTATTCGGCGTCGGTTGCAAACCGAGCAGGTCGGCGACCACCTCGACAACGAGGTGGCGTTTCGACGGCCAGCGGCGGTAGATCGCCGGGCGATGCAGACCGGCTCTGGCTGCCACCTGGCCGATGGACAGTTCGGCATAACCGTTCTCGTCCAACAGCTCTCGCGCCGCGGCGAGTACCGCGGTATCGATGCGGTCCTCGCGCATGCGTCCCGGCATCAGAACACCGGACGCGGCATCAGGACGACTCGCCAGCCGTCCGGATCCGGAAAGGTCAAGCCGCCGTTGGCCGCCCAATACGGATTCTCGGCGGGAACCGGCTCCACACCGAATTCACCGAGGCGCTGTGCGACGTCGTACATCTGGGATTCGGTCGAAAAGTAAAGCACCAGTAGGTTTTCCGCGCTCGGCGCATCGCCCGGACTGCCGTCCACATGGGTGGTGAACTCCAGGTGGTATCCGGTTCCCGGCAATCCGAGCATCACGCCGTCGTAGCCTGCGTGATTTTCGAATCGGTAGAGCTCGCGCAGCCCCAACCCCTCGACGTAGAACCGCACGACCTCTACCAACCGATCGGTGGGCCTGGCGATTCGAACTTGGGCCACCGGTAACGACTCGGGCCATATCTGCTCAGTCATATCTCAACGATACGGTACGTACTGTACCGATTGCGTATGACATCCATCACCCGAGCCGAAAAGGCCGCCGCCATGTTCGAGACATAGCGGCGGCCTTCGTCTTCGGTACTACTCCGGCGGCGTGACCCGTCGACGAACACGGCGCGCGGCCGCGACCATATTGCGCAGCGAGGGCTCCAGCTGCCAGTAGTGCCGAGTCTTCAGACCACCGTCCGGATTCGCCCACAGGCGTTCCGGACTGACAGCTTCGGCTGCGGCCGTGAGCAATTCGTCGAGCTCATCGATATCCGGAATCCGCGCCGAACGACTCTCGTAGACACCCGGACCGACGCCATGACTCAGGCCGTGACCCGATGCGGAGTCTTCCTTGAGCGCCTTGAGCACCCATTCGATCGAGCGGGTCGCGACGATCGCGGTGACATCGGCATCGAGCTCCTCGATCGCGTCGACCACCTCGGTGCGACCGGAATAGCCGATATGCGTGTGGATCTGGGTCTCCGGTTTGACGCCGGAGGTGGCCAGGCGGAAGGCCGCGACCGCCCACCGCAGATATTCGGCGCGTCCCTGTGGACGCATGGGTAGCAGCTCGCGAATGGCGGGCTCGTCGACCTGGATGATCGAAATCCCGGCCCGTTCGAGATCCACGACCTCATCGCGAATGGCCAACGCGACCTGATCCGCGGTCTCATACAGCGGCTGATCCTGCCGCACGAAGGAACGCGCGATCATGCTGACCGGACCGGTGACCATGCCCTTGACCGGCTTATCGGTCAACGACTGGGCAAAGCTGATCCACTCGACCGACATCGGCGCGGGCCGCGAAACGTCACCGTAGATGATCGGCGGTCGCACACAACGGGATCCGTACACCTGCACCCAGCCGAAGTGGGTGGTCGCGAAGCCGTCGAGCAGCTCGGCGAAGTACTGGATCATGTCGTTGCGCTCGTGCTCACCGTGCACGAGCACATCGAGACCGATGTCCTCCTGCAGGCGGATCGTGGCCTCGATCTCGGCCTCGATCCGCTTGCGGTATTCGTCGTAGGACAGTTTGCCCTGCCCCAGGTCGTAGCGGGCCTGCCGAATCTTGTTCGTCTGTGGGAAGGAACCCAGCGTGGTCGCGGGCACCGACGGCAGATTCAGCTTGCGCTGCTGGGCCTCGCGGCGCACCTCATATGGCTCGCGCGTGCGCATATCGGGGGTGATCGCGTAGACCCGTTGCCGCACCGCATGTTTCTGCTTGAAATGCACCTCGGTGGGCCGCTTGCGCCACTTGTCCGAGGGTCCCTCGGTGAGGGCCTTGGCGAGTGAAACCACCTCGCCCACCTTCTGCTGCGCGAAGGCGAGGCGGTCGGCGACATAACCCTCGATCTCGTATTCGGCGAGCACGTCATACGGGACGTGCAGCAGTGTCGTGCCGGTGGACACCACCAGATCGGGGCACACCTTCGCCAATTCGTTGAGGTATTCCAGCGTCACATAGCGGTCCGCGCGCCACACATTCAGACCGCTGATCACGCCCGCGTACAGGCGTTTACGGCGAATGCCCGGAATCTGCGCGAGCTCTTCGGGCTGGATCCGATAGCTGGCCAGATCCAATCCGATGGCCTCGACATTGGTTTCGGCCAGGATGCGCAACGCCTCACCGAAATCGCCGTACTGCCCGGTGACCAGCATGCGCGGACGCAGCGCCGAGGTCGAAAGTCGTTGGTAGGCACGCTCGAACGCGGCCAGCTCCGCAGAGGTGCGCTCGCTGGTGAAGCACGGTTCGTCCAGCTGCACACAGGTAGACCCGCGTTTGGCGAGGATTTCGAACAGCTCCTCGTACACCGGGAGCAGCTTGTCCAGCAGGCTCAGTGTGTCGAAACCGCCTGCCTCACCGGGGATATGACCCGCCTTGGACAGCAGCAGCAGCGACACCGGGCCGACGACCACCGGGCGCAGCTCGATATCCCGGGCCCTGGCGCGATCCCATTCGTCCAGTAAAGCCTCAGGGTGCAGCGAGAATTCGGTGTTCTCGTCGAGTTCGGGCTGGCGGTAGTGGTAGTTGGTACCGAGGAACCGCACCAGCTCCAGCGGCGGCAGATCCGGACGGCCGCGCGCCATCAAGAAGTAGAAGTCCAGCGGGTGCAACTCGTCCTGGAACGGCTTGAATCGCGCTGGCACGGCACCGAACAGCAACGCATTGTCGAGAATGTGGTCGTAGAACGAGAAGGTGTTGCCCGGCACCTGGGTCAGACCGGTAGCGGCGAGACCGTTGTACTGCCGCTCCTGGATATCGCGCCCGACCGCGAGCAATTCGTCGCGGGAGATCCCGCCGTGCCAATAGCCCTCGAGGGCCCGCTTGAGTTCCCGGTGCGGCCCGATCCTCGGGTAGCCCAGAATGCTGGACCCGTATCCGTCCTGAACGTTGACCATGAGCGGGGTACTCCTTAATTTTGGCCGCGTGGCCGCGGCGTGTTCGCGGCCCCCTGGTGTCTCGCGAGCCGACCCTTTCGAGCGACCTGCAAGCAGTCGCTAGCGGCGCCGTCGAGACTCGCGCCTGCGGCGCATGCGCTTCGACGACTCGGCTGTGTTCGACGGCCGCACCTTCGGCGCGGACGCGAGACGGGCCGCGAACCGGTCGCTCGTAAGACTCGCTCCGTTGGGGTCGCCTGGGCGGGCAGTTCAGCAGTGGATGTATGCGTGACCGATAGTCGAGACTCGCGGCGATGGCGTATGGGCTTCGTCGACTCGGTCGAGTCGACCGCCACGCATCCGCGCGAACACCAGACGAGCCGCGAACTCCTCGCTCGTACGACTCGCTTCGTCATGCTTACCTGGGTACCGAACGGACCCCTGACACCCACAGGTTGCACGCTCGACTCAGCTCAAGCGCGGTTGTACTGGTAGAAGCCCGCGCCGGTCTTCTTGCCGAGCAGCCCGGCCTCCACCATGCGCATCAGCAGCGGCGGTGCCGAGTACAGCGGCTCCTTGAACTCCTGGTACATGGAGTCGGCAATGGACTTCACGGTGTCGAGGCCGACCAGGTCGGTCAGCGCCAGCGGACCCATCGGGTGGGCGCAGCCGAGCACCATCGCCTTGTCGACGTCTTCCTTGGTGGCGAAGCCGGATTCGACCATCCGGATGGCCGAGAGCAGGTACGGCACCAGCAGCGCGTTCACCACGAAGCCGGAGCGGTCGGCCGAGCGCACGACCTGCTTGCCGAGCACATCGCCGGCGAAGGTCTCGGCCCGCGCGGACACCGACTCGCTGGTCTTCAGCGTGGTGACCAGCTCGACCAGCGGCAGCACCGGCACCGGGTTGAAGAAATGCATGCCGACCACGCGCTCCGGGTTGGCAGTGGCGACGGCGATCTTCATGATCGGGATGGAGGAGGTGTTGGAGGCCAGTACGGCATCCGGATCGGTGACGACCTTGTCGAGTTCGGCGAAGATGGCGGTCTTCACCTTCTCGTCCTCTAGCACCGCCTCGACCACCAGCTGGCGGTCGGCGAAATCGCTGAGGTCGGAGGTGAACCGCAGCCGCCACGCGGCCTGTTCGCGTTCACGCTCGGTGATCTTGCCGCTGCTGACGCCACGGTCCAGCGAGCGCAGGATGCGAGCGCGGCCCGCCGCCGCTAGTTCCCGAGTCTGTTCGTAGACGAGCACGTCGATATGCGCCCTGGCACACACCTCCGCGATTCCCGCACCCATCTGGCCGGCGCCGATGATACCGACGCGCTGAATCTTCTCGCTGCTCACGTCCCGCTCCTGCTGGTTTTGTCTGGCTGTCGGGTGGCTGGTGGCGAAGGTCGCTCGGATGTGAGCGGATCCTTCGATCGTCCAAGGTATAGGGATGCCCTCCCCGCTGGGGCTGTTCAGCGGGGAGGGCGGTGTCCGATGGTCGCTCGTAAGACTCGCTCCGTCGGGATCGGTTCAGCATCGAACTCTGGTACACCCCGGTGTTCGACCGACTCAGACCGAGCGATGGCCATCGTTCACGTCAGCTCAGTGGAACTGCCCCTCTTCGGTGGACCCCTTCAGGGCCGCCGTCGAGGTGTTCGGGTCCACGGTGGTGGCGATGGTGTCGAAGTAGCCGGCACCGACCTCACGCTGGTGCTTGATCGCGGTGAAGCCGCGCTCGGCCGCGGCCTTGAACTCGCGCTCCTGCAAGTCGACGAAGGCGGTCATGCCCTCGCGGGCGTAGCCGTAGGCCAGGTCGAACATGCCGTAGTTGAGCGAGTGGAAGCCGGCCAGGGTGATGAACTGGAACTTGAAGCCCATCGCGCCGAGTTCACGCTGGAACTTCGCGATGGTCGCGTCGTCCAGATGCGCCTTCCAGTTGAAGGACGGCGAGCAGTTGTAGGCCAGCAGCTGATCCGGGAACTCGCCGCGGACGGCCTCGGCGAACTTGCGGGCGACCTCGAGGTCCGGCACACCGGTCTCCATCCAGATGAGGTCGGCGTAGGGGGCGTAGGCCTTGGCACGCGCGATGCAGGGCTCGATGCCGTTCTGCACACCGAAGAAGCCCTCGGCGGTGCGGGTGCCGTCCAGGAACTCACGGTCGCGCTCGTCCACGTCCGAAGTGATCAGAGTGGCGGCCTCGGCATCGGTGCGCGCGATGATGACCGAAGGCACGTCGGCGACGTCGGCCGCGAGACGCGCGGAGGTCAGGGTGCGGATGTGCTGCTGGGTCGGGATCAGCACCTTGCCGCCCAGGTGGCCACACTTCTTCTCGGAGGCCAGCTGGTCCTCCCAGTGCACACCGGCGGCACCGGCGGCGATCATGGCCTTCTGCAGTTCGTAGGCGTTCAGCGCGCCACCGAAGCCGGCCTCGGCGTCGGCGACGATCGGGGCCAGCCAGTTCTGGACGGAGGTGTCGCCCTCGACCTTGGCGATCTCGTCTGCGCGCAGCAGCGCGTTGTTGATGCGGCGGACCACGGACGGCACCGAGTTGGCCGGGTACAGCGACTGGTCCGGGTAGGTGTGGCCGGACAGGTTCGCGTCACCGGCGACCTGCCAACCGGACAGGTAGATGGCCTTCAGGCCGGCGCGGACCTGCTGGACCGCCTGGTTGCCGGTGAGGGCGCCGAGGGAGTTGATGTAGTCCTCGTTGTTGACGAGGTCCCAGAGGATCTCCGAGCCACGACGGGCGAGGGTGGCCTCTTCGACGACAGTGCCCTGCAGCTTCGACACCTGTTCGGCGGTGTAGTTGCGGGTGATGCCCTTCCAGCGCGGGTTGGTGTCCCAATCCTGCTGAATCTGCGCAGCGGTCTTCGGGGTGCCGACGTTCGACATCTCTGACTCCACTTCTTCGTTTCGGTGCCCCACGGTCGAGCATCGCTCGAGCTGCTGTGGCGGCAATTTGCAGGCTTGCTAGGCCCATGGGGTGTACTTCCACACGATGGCACACCAGGAAATAGCCGTCTACCTGTTGCAAGTGTGAATTCGAGTTAGGTTTCGACCAACCTTTGTTAACTCTGCGAAATTTGCCCGCGAATTGCGGACGTGCAACCTACCCGCCGGTAGCTCTGACGTGGGATTTTAGCGTAACGCTCGTACTGTTTGCGATCGCCCAACGCGTCGCCATCCGACACGCCAGGCATTCCGAATTGTGAGCACCTTCACAAACATCCGTGTGGCCGCCGCCACCTCGAGATGGGACGCCGGTGGTTCGATCGGAAAGATCGAGTCCAGCGCGGACGGACGTTCAACGTCCGAGAGGAGCTTCCATGCGGAAACTGTGGTTCACCGTTGCCGTCATATGTGGTCTGGGGCTACCACAGCTGCCTGCGGCGAGCGCCGATCCGGGCACGGTGACATCCGTCGCGCCGCTGGCCGCGGTGGCGACGCCGCCCGGTTCGGTGGATTCCAGCCGCATCTTGTACGACACGACCACCACGAACGGCGCGCCGACGGTGGCCAGCGCCGCGGTCTACTTCCCACCCGGGGACGCACCCGCAGGAGGTTGGCCGGTGATCGCCTGGGCGCACGGCACGGTCGGCCTCGCGGACGACTGCGCCTACAGCATCGCCGGCCCCAGCGCGGTGGAACGGGACTGGGCGTATCTGGCGACTTGGCTGCGGCAGGGGTACGCGATCGTGGCCGCGGACTATGCCGGACTCGGTACGCCGGGCGATCATCCCTACCTCGACGGACTCGTCGAGGCGCACAATGTCGTCGACGCGGTCAAGGCCGCCACCAGGCAGTACTCGTCGCTGGCACGGAAATGGGTGGTCGTCGGACAGTCACAGGGCGGCGGCGCGGCCGTGTTCACCGCCCGGTACGCGACCGAATTCGGCGGACCGGAACTCGATTACCGCGGTGCGGTCGGCACCGGCGTGCCCGCGTATATCGAAGACATCCTGCAGTTCCTCGGGCCGCAGGTGCCGCCGATCACGTTGAACCAGCACAGCACCGCGTACGTGCTCTACATCCTGAACGGATTGCGCACCACCTATCCGGAGCTCGACATCGAGTCCTTCCTGACCGACTCCGGCCGCGCATGGCTCACCAGGGCCCGGGAGGTGTGCGTCACCCCGCTGGCCGAGGCCCTCGGCGCGGACGGGGTGCTGGTCGGCGACCTGTTCGCGCGGCCGCTGGCGCAGATTCCGAATCTGCACGGATTGCTGTCCGGGTATCTGGGCCTGCCCGAATCCGGTTACGACAGGCCGCTGTTCCTGGGCCAGGGCCTGCGCGATACGGATGTGATCACCCCGGAGACGCTGCGATTCGGCGCGGTGCTCGCGGCCAACCGGCAGCCGGTCACCTTGCACGTCTACCCCGACGATCACGACGGTACGGTCAACGCGTCGCTGTCGGATTCACTGCCGTTCGTCCGCGATCTGTTCGCCTGATGCGATCGGGCATACCGCCGCTTGTCGCCGCCGATCGGCGGATGGGTGCGGCGCCAGTGTTCGCTCACCGCTGGTCTGCTCCCTGAAGGGCCCGCCAGATCCGGTCCGCCGTCATCGGCAGACCGGTGTGTCGTACCCCGACAGCATCGCGGATGGCATTCGCCAGTGCGGGGGCAACCGGGTTGTACGGGGATTCGCCCATCGACTTGGCACCGAGTGGGCCCAGGTCATCGACGGTTTCGGCAAAGTAGACCTCGGTGTGCGGCAGATCGGCGAGCTGCGGGATGTGATAGTGCCGCAGCGTCTGTGTGGTGACCACACCCCGCGCGGAGCGCATGCCCTCGTAGAGCGCGGTGCCGATGGCCTGTGCGACACCACCGACTACCTGACCACGGCACTGCACCGGGTTGAGCACCGTACCCGCGTCGGCGGCCTGGATGGATTGCAGGATGCGCACCACCCCGGTCGCCGCCCGCACAGCAACCCGGAACGCCTGCACATTGAAGCTGACCGATCGCGGGCTGCCCGCGTGTTCGCCGTGTCCGGACAACGCACCGTCGGCCAGGAGTTCGGTGGCGCCGATCAATCGATCGCCGCAGCGGACGCCATCGGCCACCAGCACACACTCCGCTTCGGCGCGACCGGTCAGCTTGGCGGCCCGGACCAGGATGTGCTCACGCAATGCCACGGCCGCGGCGTAGGCGGCCTTGCCCGCGACGGTGATGCCGGTGGACCCGAAGGCGCCGGTGTCGTGGCCGACGATATCGGTATCCGATTGGCGGATCACAATGCGGCGCACGTCGCTGTGCAGCGCCGTCGCCGCGAGTTGAGCGTGCACTGTAGTGGTGCCATTGCCGAATTCCGCAGTGCCTACGCGGAGTTCGTAGCGTCCGTCGGGCAGCAGAGTGACGGTTGCCTCGGAACGGTGGCCGCGCGGTGGGATGGTGGCTATCATCGCCAGCGCCATACCGGTGCCCACCCGCCAGTCCGGCCCCGGCGCGCGCACGCCATTGCCGCGCAGCAGGGCTCGTTCGGCCAGGTCGAGGCATTGATCGAGACCGTAGCTGCCGAAGTCCAGATCGCTGTCGCGCACTTCCGCGCCGACGAACGCGTCACCGGGAACGATGACATTGCGGCGGCGGAATTCGAACGGGTCGATAGCGAGTGCCCGCGCCAGTTCATCCAGGGCCGATTCGACGGCGAAGATGACCTGTCCGAGGCCATACCCACGGAATGCGCCGGAGGGAATGTTATTGGTGTACACCATCTTCGCCGCGACGCGCTTATTGGCGCAGCGATATACCTCGATGGATTCGCCGACGCCGTGGCACAGCACGCCGGTACTGTGATTGCCGTAGGCCCCGGAATCGGCGAGCACGTCGATCGACAGCGCCGTCAACCGGCCGTCGGCATCCGCGCCCGCGATGACCGAGACCCGCATCGGATGACGGCAGGTGGCACTGGTGAATTCGTCGGTGCGGGTGAATTCGTACTGCACGGGACGTCCGGTGCGCAGTACCGCCAGTGCTATCAGATCCTCGGCCAGCATCTCCTGTTTGGCGCCGAACCCGCCGCCGACGCGCTTGGCGAATACGCGCACCCGGTCCCGCGGCAGCCCGAAGATCTGGCACAGCTCGTCGCGTACCAGGAACGGCACCTGCGTGCTGCAGCGGATGACCAGCCTGCCGTCCGCGTCCAACCAGCCGATACCACCGTGGGTTTCCAGATGTACGTGCTGGGCGCGCGGCGAATGCCATACGTCACTGACCACCCGCGCCGCCGCGGCGACGCCCGCCGCCACATCGCCGACCTCGCCATTGATCTCCGCGATCAGATTGCGTTCGGTATCGGCGATGCGAGCCGAATCCGGTTTACCGCCATGCAGTTTCGGCGCATCCGGCAGCAATGCCTCGGCGGGATCGAATACCGCGGGCAGGATGTCGTACTCGACGTGCAGGGCGCGGCAACCCGCGCGAGCGATATCCAGGCTTGCGGCGACCACGGCGGCCACCCGCTGTCCGGCGAAACGCATCGTGCGATCCAGCACATAGGTGTCATCCGGATCGTCGGCTCGAAGTTCGTGGCGCGCGGTGGAAAAGGCGATATCGGGCGCGTCCGCGTAGGTGAGCACCGCGTGCACGCCCGGCAGTGCCTCGGCCGCGGTGGTATCGATGGCGACGATCCGCGCATGTGGGTGCGGGCTCGGCAGGACCGCGATATGCAGTGGGGCCGCGGGTGGTGCCGCGGCGGCGTCCACGTCGGCCGCGGCATCACGAGGCAGGATGTCGAAGGTGAATGGTTCTGTGCCCGTGACGATCCGGGGTCCGGCGGGCGCGCCGACGCCGCGGCCCGCTCGTCCGCGGGCGACGTCGTCCGGTAGTTCGGGCCGGGTACCCGAACCGGCGCTCCGGGGCGGCTCGACGCGATCCGTCCCGTCCGCCATGGCAGTCGTCGGTGTATCGGGTACCGAATCGGAGGCGACGCCAGCGACCGCATCAGGGCGAGAACCAGACACCACGCCGCGCTCGACGCCAGCGACCACATCACGGCCGAACACCGCGCCGATGGCATCGGCGATAGCGCGATAACCGGTGCAGCGGCACAGGTTTCCCTTCATGAGCTCCGGTAGCGCGTCCGGTTCCGGGGCGTTCGGGCCGCCGCAGCCGAGACCCGCCGCGGTCACCACCATGCCCGCGGTGCAGAAGCCGCATTGGAAGGCGGCGGTGTCGATGAAGCGCTGTTGCATCGGGTGCGGATCCTCGTCAGTGCCGAGACCGGAGGCGGTGGTGATGCTGCGATCGGCGGCACGGTAGGCGGGAATGATGCACGAGTGCACGGGCACACCGTCGAGTTGCACGGTGCACGCACCGCAATCGCCCGCATCACAACCATTCTTCACGGCGAAAAAGCCGTGTTCGCGCAATAACGTGCGCAGGCACTGGCCAGGACGTGGTTCGGTCTGCACAGACTGACCGTCGACCTCGAATCTCATTGCCCATCACCGACTTCGGTGCGTAGCTCGGCCGCGACCTCGCGGGCGAGCACGCCTGTGACATGGCGACGCCAGTCCGGCGCTCCGTGCGGATCGTCGAACCAGAGCGTTGGGTCGATGGCGGCTACCGCACCCCGCACCTCGGCAGCACCGGGCGTCTCATCGAAATCCAGCACTGTCGGCCGGGTCGTCGCCGCGGTTATGGTCAGCGCGCAGCGGCCTTCCGCCTCGCGGCGACCCATGACAACCGCACCGGAACGACCTAGCGGAGCCAGCGCGATCTTTCGGAAAGCAGTGCGCGCGTGCAGAGTTCGAGTCGGAACGGTAATCGATCGCAACACCTCACCCGAGCCGAGCACAGTATGTCCAGGACCGAGCACGAACTCCCGCAAGGGAATCCGCCGATCGGAACCATCCGGCGACCACACCATAGCGACACCGTCCAATGCCACCAACGCGCCCAACACCGCTCCAGCGGGCAACGACAGACACACATTCCCACCCACGGTCGCCGTCCGCCATATCTTGTGCGACGCCACCAACGCCCGGCACGCCCGTGCGAACAATGCCGTCCCCGGCCACTGCGCCCGCAATACCTCCACCCCCAACTCCCGCCCTGGCACGGCCCCCGCGAACTCCGCCAACGTGCAGGTCGCCGCGATCTCCAGCCCCTCGTCCGTCTCCGCCAACGCGGGCCACCCGAGCGCAGTGATATCGACCAGCCGATCCATCCCCTCCTGCGGCTCGGAGAACAAGAATGTCCCCCCGGCAAGCACCCCACAACCCTCGCCTACAAAAGCCAGGTCGGACCGCCCCCGAGCCACAATCACATCCCGAATCGTGTCCAGATCCACGCCACACCTCGCTTCACTACCGCTGTCGCCACAGTAGAAGCTGTTGGTTGCCGCGATGTTGCGCGACACCCGCCCCAGGCTGCGCGGCCGTTACCCGCCGAATCGAGCACCCACGCCTCAGCGCCGCGCCGCGCAGTCCGAGACATCTCTGTTCCAGTATCCAGCAGTACCGCCTGGTCAGGAGGATCGAGCCCATGCTGCCGGCGCCGGGTCGTGGCCGGCGATGGCGGAATCATCGGCAGGTGATCAACGCGATCCTGTGGAAGCTACGCACTGGCGCACCGTGGCGTGATCTGCCCGAACGGTACGGACCGTGGAAGACTACGCACGAGCGTTTGCGGCCGTGGACCGCCGACGGGACCTGGCAGCGCATCCTGGACGAGGTGATCGTCAAGGACGACTCGATCGGCGAAGTCGAGTGGATCATCAGCGTGGATTCGACCGCTGTCCGGACTCACGAGCATTCTGGCGGCGCCCGGAAAAAGGGGGCACCACCAGCAGATCAGGTGGCTCGATCGCAATCGACGGGGAAGCGCGGCCGCCCACGGACCAGGCCCGAAACCGTCATCGCGGACAAGGCGCCGCGCCAAGCGCCGCGCCGGATCTGGCCCGGATGCGTGAGCGATTCCCAAAAATATCGCCGCTGTGGGATGCGATCCGGCACGGGTATCGGGCGAAATTCTTTGTAAAGCAAGAACATTCACAGGGCACAATCTGACGGCTTGCGATGCCACCCCTCGTTTCACCCGACACAGATCCGAAAAGCCGCCGAGCACGGTCACTGTATTGCCGCGGTCCAGCAGTGGTCACCGTCACCAGAGATGTTCGGCCGCGGAATTTCAGCCTGAGCGGACTTCGCAGGCTCTGGCCGCGATCCCGGTCCACCCAACGACCGAAGCGCGCCGGAGGACGGGATGACGTTCCGGCAGACCTCAACGAAAGGTTTGTGGTGACACACGATCCGGAATCCACACGAGTACAACTGCTCACAGACCGGGCCGAGCGAGCGGGCTACCAGCTCATGCGCGACTCCTGGCCGCCATACTCCTGGATCCTGCTGGACGCCGAGGACGGCGAACCGCTGCACTCAGCAGCGACGCTCGACCTCATCGAGCAATGGCTGGCCCGGTGAGTGCGACGGCGCTATCCGGCCTTCGCCACCAGCGCCGCCTGTGCCCGCGCGACCTCGCCGCCGACCTTCTCCTCGTCGACCGTGCGCACCTCACCATCCCGAACGACCATGCGCCCGTTGATGATCAAGGCGGCCAGCGGCGGTGCGGAACCGAGAATCAATGCGGTCACCGGATCATCGATGCCTGCGTGCGCGGGCGTATCGAGCCGCCACAGCGCGAGATCGGCAAGTTTGCCCGGTTCGATCGACCCTATTTCGGCTTCTCGCCCCAGCACCCGCGCACCGCCGATTGTGGCCAGCTCCAGCGCTTTTCGAGTGCTGATCGCGCGCGGTCCGCCCTTAGCTCTGGCGCAGAGCAGCGCATTGCGCGGCTCCTCGATCATCGAGCTCGATTCATTGCTCGCCGCACCGTCCACGCCGAGCCCCACCGGCACCCCGGCGGCGACCAGATCCGCGGTGCGCGCCGTACCCGCACCGATCCGCGCATTCGAGGTGGGGCAATGTGCCACTCCGGTACCGGTTTTCGCCATAGCGCCGATGGCGGCATCGTCGAGGTGAATGCCATGCGCGTACCAGACATCCGGGCCGAGCCAGCCGAGCCGCTCCAGATACTGGGCGGGTGTGCAGCCGAATGTATCCGCGCAGTACTCCGCTTCATCGGTCGTCTCGGCCAGATGCGTATGCAGACCTACGCCCAGATCGCGTGCCAGCACTGCGGATTCGCGCAGCAACTCGGTGGTCACCGAGAACGGCGAACACGGTGCGAGTGCGATCCGCAGCATCGAGTCGAACGACGGATCATGCCAGCGCGCGACGGCATCCGCGCTCGCAGCCATAATGGCGTCGAGGGTCTCCACCATGTCGTCGGGCGGCAGCCCACCGGAACTCTGCCCGAGATCCATCGAGCCACGTGTCGGATGGAATCGCAACCCGACCTCGGCGGCCGCGGCGATCTCCGCGCCGAGCAGGTCTCCGCCCGCGCGCGGGAAGACGTAGTGATGGTCGCTGGACGTGGTGCAGCCGGTGCGGGCCAACGCGCTGAGCGCGCCGGTCGCGGCGACGCGAACCGCATCCGCATCGATGCCCGCCCAGATCGGATAGAGCGTGGTGAGCCATTCGAAGAGAGTGCTATCCGCGGCCAGACCTCGGGTGACCCACTGGTAGAGATGGTGATGGGTATTCACCAGACCCGGCGTGAGCAGGCAGCCACGGCCGTCGATGCGGTGCACATCCGCGCCCAGATCGGGCGCAGCGCCGGCACCGACCGCGGTGATCCGATTACCCTGCACCGTCACATATCCGGGGCGGTATTCGCTGCCGTTCGGATCGACGGTCGCCACGGCGCAACCGTCGATGACCGTCGTTGTCGCCATGCGCCTACGGTAGCCATGCGGGCCCGGCTTCCGGGGCATCTTCGCGCTGGACAGTGGCATGGATGAGTCCGTAGGGCCGGTCATCGGCGTGGTAGACCTCGCCGTGGTTCTCGATACCGAACCGTGGTCATGGGAATCGCGTTGGGGCTCGGCAACATTCTCGACACCGCGCCGTCCCGCCCCGCAGCCGACCGTTACCGGATCCCGGCGCCCAGTGAGCGACAGGGCTCGAGTCTGCTGCTGGTGTGCCGGTATCCGGGGCCGATTCGCACCGGGTTGCCGATCACTGTCGGCACCTGGCGCAATCACCTCTGGCTGCCCAGCTGGCGTTGACCGACACATGCGCGTTGGCCATGATCATCACGACGACCGTCGGCAGCAGGCGGGGCGGACGTCTTCAGCACGTCGGCCTGTCCGGCTCTTGTGTTCGGCCGGCGGTCTGACCGGTTCCGGTTCGTACGGTGTGAAATTGCCGTTGAGGATGAGCCCGGCGCTGGGTCATGCGGATCGATGAGTTGACCTTTGGCCTTGTCCGACGGCACATTCGGGTACACCACCGCTCTTTCGATCCTGGCCTTCTACTCCCACATGGCCTACCAGGTTGCCGATGCATGCCCAGCCGGTCCTACTTTCGGAGGTTGCGTCTCGATTGCCGTGCCCCCCAGGCTGGAGCGGAACCGAAACAGCACATAAGGAGCCTGCTCATTGTCCAGGTCTGAAGGTTGGGATGCCGCCAGCACCGCAGGCGAGAGGTACGTGGCACAGGGCCTGGGGGGCAGCGACGATGCGCCGACCGTCGCGATCGCTGGTCAGACCACAGCAGCCGGATCGTCTCCCCGCCGCCACGGCGGGAAAACCATGGGCAGCTTGATTCTCACCGGTGGGGTGGCGGTGTTCTTCGTCGCGGTCGTCGGCCTGCTGCTCACCGGGCACGACTCGATCATGCCGTCCACGGACTCCGATGAGCAGTTGTCGCTGGCGGGCGCGTTGTTGCCGGTCGCCGCGGGCTTGCTGCTGGTACGGCTGGTGCCGCCGCGCGCGACCGGGCTCGCGCCGGAGGTTGTCGGAGACCGGGCCGGGCTGATCCGAGAGACCGCGGTAGTCGCCTCGGTGGCGGTGCTGATGCCGTTGATATTGTTTGTGCTCGTCGCCGCTGGCACGTCCCGCGACATCGTGCAGGGCGTATGGGCCCTCGGCAAGCCGGTATTCTTCCTGCTGCTGCCCTGGTTTGCCTTCAGAGCCTTCCGCGCGGCGCGTGACATATCGAAACCACACCGGGTGCAACACTGGTGGTGGCCCCGGCAGTGGTGGCGCTGGCTCGCACCGATTCCCGCGTTGCTGATCTTCGGCTACCTCAGTCTGGTCGGGCCTTTCTCCGGCGCGCTGCCGAATTCGGCGGACTACCCGGATCCGGTGGTGCTTGTCATCGGTGCCACGGTGACCGTGTTCACCGCCAATATCTGCGAGGAAGTGTTCTACCGTGTCATGCTGCAGACTCGGCTGGAGGCGCTGTTCGGCCGCTGGCCGGGAATCGTGCTCGGCGCGTTGCTGTTTGCCTTGCTGCACCTACCGACGCATGGACAGAGTTCGGCCGCACTGACCGGACTGCCCCTGACGCTGGGGGCCATCGTGGCGTTCCAAGGTACCTACGCCGTGTTCGCTGGGTATCTCTGGGCGCGGTATCGCAATGTATGGGTGTTGGTGGCCGCGCACTCCATCGTCAATACCTTCCCGTTGCTGCTGATGTAGGCCCGAGAGCGCCGGACGCGGGTATTGGGCGGCGCTATCCCGCCTTCGCCACCAGCGCCGCCTGTGCCCGCGCGACCGCACCACCGACCTTCTCCTCATCGACCGTGCGCACCTCGCCATCCCGAACGACCATGCGCCCGTTGATGATCAAGGCGGCCAGCGGCGGCGCGGAACCGAGCAGCAGAGCGGTCACCGGATCATCGATACCCGCGTGCGCGGGCGTATCGAGCCGCCACAGCGCGAGATCGGCGAGTTTGCCCAGTTCGATCGACCCGATTTCGGCTTCCCACCCCAGCACCCGGTGCCGTTCGGATCGACGGTCGCCACGGCACAACCGTCGATGACCGTCGTGGCCGTCATGCTCCTACGATAGCCATGCTAGCCCGGCTTCCGGGGCGTCTTCCCGCTGGACAGTGGCATGAATGAGTCCGTAGGGCCGGTCATCGGCGTGATAGACCTCGCCGTGGTTCTCGATACCGAACCGACCCAGGTCATAGTCGAAATGATGTTTGTTCGGCGCGGCCACCCGGATCTCGGCGAGCACCGGAAAGGCCTCGAGCGCGGCCTTGCCCATTTCGAAGAGTGTCTGCTGTAGCGCCTTCGAATGCAGTGTCGCGAAGACCTCGACCAGCCGCTGCCGGACGCCGGTGTACACCGCGTCCCAGTCCACGCCGGTCATGGCAGCGAAACGCCATTGCGCGACCAGGGCGGTCGCGAGCATCCGATCGTGCGTCGGCGCGAGCACGGTGAAGTCGTCGGTGAGGAAGTCGGCGAACTCCGAACCGGTCGACTTGAGGAGCACCAGATCCTTTACCCCGCCGATCACCCAGGCCCGTTGCCGGTCGGCCTTGCCCGCCACGGTGACCGTCGCGGTCCGCACCTCGGGACCCTGCCGCACCCAGGCGTGATCGTGCTCGCTGCCGTCGACGGTGACGCGCTGCCAGGCATATTCCTCGACCTCGATGCGCGCGCTGTCCACCGGTGCGATCTCGTCGACGAAATGCGCGGCGAGGGCGCGCGCATAGTCTTCGATCGGTTGCAGCCCAGGCTTTTTCGCATAGGCGTAGGCGGTCTGCTTCTGGGTATCGGTTGGCAGCACCTTCGACTGGTCACCGGCGACATAGGCAGCGGTGAAATCGCCGCGCAGCATTGTGGAGACGTTTACATCGCGGATCTCGTGGCGCGGCCGGTCGCGGTAGATCCGGACGATGCGGTTCTCCGCCTTGCCGTACCGGTTGTCGGACAGCACGATCGGCCCGGTCAATTCCATAGCTGGCTCAACTCCCTCGGTAGGTGGAAAAAGCGAAGGGCGACAACAGCAATGGGACGTGGTAGTGCCGCTCCTCGATGACAACGAAGGTGATGGCGACCTCCGGATAAAACGTTTCCATCCCGCGCTCGGCGAAGTAGGCGCCGGTATCGAACATCAGCCGATAGGTGCCGGACGGCAATGCCGCACCGAGCGCGGCGATCCGGCCGTCGGCATCGGTGGTTGCGGAACCGAGTACCTCGGTGTCCCGAGAGAGCACGACCGCGATACCGGCCGCGGGCACACCCGCGACGGCATCGAGCACATGCGTACCGATCGTGGCTGTGTTGAATGTTCGCTCGCTGCGCTCGCTCATTCGGCAGCCCCGACTCGCAGCCGCGCCAACCGAATCCGATTGATCTTCGCCAATTCCGTTCGCATAACCCGCCTTTCGGTCGCCGGATCATTCCCGAGCCGGGCGGTGAGCAAGCAGCTCGTCCCCGGACTCAACGGTCGCGCACACCAGATAGATATGGCCGAACTTCTCCGCATAGGCCAGATTGCCCGCAGCCATATCCGATTGTCGACGTCAAAACACTTTTTCGTAACCCATCGGCTACACGGTCGGGCTACCGTCCTGTCATGGCCGCACCCCCCGACCCGATCTGCGCGGGCATCGTCCTGGCCGCGGGCGCCGGGACGCGCTACGGGATGCCCAAGGCCTTGGCCGAGGGCGGCGCCTGGCTGCGGTCGGCGGTGGCGGCACTGCGCGACGGCGGCTGCAATCCGGTGATCGTGGTGCTCGGCGCGACCGGACCGGCTCCGGCCGCGGTCGACTTACCCGAGGGTGTCGATCATGTGTGGGCGGCGGACTGGGCGACCGGGCTCGGGGCTTCGCTGCGGGCGGGTTTGCGCGCCGTTGCGGACACGCCCGCCGAGTACGTCGCGATCATGCCGGTGGATACCCCCGATGTCGGTGCCGATGTGGTCGCTCGAGTGGTCGCCGCGGCCTTCGCGACACGGACCGGCCTTGCCAGGGCTGTATTCCACGCCACACCTGGGCATCCGGTCGTCATGTCGGACAAGCACTGGACCTCGGTTTATCAAGCCGCGGTTAGAGATTCCGGCGGGCGCACCTATTTGGCGGGTAATAGCGATATGGTGTGCGTCACGTGCGACGACTTGGCGACAGGCGATGATCGTGACTTCCCGGCCACGCCGCATGCGTGAGTGGAGCTGAGCAGATGCGCGACATCGTCGACGACCTATTGCGGGTATGGCATTCCGGCCGGACCGGTGGACTGGCCACCATCGTGCGCACCGTTGGTTCCGGAGCGCTGCCGGTCGGTTCATCGATCCTGGTAGATGCCAATGGCGCGGTCTACGGTTCGATCCACGGCGGCACCGTCGAGGCAACATTGGTCGAGGCGGCCGCCGATGCCGTGCGCAGCGGTCGACGCGGATTGCACCGCTTCGGCGTCCCGCCCGGTGGCCCCGGATTGGACTCCGGCGGCATGGTCGATGTCTTCGTCGAGCCGTTCTCGCGTCGGTACTTTCCCGAATTCCCCTCCGTCGCAGCGGAAATCGCCGCGCACCGCAGGGTCACCGTCTTCACCGTGGTGTGGAATCCGGATCCGGATCTGATCGGACAGCATCTGATCACCCCGCAGCGGCATGCGACCGAACTGGTCGCGCTGCCCGAATCCGATGTATTCGTCGCATCATTCCCCCCACCGCCGCGGCTGATCATCTTCGGCGCCAACGCCTTTGCCGCGGCGCTGACCGTCCAGGCCAGACTGCTCGGCTACCGCGTCACGATCTGCGATTCCCGCGACACCTTCGCGACGCCGGAGACCTTTCCCGGTGCCGAAGTGGTTGTCGACTGGCCGCACCGATACCTGAACACTTTGTCGGCGGCGGGCGAAATCGATGACAGCACAGCGATTGTCGTCCTCGGACACGATCCGAGGTTCGAAATCCCGCTGCTCACCGTTGCGCTGCGACTGCCCGAGCTAGGTTACCTAGCCGCAAATGGTTCCTGGTCCGCACATATTCGACGCATCGAAGACCTGAAGGCGGGCGGCTTCGATGACGCGACGCTCGCCCGTCTGCACTCCCCCGCCGGTCTCGATATCGGGGCGCGCACCGCCGCCGAGGTCGCCGTCTCGATCGCCGCCGAACTACTTGCCGCCCGTTCCAGGGCCAGGGCGCAAACTACCGAAACCCGGCACGCCGCGACGCAATTCAGCGAATTACCAGCCAACGCCCCGGTGGCACTCTAGCGCTACTCGAGCCCGGATTCTCCGCGTACACCTCGCCGCAGCACCGAGCGGTCGAACAACTGGCAGGGTGATCTACAGATCGTCGAAAATCGCCTGCCGTGCCGTTGGGATGAGATATCAACCCGCTCGGGTTACAGCGGAAGTGAATCCACTTTTCGCGCTGCTCGACGCCAAACTGCATATCGCGGGCTCGGAAATCCTCTGGCGCGAGATCATCGGCAATGGCTTCGGTCTGGCCTCCGCGGTCGGCGGTATGCGGCGGCGGGTGTGGGCGTGGCCGATCGGGATCGCGGGCAATGCGCTGTTGTTCACCGTATTCGTCGGCGGAATCTTCAACACGCCACAGCATTTGAATATGGCCGGACAGGCCGGGCGGCAGCTGATGTTCATCGCGGTCAGCGGATATGGCTGGTGGAGTTGGTATCGGCATGCCCGCGCCGAGACCGGACTCGAACACCGAGGCGTCGTGCCGCGCTGGGCCAGTGGGCGGGAACGGCTGGTGCTGGTGACCGCGATGGTGGTCGGCACGGCGGCATTCGCCAAGGTGTTCGCGCTGATCGGCTCCTACGGGCCGTGGGCGGAGGCGTGGATCTTCACCGGATCGGTGCTGGCGACCTACGGGATGGCGCGCGGGCTCGCCGAATTCTGGCTGATCTGGATCGCCGTCGATCTCGTCGGTGTGCCATTGCTGCTGCGGGCGAACTATTACCCCTCCGCGACGCTGTATCTGATCTACGCGGGCTTCGTCGCGTGGGGCTTCGCCGTCTGGGTGCGCACCCTGCGCACATCGGCCGTGCCCCTGGCCGCCGATCTCGCACCGGCGCGGCCATAGGAATCCGTGCGCCTTGACGGCTCACACCACGTCTACGCGGACCCCGGCCGCTCGGATTGTCGCCACCGCGGCCGGGTCCGCGTCCGAATCCGTCACCAGCACGTCGACCTGGTCGATTCCGCAGATCCGGGCCAGTGCCGAGCGCTCCAGCTTGTCGGCGGCGGCGACGACCAGCACCTGGTTGGAGCGCCGCACCATCTCGGTGGTCACCCCTGCTTCGTCGATATGCCGACACTGTGCGCCGCCCTCGGCGGAGATCGCATTCACTCCGAGAATCAGCGCGTCCAAACGCAATTCGGCCAGTGCGCGCTCGGCCAACGGTCCGTGCAGCTCATAGGACTCACGCCGGGCCACTCCACCGAGGACGATTGTGCGCATATGTGGCCGCAACACCATCTCACCCGCGATATTGAGCGCATTGGTGACAATGGTCAGCGGGTCCCCGGCGGCATTGGCCAGATCGGTTCGTCCGGCCAATGCCCGTGCCACGGCGGTCGTCGTTGTTCCGCCGTTCATTCCCACTACCGCACTCGGTTCGATAAGCCCCGCAGCGTGTTCGGCGATGCGCTGCTTCGGCTCATCCGCGCCCTGCCGGTAGCGCGCGGGCAGGTCGTAGGCGACCGAAGTCGCGACCACACCGCCGTGCGTCCTGGTCGCCAACTGTTGTTCGGCGAGTGCGGTGAAGTCGCGGCGCACCGTTGCCGGGGAAACCCCGAGGCGTTCGGCGGCCTCCTCTACCGAAAGCCGCCCGGAATCAGCGAGCAGTTCCAGCAGTCGGTTCCACCGCTGCGGCCGGTCCGTCGGTCCGGTCATCTCACGCCTTCCCGACCACGCGGGCGACCTGCCATTTTTGCATGCACGCAAACAATATGACCACATGCACGTGCCGACCGTAGATAGTCGGCCGCCGTATCGCGAAGCCGGGCACGCATCACCTGGCCCGCAACCCATCGAGGACGATCTCGACAACCCGACGGACCGCCTCCGGATACGACTCACCGGCCCGAGTGTAGATCTGCAGCGTCATCAGTCCGGCCACCTCTGCTGGCTCGATATCGGCACGCATGACACCGGCCGCCTGCGCCTCCGTGGTCATCCGCGAGACCAATTCGACAATGCGCCCACGCACCTCGCGCAACCGCGGATCGGCCTGAATCTCGGCATGCAGATTCGGCTCGATCGCCGCGGCCAGCGCCCCGACCCGACGCTGTGCACATTCGTGCAGGAACCGCGAAAGCGCAGGCCATGCCGCACCCTCCTGTGCCAGTGCGGTCGCCGCCGACTGCGCCAGATCCGCGAGATAGGACTGCGCGGTCTCCGCGATCAACGCATCCCGATCCGGGAAGTGCCGATACAGCGTGCCGACACCAACACCCGCCCGATCCGCGATCTCCTTCATCGGCACCTCGACACCTTGTTCACGGAAGGTCACCAAGGTCGCGGCAATGATCTGATCCCGGTTGTTTCTGGCATCCGCCCGCTTCGGACCGGTCGTCGCCCTCACCTCCAAGACTAAGTGGACGAAATCCTTCCGCTTACTGTACCCTTTTCACTAAGCGGACGAATTCCGTCCACTTAGTGAAGGATGTTGGCATGAAGAAGACGGTGCTGATCTCTGGCGCGGGCGTCGGCGGCTCGACCCTGGCGTACTGGCTGGCCGACCGAGGCTTCCAGGTCACGGTGGTCGAGCGGGCAACGGGCCATCGCTCCAGCGGAAATCCGGTCGACGTCAAGGGACCCGCCATCGATGTGGTCGAGCGCATGGGCATCATGCCGCTGCTGCGCGCCGCGAATTCCGCGGTGTCCCACATGAATTTCGTCAATGCGAGCGGCCGACACGTCGCCCGGGTCGACCTGAAGGCTTTCCAGGGATCGGCGGGCGAGCGCGAAGTCGAGATCCCCCGGGCGGATCTGGCCGCAATCCTGCTCGATGCGAGCCGCGACAATGCCGAATTCCTGTGGGGCGACACCATTACCGGCCTGATCCAGCATGCCGATGGCGTCGATGTCACCTTCGAACAAGCCCAACCCCGTCGCTTCGACTTCGTCATCGGTGCGGACGGCCTGCATTCCGCGGTGCGCCGCTCGACCTTCGGCGAGGAATCCGAATTCGTCCGGCATATGGGCATCTACATCGCCACCATTCGAATCGATGAGCCATTCGGCAGCGAGCGCGAAGTCCTGATCTACAACACACCAGGACGGGCATTGTCGGTGCATCCGACGAAGGGGCGCGCCATCGCGGCATTCATGTTCCGACACAAGGGCGTGCCCGGTTTCGACCACCGTGATACCGAACTGCACAAGCGCCTGGTCATCGAGGCCTTCATCGATCAGGGCTGGCGCGTCCCCGAACTGCTGGACCGCGTTCGCGACACCGACGACCTGTTCTTCGACTCCGTCAGCAAGGGCGAACTGCCGCGCTGGTCGGACGGACGCATCGCCCTGCTCGGTGACGCCGCGTCCTGCGTCTCACTGTTCGGCGACGGCTCCACCCTCGCGATCGCCGGTGCGTACACGTTGGCGGAAGAACTGGCAGCCACACCCGAGGACCACACGGCCGCGTTCCAGCGTTACGAGACCCGGCACCGGGTACTGGTCGACCCCAGACTCCATGGCGTGGCCACCGCGGCTTCGATGCTCATTCCCGCGACGCGGGCCGGAATCGTACTGCGCAATACCGCGACTCGCGTCCTGCCCGCGGTCACCGCCATCCGCAATCGAACCCGGCGTGCGGCGTGAATCAGGTCAACCCAAGTCCGGAATTCACGAAATGCGCTATCTCCTCACATATTTCATCCAGCGACACCTCGGCGTCGGGATGCGTGGTCCGCACCAACTCCTGGGCCAGCGAATTCGCCGCACCGATAACCGCGATCGCGAACAGATCGAACCGCCGCCACTTGGTCTCGCCGCGCTCGGCGGCTCGCTCCGCCTCGCTGATCAGCAGCGATGCCAGCAGTCGCCGCTGCTGCATGCGCCAATCCTCCACCGCCGAACTGACCCCGACCACTTCGACGTAACACACCCGCGCCGAGCGGTGATCGGCGCAGGTCACCTCGAGATAGGCCCGGAAACTGTCGACGATCCGTGCCGAAAGCGGTTGTCCCGCAGTCCTTGCCATACTGCCCAGCGCGCGCTCGACCGCATGCGCGGTAGTACGGTTCACCAGCGCGATCAATAATGCCTCGCGGCTACCCATATCCTCGTAGAAACTGCGCGTGGAAACATTCGCGACGGCACACAGCCGTTCGATCGAGGTTGCCGCATAGCCTTGGGTGCCGAATAATTCCAACGCGGCATCGATAAGTCGCGCCTGCCGCTGGGCTACCCGCTGCTGCTTGGACAGCCCGCCGTAATTGCGGCCCTCCTTGGTTCCGTCATCCCGCCGTGCCACGGCTTCGATGCTACCGGTCGGCAAGCGCCTGCCCTGGGTCCGGACATCTACTTCGGTGCGCCGTCAGCCCGCCAACGCGGCGACGAAAACGGCGGGGGCACAAGGCCACCCGCCGTCTTCCGGGCGATTACTTGACGCTGCCGGCGGTAAGTCCCGCGACCAAGCGCTTCTCGATGAATGCGAACAGGATGACCACCGGAACGATGCCGACCGTGGAGATCGCGAAAACGTACTGCCATGCCGTGTCGTACTGTCCGATGAATTTGGTCAGCGCCACCGACAGCGGCTGATTCGCCGGGGTGGTCAGCACTACCAGGCTCGCCGCGAATTCGTTCCAGCAGGCCACCACCACGAAAATTGTCGCGGTGACGATGCCCGGCCAGACCAACGGCAGACTCACCCGGACCAGAATCTGCCAGCGGCTCAGACCGTCGAGCTGCGCAGCCTCCTCGATCTCCACCGGAATGGCGGCGAAGAAGCTGTGCAGGATCCACACCGCGAACGAGAGGTTGAACGCGGCATTCACCAGGATCATGGCCAGCCAGGTGTCATTGATGCCAAGGGTGAAGAACTCCCGGATCAGACCGGTCACCAATACCGTGGGCTGCAACATCTGGGTGACCAGCACCAGCGCGAGAAATATCGCACGCCCCGGAAACCTGTGCCGCGCTGTGTAATACGCGGCCGGGACGGCCACGAAGAGCACCAGCAGGGTGGCACAGACCGAGATGACGATCGTGCTCACCAGATTGAACGGCAGCGGAGTCTCCGGGGTGTTCCACATGGTGGCGTAGTTGTCCGGATGCCAGGTCTCGGGCAGATACGTCGGCGGGATACGCGAGATTTCGGCGCGGCTCTTCAATGAGCCGAGCACCATCACCACGAATGGGGTCAGGAAGACGACGGCGAGCACCACGCCCACCGCGGTGAGTTCCCAACGCCGCCGCCGCGTTCGCCCGGTCGGCGCTTCGGCAGCCGCTGTGCCGGGCGGGATTTCCACACCGTCGATGTGTATGTCCGCCTGCGTGGTCATGGGCTCACCTCACCTGAGTAGGCGTATGTGCTCATCAATCCACCTGCTGGGTCGGCTTGATGATCTTCACATAGATCGCGATGATGACCACGATCAGCGCGAAGTTCAACACGCTCATAGCGGCGGCGGTATCGAGCTGTTGATTCTGCCGAATCAGCTTGAAGGTCAAGGTCGTCGTCGTATCCGCACCGAAGCCCGCGATACTGCCGGTGATCACCTGCAGAATGGGCAGCGAATTGAACACATTGATGATGTTGATGATCGTGGCCACCGCGATCGCCGGACGCAGTTGCGGCAGGGTGAGATACCGATAGCGCTGCCAGGCACTTGCGCCGTCGACCCGGCCCGCCTCCTCGATCTCGGCCGGAATCGATTGCAGTCCAGCCAAAATCGTGTAGGTGGTGAATGGGATCGAGACGAAGACCGCGACGCCGATCGCCACCAGGAAGGCGGGCGTCGGCTGTTTGGTGAAACCATAGCCGCGATCCAGCAGCCCGATATCGACCAGGAACCGATTGGCGATGCCGACATCGGGATCGAGCATGTAATAGAAGATCGTCGTCGTCATCACGACCGAGGCCGCCCACGGCACCAGAATCGCCATGCGTACCGCGGTGCGTCCCGGGAATTCCTTATTGAGGAACTGCGCGAGTCCCGCCGAGAGCACCAGGGTGATCAGCACGACGCTGACCACCCAGACCACGGTATGGGCCAATACCGATCCCAATTCGCTGATATCGAAGAGGTTTCGGTAATTGGCCAAGCCGGCGGGACCGCGGTCCTGGCCGTAGGCGCTCAGGTCCCGGGTGCTGGTCCAAACCATATTGCCGACCGGGAACGCGACGATGGCCCCGATCAGCACCAGGGACGGCCCGATCCAGGGGACGGCCCGCAGCGTCGAATTCTTCCCCGCTAGAACCCGGATCGCCCCGTTCACAGTGCGGCCCGCCCGGGACCTTGTGTGGTCACGCTGCGCTACCTCCTCCGAGCCCGTCGCTCGGGCCGCTTGGCGACCCACGCTATTTCGCTGCTTCCTGTATCCGCTGCAACACCTGCGCCGGGTCCGCACCCTGCGCGATGGTGCCCATCTGCTGACGCATGGCCCCCTGTACCGCGGCCCATTTCGAGTTATTACTCGGGTAGAACTTGGCCACCGGCAGGGTCGACGCGAAGGCCTTGGTCACCGGATCGTCGGCGAGCACCGCCGTGGCACTGGTCGTGATCGGAATGAAGTGCTCGTTCTTGACGAAGTTCGAGTACACATTCGCCGAGTAGAAGAAGTCGAGGAACTTCTTGATCGTATCGGCCTTCTTGCCGTCCTTCTTGAATGCCATCAGGTGATCGGCCACGCCGAGCGTGACGGGCGTACCGTCCTTGGTCGGCGTGGGCGCGGTGGCGTACTTCAGACCCGGATTCTTATCGGCGATCTGAGCGATGGTGGGCGGTAGCCCCGCGATCATCCCGATCTTGCCCTGGATGAAGGAATTGATGACGTCCTTGCGGTTGGTCGCACCGGGGGTCGGCTGGGTGACACCGGCATCGAAGATGTCCCGCATGGCCTTGACCCCTTCCAGGTTCTGCGGGGTATCCACGGTGATCTTGTCGCCATCGGACCAGCTGCCGCCCGCGCCGAAGGTCCACAGCGACGTCTCGGCCTGCGATTCCTCACTGCCGAGTGGCAGACCGTAGCCGGAGACACCGCCGCCGAGCGCCTGGATCTTCTTGGCGGCGTCGGTCAGCTCGGTCCAGGTCTTCGGCGGCGCGGTCACCCCGGCCTTGGCGAACAGATCGGTGTTGTAGAACAGGGTGCGGGTGGAGGCGAACAGGGGCATCGCGTACTGCGTGCCGTTCAGCGAGGCGTTCTTGGCGAAGCCGGGCTGCACATCCGACAGCACATTCGGGGAGACGACCTCGGACACCGGATAGAGCATGCCGTCACTGGCGAAGCTGGCGTAGGCGTCGATATTCAGCAGATCCGGGGTGGTGGACTTGGACTGCAGTTTGGTCTTCACCACATCGTTGATCGACTCCCAGGACTCCATCTGCAGGATGACCTTGTAGTCCGGATTCTGCTTCTGGAAGTCGTCGATGATGTGATCCCACAGCGCCTTCGTGCCATAGGCACCGTCGCTGTAGGTGGGAGCCAGGAAGTAGATCGTCTTATCGGAGTCGGCCGAATTCTTGGAGCCGAAACCACAGGACGAGACGGCCAGCGCGAGGCCGGTGACCAGCGCGATCCCCGCGAGTATGCCGTGGAGGGGTCTTTTCACGAGCAGAACCTTTCAATTTTCACTCCGGGCGCTACCGCACCGCCGATGATGGAGCGAACGAATCGACTGAGCCGATCGTTTCGAGCGACTTGCAAGCAAGTCGCTACGGACAATTTAGACCCAATAGTGATCATATGTGACTGATTCGCTCATAAACTTGACATGAACGATCAACGGGGCGATTCTGTTGTCGTGTCGATCTCCGCTCACTCCACCCCTGGGTCCCATCTGGCCGCCGAAGTCGCCACCCAGCCGGACGACTGGGTCCGCGCCGAGACCACCGCCGCCGCACACCGTGCCGTACTGCCCCAACCGGGCGAGCGCGTCGCCGTCATCGGTTGCGGCACTTCACTGTTCATGTCCCGTGCGATCGCGTCACTGCGTGAGGGTTCGGGGCAGGGCATTACCGACGCGTGGCCGGCCAGCGAAGTTCGCGGCGGTCGCGATTACGACCGCTACCTCGTCATCTGCCGCTCCGGCACCACCACGGAGGTGGTCGATGCCATGCGGGCGATTCCGACGCAGATTCCGCGCACCGTCATCTGCAGCAGTCCGGGCACCCCGGTGCTCGACCTCGGCGATCCGATCCTGATCGACGAGGTCGACGAGCAGTCGGTGGTGCAGACCCGCTTCGCCACCACCGCGCTCTCGATCCTACGCTGGCATTTTGGCGAGGACCTGCGTCCGGCCATCGAGCAGGCCAGGGCCGTACTCGCCGAAGACCCGGCGACCGCGCTCGCCGCCGTACGTCGTGCCGAGCAGATCAGCTTCGTCGGGATGGGTTTCGCGGCCGCGATCGCCGAGGAGGCGGGGCTCAAGCTGCGCGAATCCTGCCAGTCCTGGACCGAGGCGTATCTGCAGACCGAATACCGGCACGGCCCGATCAGCATCTCCACCCCGGGACGCGCCGTCTGGGCCTTCGGACCGCTGGTCCCCAATTTCGCTGCCGATGTGGCCGTCACCGGTGCCCACTTCGAACACCGCGATATCGACCCGATGGCCGATCTGGTCCGCGTACAGCAGCTCTGTGTGCTGCGCGCCGCCGACCAGGGACTCGACCCGGACCATCCGCGCAACCTGAACCGTTCCGTCGTCTTGGATCGGTGAGCGTCCGCTACCAGGCAACTACTGTGCGGGATATGGGAACGCAACAGCGCCAGACCACAGTGCACCGCGATGACCTCGCGGATCGCACTGGCGCGGCGAACTCGGCGGCGCCGGATGTGCAGGGGCCGGTTGCGGAACAGCCGCAGTCGGTCCCGGCGCTGACCGATGACCTGCTGGTGCTCGGTCTCGATGTCGGCGGCACCACAATGAAGGGCGAGGTCACCGATGCCGAGGGCACGGTGCTCGCCTCGGGTGTGCTGGCCACACCGCAGGGCGAGGCAGCCTTCGAAACCATGGGGGCACTCGGAGATCAGCTGCTGGCCGAGTTGACCGATGAGCAGCGTGGTCGGGTCGCGCGCGCGGCGGTAGTGCTGCCGGGCATTGTCGATCCGGTCCGGTCGATCGCGGTATTCAGCAGCAATGTCGGTTGGCGCGATGTGCACATCGGCGATCGGTTCACCCGTCGCTGGGGTATGCCGGTGCTGATCGAGCACGATGTCGCGGTGGCAGGCTGGGCCGAATGGCGTTTCGGCGCGGGACGCGGCCACGATGACGTGTGCGTGCTCATTCTGGGCACCGGCATCAGCGGCACTGTTTCCGTCGGCGGCCGCTTGCTGCGCAGCGGCTACGGGCAGACCGGCGAATACGGACACATCCCGGTTCGGCGCACGGACGGATTGCGCTGCCCCTGCGGCAATATCGGCTGTGTGGAGACCGTAGCATCGGGTGCGTCCATCGCTCGCGCCTACGCGAAGCGAACCGGACATGAAACAGCAAGCGCAGCAGATGTTTTCGCCAGAATCAATAGCGATTCGGATGCCAAAGCCGTGGTCGGCGAAGCGATCAGCGCCCTTGCCGACGGTCTGCTCGGCCTCATTCACGCGGCCTGCCCCGAACTGATCATTCTCGGCGGCGGCCTGGCCGGGGCCGGACCCGCGCTCACTGAACCCCTGCACCACACCATTGCCGAACGCCTGCGCGTCGTGCCCGCACCGCGGGTGGTGCTCGGCGAATTCGGCGCGCGCGCGGGGCTCATGGGCGCGGCCCTGTTCGCCAGACACGGAGCCCTCACATGACGCACGTCGAGGTGTTCGCATGAATTTCGAGATTCGCGGCCGGATCGTCTCGGCGGCCTGCACCTTCGACGACGGTGTCGTATCCATCCGCGCGGACCGGATCGATCGGGTGCGCTCACTCGCGGACTGGGTTGCCGCACATCCAGATTCGACCGTGCCGCCATTTTCCGGCACCCTACTGCCCGGCCTCGTCGATATTCACAACCACGGCGGATTCGGCCACCGGTTCGACACCGTCGATGGCGCCGAGGCGCGAGCGGCCGCCGAGTTTCATCACAAGCACGGCTCCACCACCGTCTTGGCCAGCGTTGTCACCGGCGCGGCGACCGATATGGTCGCGCAGGTCGCGACGCTGCGATCGTTGGCGGCAGACGGCACCATCGGCGGAATCCATGCCGAGGGACCATTTCTGGCTGCCGCCAGGTGTGGTGCGCAGGATCCCCGATTTCTGCGCGATCCCGATCTCGAGCTGACCGAACGTCTGCTCGGCGCCGCCGACGGGCAGCTGCGGGTCATGACGCTCGCACCGGAATTGCCGGGATTCGAGAAGGTCGCCCAACGCCTTTCCGACAGTAATGTGGTGGTCTCGCTCGGCCACAGCGATACCGACTTCACTCGGTTCCGACAGGCCATGCGACCCAATGGATTCGGCGGCCTGGTCACGCATTTGGCGAATGGCATGCCGCCACTGCATCATCGAACGCCCGGCCCGGTGGCCGCCGCACTCGTTGCCGCGGCGCAGCGCCAAGTCGTCGTCGAGCTGATCGGCGACGGGGTGCACATCGACTCCGGTTTCGGCGCAATGGTTTTCGCGTCCGCGCCCGGACAGGTCGCGCTGATCACTGACGCGATGCAGGCCGCCGGCATGCCCGATGGCGAATACCAACTCGGTCCGCAGGTCGTTCGCGTTGCCGATGGCGTGGCCCGGATCGCCAATGGATCCATTGCGGGCGGCACCGCGCACCTGCTGCGCTGCCTCGCCTGGGCGGTCCGCAGCTGCGGTGTGCCGTTGCGAGAGGCGGTCATCGCCGCCACTTCGGTACCGGCCGCGGCGGCCGGACTGGCCGATGTGGGCGACCTCCGGGCCGACCATTTCGCCGACCTGCTGATAGTCGATGACAATCTACAGTTGCGCCAGGTGCTCAGACGTGGACAGTTGTTGACGTGATCCTCACCGTGACAATGAATCCCGCCTACGACATGACCTACCGGGTAGAGCATTTCGAGCGCGGCCAGGCCCATCGGGTCCGTTCGGTCGAGCAACGCATCGGCGGCAAGGGCATCAATGTGACCCGGGTGCTCAATCAGCTCGGAAAGTATTCCAGGGCAACGGGTTTCTCCGACCACGCCTTCGCCGCCGCCGCCGAGCTGGAAATGCCGGTCGACTTCGTGCACGCGCTGCCCTGGGTCCGGCGCACGGTGGTGATCAGCGAATCCGGCGACGGTACCGCGACCGCACTGTGGGAACCCGGCGCCCGAGTCTCGAATCCACATGCCGCCGAACAGCTCTCGGTCCGCGTCTCCGGCATGCTGCCGGATATCAACGGCCTGGTCATCTCCGGATCACTACCGGGCGGTATCGCCAACGACCTACCCGCCGAAATCGCACGAACCGCCATCGCCGCCGGTGTCCCGACCATCTGCGACGTCGACGGCGAGTCCTTGCGGCTGGCCGCCCAGGTCCCCGGCATCGTACTGATGCCGAATACCGAAGAGCTGGAACGTCTCACCGGACGGGTACCGGTGACCCCGGACGAAGTCGCCACAGCCGCATGGCCGCTCATCGAATGCGGGGTGCGCGCCGTCATCGCAACCCGCGGCGCCGAGGGCATGGTCGTTGTCACCGCCACGGGCGCGTGGTCGGCGACCCTGCCCGAACCACTCGCCGGAAATCCCACCGGCGCGGGCGATTCGGCGACCGCCGCGGTAAGTGCGGCACTGTCGGAGGCGAATGACACCCCGGACTGGCCCGCCGTGCTGGTCGATGCCGTCGCCACCTCCGCGGCGGCGGTAGTCATCCCGGTCGCCGGAGAAATCGATCGCCGCCTACGCAACCAGATCGCACCGACGGTGATCGTCGAACGACTAGCCACCCCGCAGGAGACCTCCCCATGACCGCACGACCCGTCACGGACCTGATCGCGACCGCCCGACCCGGCGGTCTCGGCGCCTTCAATGTGATCACCATCGAACATGCCGAGGCCATCGCCGCGGCTGCCGAGGCGGCCGAACGGCCCGTGCTGCTCCAACTTTCGGAGAATACGGTGCACTACCACGGCGCTCTGGCCCCGATCGCGCTGGCTTGCTTGCACATTGCCGCCGACAGCAGCGCCGATATCGCCGTTCACCTGGACCATGCCACTTCGTTCGAACTCATCCGCACCGCGGTCGACCTCGGCATCCGCTCGGTCATGTACGACGGCTCCACTCTCGATTACGCCGAAAATGTCGCCGCCACCGCCGATATCGTCCGCTGGTGCCAGGACCGCGATGTCTTCGTAGAGGCCGAACTCGGCGAGGTGGGCGGTAAGGACGGTGCGCACGCCCCCGGTGTCCGCACCGATCCGGACGAGGCCGTCGAATTCGTCGCGGCGACCGGCGTGGACGCCCTTGCCGTCGCCGTCGGCTCCTCGCACGCCATGCAGCAGCGCACGGCCGAACTCGATAACGACCTGATTTCTCGGCTGGCCGCGAAGGTTCCGGTCCCCCTTGTGCTGCACGGCTCCTCCGGCGTGCCCGACGCGGGTCTGCGTGCCGCCGTCGAGTACGGCATGACCAAAATCAATATCGCCACCCGGCTCAATGTCCTTGCCACCGAGGCAATCCGGGCAGTGCTCGCGGACGGCCCCACCATCGCCGATCCACGCAGGTACCTGCGTCCCGCCCGGGATGCGATCCGGTCCGAGGTCGAACATCTGCTGCGGGTGCTCGCCGGGTAGATCTCACCAGTCCGGGGAATTAGGGGCAGCCAGCACCGGCCAGCGATGATAGGCTGAATTGTTTTTAGTTTAGCTAAGGATTTGCTGTCTGTTCGAGCTGTATCACCTGGTGAAGGAAAAACAACTCCATGGCTGTCATCCTGCAATCAGGAGAACAGCGCGCTGTCGGTGCGGGGACGCAGCCCAAGGTCTCGCACACATTCATGCTCAGTGCCGCGATCGTATTCACCTCCGTGTCCATCGGCGCCTGGCTGCTATTTCTGCGGCCCAACTGGCAGATGTACTGGCACCAAGTCGACCTCCAGGTCTATATGTGGGGCGGTACGGCCGCGGCTACCAACCCCGCGCTGCTCTACGACGGCCGCGGACCGCTCGGCCTGCCCTTCCTGTATCCGGTCTTCGCCGCGTGGATCTGTGCCGAACTGTCGAGATTCCCGATCAACTACATCGGGACCGGCATCACGGTGCTCACCATGGTGTCGCTGTTCGTGAGCGTCTGGAGCGCCGCCAAACTGCAGCACCTACGCCGCACAACGGGTTTGCTGGCGTTGAGCATCGCGGTCACCGGTGCCGCGATCTGGTTGGAGCCGGTCCAGCAGACGTTCCGTTTCGGTCAGCTCAGCGCAATCCTGATGGCCTTGGTCCTGGCGGATCTGGCCATGCCCGAGCAGAGCCGCTATCGGGGCATCCTCATCGGCATCGCGACCGGACTGAAGCTGACCCCCGCGATCTTCATCGTCTATCTGCTCATCACCCGCCAGTTCCGGGCCGCCGCGACGGCCGCCGCGACCTTCGGCGCTACGGTCGCGATCGGCTTCTGGTACCGGCCGACCCAGGCGCTGCAGTTCTGGTCCACGACCATGACCTCGCAGAACCGCATCGGCTTTGCCTATGTGCAGAACCAGTCGATCAACGGCATGTTCGGCCGCCTGGAATGGACGACGTGGCACGACACCACCTCCGCGTTCTTCTGCGCCGGACTGCTCGGACTGGCCGGAATGGCGGCGGCGCGAATCGCCTACCTGCGCGGTGACGAGTTGCTGGGCGCACTGCTCGCGGCCACGGTAATGCTGCTGATCTCGCCGATTTCCTGGACCCACTACTGGGTGTGGATCGCACCGGCGCTGCTGTGGCTGATCCACGTGCTGCGCCACCGACCGCTCGCCGTCCGGATCGCCGTGCCCGCGCTCATCTACCTGTTCGTCTTCGCCTGGCCGCTGCGAGCCGACGAGTTCGGCGCATGGGATCCGGATCTGCCACTGCTACCGCAGGGGCTGATCTGGCAGGTACCGCAGACCGAGGGCCGGGAATTCCGCTGGACGCCATGGCAATTCCTGCTCGGCGATTCGTACACCCTGCTCGCCACCATCACGCTCGTCGTCGCGATCGTCTGGTTGCTGCCGCTGAAACCGCGGACACCGCAATCCTGCGACGAGGTTATTGCGGACCGAGGGCGCGAGCAAGGGATCGGCCCCGCCGGTCGGCAAGAAGGCGGTCCGAGCAGTGAACCGCCGAGGTCGAACGAATTGGAAGCCGTGGGGTAGGGCTCTGTCCGCGGAGCCTGCTTCCGTTCGCCGACATCGTCATACTGCTCGGACAACCTCGAGAATATTGGCGTTCCAGCTGTGAATCGCCTGGGAAGCGGTTAGTTGGCGCTTCCGGTGGATGGACGGGCCTGGCGCTGCCGCTCGCATTCCTGGGGGTCGGCATCGGGGCGGTCCGGACCCTGCAGGCTACAACCCTGTCGGTTGTATCCCGACGCGTCACGGCCCCAGCGGTCGTAACCCCAGTGGTCATAGCCGCTGCGGTCATAGCCGAAGCTGTCACGGCCCTCACGGTCGTAACCCCATGCGTCGTACCCGAAGCGGTCGAAGCCGCCGCGGTCGTGGCCGGACCTGTTACGGCCCTCACGGTCGTAACCCCATACGTCGTACCCGAAGCGGTCGAAGCCGGACCGATCACGGCCCGCGCGGTTGTAGCCATCGGGACCATAACCGTCCGGACCGTCGATGTCGGGCGGCGGAGTCGGCATCGGCGTGGCGGGCTGCATCGGCGTGGCGGGCTGCATCGGCGCCGGAGCCTGCGTAGGAATCGGATCCTGCGTCGGCGCGGGAGCCCGAGTGGGAATCGGAGCCTGAGTGGGAATCGGGGCGGGATTCGGCGCCGCCGCTGGGGCGCCGGTGTCCGGGGTTGCGAACGCGGACGTGATTGCCGCCGCGGGAGCGAGTGCCAATGTCCCGGTGACAACGGTCTGCATCAGCATCCGTTGCACCGTGCGTGAACTCCTCGTCCACCGCACCATAATCGACCTCCTTCTCGAAACGGAGCGCGGTGCCGCGCTCCGATCTGAGGATCGGCCGACCGTCCGATATTGTTACCTATTGTGAGGCCTATGCCACAGCGAATACCGTTCTGCCCGAACGAAACTCGAATCGGGCGGGAGCGTTCCGCGCTGATCGGCTGTCGGATCGGCAAATTCGGAATGTATTCCGAATTCAGCGGTCAGGAATGCCGCTCGCTACTTACCGACCTTCGTACAGCCGACCGGTGGCGGCCCACCCGCGAAGCGTTGATCAATCCAGGAATTCGCGGCCGAGACGCCGGCGCTGTTGACGATAATATGCTCGCCGAGGTAGGCCTCGAAGTGCACCGGAACTCCCAACCGGCACCAGTCGTCGTAGAGATGTTCGGCTCCGGCGAAGGGGACCCATACCTCGTTGGTGCCGTGGTACATGAAGACCGGCACCCGCGGCGCGGCGGTACCGAGGCGGTTCTCGGCCAGGATCTCCCTGATCATCGGCAGCTTCGTCGGGTGGGGCACATCGGTGAGCATCTCCGCGGGTATGGGCGCGAGCGCACCGAGCAGCGCCGCACCCAGAAAGCAGAAATCCTTCGCGAATTGCGATAGCCGCCAACCGTTGTCATTGAACAGCGCCATGATCTCCGGGTACTCCCTGGCCAGACCGAGGGTCGCGGCCAGGAATACGCCGGCGGCGGCATTGGCGCCGTTCATCGTGTTGATCAGCATGCCGAAGTCGGCGGGAACGCCACCGACCACCGCACCGACGAGGTTTAACTCCCCTGCGTATTCCGGTGCGAGTTGCGCCGCCCAGCCCGTGGCGATGGCACCGCCGGAGTACCCGGAGACCACCGTCGGCGCATCGGGCGACAGACCCGACTCGGGCGTGTGCACGGCGGCGCGTATCGAATCCAGTACGGCATGTCCGGCCATGCGACCGGCCGCGTAAGCCTGTCGTGGTCCCTGGTGATCGGGCACGATCACCGCATAGTTCTTCGAAAGTGGCAGCTGCACCGAGTGGATATCGGCCGCGAGACCTTTCCTGATTTGCTGTGACGGCGCACAGTCGTTGCCGAGTGAATCGATCGCTTCGTTGTCGGCGACGAGGGGTCGGGGTCCCGAACCCTGCCACGGCGCGACGGGCACCAGCAGGGTGGCGACCACCGGCACCGGATGGCCCTTGGCATCGGTCGATCGGATCAGCAGTTCGGTGGCAGTGACCGGCGTCGGCTCCGGCCCGATATCGATGCCACGGGCCGCGAGCACGGTGCCGGGACCCAGCTTCTCGAAATCCGGCGGCGGCGAATAGAAGGGGTCGTCGAGCGGCGTCGGCATGACGGAGGCGGGATCACGCACGAGGTGCACGACATCGGTGGCCGGAACCGGGTCCGCCCCAGCCATTCCCGGCACCGCCGCCCCGACCGCCGCCACAAACCCCAGACAGGTCACCGCACCGAGCGCCACCACCTTCCGAATCGGCCGACCAATGGCCGACCACGATCGCATCCATCGTTTTTGTGCCGCACCGAGCAACGCCGAGTCCTTCGTTTCCGCGCGGGTATCGGACCGAATCGCAGCCAGTCTCACCTACGGCCAGCACAAATACCGGGAACACAACCGCGCGGTCCGCATAACGATTCGGCCGCCCGATTACGGCAGGAGTCCACGGACCGTGTCGATGGTGTCGGCGTCGGCGGCGGATTTATCGGGTCGATAGCGCACCACGCGGGCGAAGCGCAGCGCGACGCCGCCCGGATAGCGTGGACTGACCTGGACGCCGTCGAGGGCGATCTCGACCATGAGTTCCGGCCAGAGGTAGACGGCGTACTCGTCGCGGGTGCGCTCGTGCCGCGGGAATTCGGCGGTCTGCCACTGCAGCAGCGCATCGGTGAGGCCCTTGAAGGTCTTGCCGACCATGACCGGTTCGCCGGTTTCGGGATCGCGCGCGCCGAGGTGCAGATTCGATAGATATCCGGTACGGCGGCCGTAACCCCATTCGGCGCCGAGCACCAGCAGGTCAAGGGTGTGCGTCGGCTTGATCTTCTGCCAGGACCGGCCGCGGCGGCCCGCGGCGTATGGCGCGGTCAACGACTTGACCATGACGCCCTCGTGTCCAGCGGCCAGCGCGCCGTCGAAGTACTCGGCGGCCGCCTCGGCATCGGGCCGGATCAGGGCCGGGATGCTGTGCTCGGCCGCGACCTCGGTCAGCGACCTGCGGCGCTCGTGCAGCGGGGCGTCGAGCAGATCCTTGCCGTTCAGATGCAGACAGTCGAAGAAGTACGGGTGCAGCAGCAATTCCCGGGTCGAGCTGACCTCGGCGAAGCGGCTCATCGTCTCCTGGAACGGACGCGGCCGTCCGGAATCGGTGAGCGCCAGCGTTTCTCCGTCCAGCACCACACTCGTACAGTCGAGCCGGGCGACGAGATCGACCAGTTCCGGCACGCCGGCGGTGATATCGCGTAGCGTCCTGGTGAATACCCAGACCCGCGAACCCGCGCGGTGTACCTGGATGCGCGCGCCGTCCAGTTTGTGTTCGACGCTCACCTCGGCACCGAATTCGGTCATCGCCTCATCCAGTGTCGCACCGGGCGAGGCGAGCATGGGTTGGATCGGGCGGCCCACTTCGAGCCGGAATTCGCTCAGTGCCTCGGCCCCACCGGTCAGCGCCGCGACAGCGGTGACCGGCAGTTGTCCGGAGAGCATGTACGCGCGCCGGACCAGCTCGATCGGCACCGCCGCGGCCACCGCCACCGCCTCCGCGACGATCGCGGTGAGCGCACCCTGACGCAGCTCGCCACCGAGTAGCCGCATCAGGAATGCCTGCTGATCGGCGGTCGCGGCGGTCCACAAATCCGACAGCAATTCCTTGCGCCGGTTGGTGGAGCCAGGGCCGGAGGTGGTGGCCAATTCGCTCAACATGTTGTCGACCGACGAAACCGTCAGCGTCGCAAGCTCACTCGGCTCGCATTCGAGTGCGGTCAACGTGCGCCAGCCGGTGCCGATGCGCCCCTGCCGCAGTTCACCAGAGAGCCATGCCACCACCGACGCCAGCTCATCCGGGGCGGCCGCGGACAACAGCGTGGCCAGGGTGACGATCTTCGTCTTCCGGGACCGGGTCGCACGGACGGTCTCCGAAGCCTGCACGACATCCGAGAACAGCATCAGTCGACGGTAGCCCGACCCTGTGACATATCGCTCAGCTTCGCTGCTAATGACCTATTGGCAGGTTTGCGAATCCGCTAATAGGCTGGACACATGGCCAAGACTTACGTCGGGGCGCGGCTTCGTCAGCTGCGGACCGAACGCGGGCTGAGCCAGGTCTCACTCGCCCAGAAGCTGGAGATCTCGGCGAGCTACCTCAACCAGATCGAACACGATGTGCGCCCGCTCACCGTACCGGTATTGCTGCGCATCAGCGAAGTGTTCGGCGTCGACGCGACCTTTTTCTCTTCCCAGGACGACACCCGGCTCATCGCCGAACTCCAAGAGGTCGTGATGGATCAGGAACTCGGAATCGAGGCCGATACCCAGGAGATCGCGGATATGGTCTCCGCGCATCCGAGTATGGCGCGCGCTCTGGTCAATATGCACAACCGGTACCGCAATACCTCGGCACAGCTGGCCGCCGCCACCGAGGACCGCTTCGCCGACGGCTCCGGCAGCGCGACGATCAGCAAACCGCATGAGGAAGTCCGCGACTTCTTCTACCAGCGGCAGAACTACATCCATGAATTGGATACCGCCGCAGAGGAACTCACCGCCCGCATCCGCTTCCACGGCGGCGATGTGAACAGCGAGATCGCCCGCCTGCTACGCGCACACGATGTGCGCATTATCGAGCGCATCGATCTCGGCGAGGGGGTACTGCACCGCTACGACCCGCAGACCCAGCGACTCGAGATCGCACCGCATCTGTCCGGTGGCCAGCGCACCTTCAAACTCGCCGCCGAACTCGCCTACTTCGAATGCGGTGATCTGCTCGAAAGGCTGGTAGAGGAGGGCAATTTCGCCTCCGAGGACACCCGCAAACTGGCAATGCTCGGCCTGGCGAACTACTTCGCCGCGGCAACCGTATTGCCCTACACGCACTTTCACGAGGTCGCCGAGGATTTCCGCTACGATATCGAGCGGCTCTCGGCTTTCTTCACCCAGAGTTACGAGACGATCTGTCATCGGCTCTCGACGCTGCAACGGCCCAAGCTGCGCGGCGTGCCATTCTCCTTCGTGCGCGTGGACCGCGCCGGAAATATGTCGAAACGCCAGTCCGCCACCGGTTTCCACTTCTCCTCGAGCGGCGGCACCTGCCCGCTGTGGAATGTCTACGAAACCTTCGCCTATCCGGGCAAGATCATGACGCAGATCGCCCAGATGCCCGACGGCCGCAAATACCTGTGGGTGGCTCGCACCGTCGAACGCCGCGCGACCCGCTATGGCCAGGCCAGTAAGACCTTTGCGATCGGGCTCGGTTGCGAACTACGGCACGCGGGTCGCGTCGTCTATGCCGACGGCATCGATCTCGACGTGGCGAAGGCAACGCCGATCGGTGCGGGCTGCCGGGTCTGTGAACGCGCCAATTGCCCGCAGCGCGCATTTCCGCCGCTGGGCAAGGTGCTCGATATCAGCGAACATCGAAGTTCGGTTTCACCGTACGTGCTCAAGTGACGCGCGAAGGCCGACACCGGCGATACCCGATGTCGGCCTTGCACATTCCGCTAAGCCGGTAGCGTCGAACGCTGGATCCGCACCCCCAGCCAACCAACTCGCCCGCCAAGTATCGGGAACGCTGTCCCGTCCCGTCGTCCTGAAACTCCTCGCCGACTGAACGCTTTCGGTTCCGATACACCGATTCGCGGTTTCACTGCGGTGCGCCGGAATATCTCGCGGTGACGAGTCCGTTGCACACGTCTGCGCCGTGTGAACGTTTGCGGTAATCGCTCGGTCAACGGTTGTGCGGACCCCGGCCTGGCTACGGTTGCGTAGCAAGACAGCGGTACGGCAGGCTCCTTTTGTACAACGTCAAAACGCCGATCCCGTGGCTGCCAGGTCGCGGAGGCGTGAGTCGAGGAGGACCGGTGGGTCACTACAAGGCGAACGTCAGGGATATCGAGTTCAACCTATTCGAGGTGTTGGGACTGGACAAGCTCCTGGATACGGATGCCTATGGCGATCTCGATTCGGAAACCGTGCGGGAGATCCTGTCCGAGGTGAAGCGGCTGGCCGAGGGCCCGGTGGCGGACTCCTTCGCCGCGGCCGACCGCGACCCGGTGGTCTACGATCCGGCCACCTTCTCGATTTCGGTGCCCGAGCCGCTACGCAAGACGGTCCAGGCCGTGCACGAGGCCGACTGGAGCCGGCTCGGCATGCCGGAGGGGATGGGCGGCACACCCGCGCCCGCCGCGGTGATCTGGTCGATCAACGAGATGCTCAGCTGCGCCAACCCGGCGGCGAGCTTCTTCAATATAGGCCCGGCGATGTCCTCGGTGCTGTTCAATGTCGGCACCGAACAGCAGAAGCAGTGGGCCACAAAGGGTTACGAGCGCGGCTGGGCGGGCACCATGGTGCTGACCGAGCCGGATGCCGGTTCCGATGTGGGTGCGGGCCGCACCAGGGCCATCGAGCAGGAGGACGGCTCCTGGCATATCGAGGGCGTCAAACGCTTCATCTCCGGCGGCGATGTCGGCGAGACCGCCGAGAATGTCTTCCATCTGGTGCTGGCTCGCCCGGAGGGAGCCGGCCCGGGCACGAAGGGGCTCTCGCTGTTCTATGTGCCGAAATTCCTGTTCGATCACGAGACGTTGGAGCTGGGCGACCGCAATGGCGTCTACGTGACCGGTGTCGAGCACAAGATGGGTCTGAAGTCCTCGCCCACCTGTGAGCTGACCTTCGGCGCTACCGAGGTGCCCGCCAGGGGCTGGCTGGTCGGCGAGGTGCACAACGGCATCGCACAGATGTTCCAGGTGATCGAGAACGCCCGCATGATGGTCGGCATCAAGTCCGCCGGCACGCTGTCCGCCGGTTATCTCACCGCGCTCGACTACGCCAAGCAGCGCGTGCAGGGTGCGGACCTGCCCCAGATGACCGACAAGTCCGCCCCGCGCGTCACCATCACCCACCACCCGGATGTCCGCCGCAGCCTGGCCATGCAGAAGGCGTACGCCGAGGGTCTGCGCGCCATCTACCTGTACACCGCCGCCCATCAGAATGCCGATGTGGCGCAGCTGGTTTCGGGTGCGGACGCCGAATTGGCGCACCAGGTCAACGATCTGCTGCTGCCGATCGTCAAGGGTGTCGGTTCCGAGCGGGCCTACCAGTACCTGACCGAATCGCTGCAGACACTGGGTGGCTCCGGCTATCTGCAGGACTACCCGATCGAACAGTACATCCGCGACGCGAAGATCGACTCGCTCTACGAGGGCACCACCGCCATCCAGGCGCAGGACTTCTTCTTCCGCAAGATCATTCGGGATAAGGGTGTGGCGCTCGCCCACGTCAACGGGCAGATCACCGCCTTCCTGGAGGCGAAGACCAGCCGCTTCGAGACCGAGCGGGCGCTACTGGCCACCGCGGTGGCCGATGTGCAGGCGATGGCGGCCACGCTGACCGGGTATCTGATGGCGTCCCAGCAGGATCCGAAGCAGCTGTACAAGGTCGGGCTCGGTTCGGTGCGCTTCCTGCTCGCGGTCGGCGATCTGCTCATCGCCTGGCGACTGCTGGTGCAGGCCGAGATCGCGGCCGCCGCACTGGCCGCCGAAGCGCCGGAGAAGGATCGGGCGTTCTATTCCGGAAAGGTTGCCGTCGCGAGCTTCTTCGCGAAGAACGTGCTGCCGCAACTGACCGCGATGAAGAAGATTATCGCCGAGATCGATAACGACATCATGGATTTGGACGAAGCCGCATTCTGATCCGACCGGATCAGCAGTTCTGCTGCAGGGGCCAGCACTCGATCGGGTGGTACGGCGGCGGCGAGGGCGTCACGCTCGTCGTCGAGGTATCCGGTTCGCGGGCCGGATGGGCCGAATCGTGGGCGAGCGAACTCGTGATCACGATGAGGACCACAACCATTCCGACCAGGGCAACCGCGAAGACTGCCCACCCCGCGGCCGTCTGCCGCCTGCTCGGCGGCAGCGGCGCGGGGATGGCGTGCTGGCGCATCTCACGCGCTGACAGCGATGGCGCTTTGGGCTGCACCTCGTCGAAGCCGTCGGCGAGCAGCTCGGCGCGGAAAGGCTTTTCGGTGGCGCCGAGCGCAGCACAGGTGGCGACGACCCGATCCGCGGTCCAGCTGCGCGGTCCGGCGGAGAAACCCTCGAGGTAGATGCGGAGTTCGGTCGCATCACGGACATTCGCGACGATGATATCCATGCCGGGGCGCAGATTGGTCCGAGCCGGCCGCACCGCGACCCCGCGGAACGGCATGAGCACGACGGCGCCGCAGATGTGGCCCGGATCGACCAGTGCCCGCTCCAGCCGTGTCTTTACCGCATGCACGCTATGTTCCAGCTGATCGACGGGATTGCCGGAGATCTCCTCGTCCAAGTCGGCGGGCTCCGCGCTGATCGTCCATGGACCGTCGCCCGGAATGTTCAGGATCCCGCTCTGGCGGCGTTGGAAGCCCTTGATATCGATCACGGTAATGCCGCGCGGGGTCAGGATGACCGCGTCGACCCGGCGCGACCCGTTCTCGCCGACCTCCAAACCGACCAATGCGACACCAGTCGTCGGATACGACCGCAGGCATTCGACGAACTCCTGTTCGGCACCGGAGAGATTCGCTCCGGTCTTGATCTTCACCAGCATCGCGTATTCCCTGCCTCATCCGGTTCGAACCGGCGCCCCACCATCCACCGCGCCGGTACTGATGATGACCCGCCATCGCCGCGAAAACCACCGGAAAGCCGAGAAGATCAGCACGATCCTCCGGCGATCACGGACCTACCCGCTAGTACGCTCGGATCCGATCCAGCAGGACGGATCCCGCCACCGGCGACGGACAAGGAGGCACAAGCATGGTTCCGGCGTTGCAACCACGCATTTCACCCGGTCGGCTCCGGGAGCTCGGCCCGCTCAATTGGGTTGTCTGGCAGATACTTTCGCGTGCGGCGGGGACAGACGACGCACACCTGTTCAGCACACTCGGCCGCACGGGGGGACTGTTCCGCGGCTGGCTGCACTTCTCCGGACGGTTGATGCCGGGCGGCCACCTGCCCCGGCATGAATCCGAGCTGGTCATCCTGCGCGTCGCCAAGCTGCGCGACTGCGCGTATGAAATGGACCATCACATTCGCCTCGGCCGGCGGGCGGGTGTCACACCGGAGATCCTGGACCGGGTTCGCACCGGGCCCACCGCCGTCGGCTGGTCGGATAAGCATCGCGCGCTGCTCACCGCCGTCGACAGGTTGGTCGAAACCCGCGATATCGACGACGCCACCTGGACCGCCCTCGCCGAGCATTACGACGAGCGCAGCCTGATCGAAATCGTGCTGCTCATCAATCAGTACGACGGACTGGCCGCGACCATCACCACATTGCGGATCCAGCGCGACGGCGTTTGACGAACCCCGGCGTTGGCGCGCGGTTTGCTATTCGCGCCGACGCCGCTCATTCTCGAAGTAGCAATTCCATAGCGATCACCGCCGATAGCTCCTAAACTGAAACTCGGCACGCACAGAATGACGATTCTCATGCCCATCGTCATGCAGCACATCGGAACAACCACAGTCTTCGAGACCCACAACCGCAGTGTGTTGCACGCCATAGCGTGATGACACCGAGATCGGAAACCCTCCGTCAAGCTAGCTGACAATTAACTGTCGGCTCAAGGAGAAAGGGGGCGTCATGACCATCAGTCTCGTGTTGATCATGGCGGGATTCATTCTTCTGTCCATCGCGATCGCAACCTTCACGCTTCCCGGCGGTGCGGATGCCCCGCGGCATCCGGAGCCGCCCAACGAAACCGACGATCAGTAGCCCTTGCGGCTCAGCGGTTTTCGACGAGATCCGCCAGCCCGTCCAGGACTCGAGCCAGACCGAATTCGTAAGCATCGTCGGCGCTGTAGGCGGAATCGTGCGCCTGCCCGGCGACCGCGCCGATGCGGGCGGCCAGCGGGTAGCGCTCGGCGTCGAAGAACTGAGCCAATAGCGGGGCGGCGCGCTCCCACCATTGCCCGTCGGATATGGCGCTATCGGCGGCGGCGCGTTCGGTGTCGATGGCGATGCGAGCCACCGAAGTGACGAAGCCGACGACATAGGTGACGGCGGCGTCCATCTCGAGATCACCGAGGCCGAGACCGTCGAAAGCGCGCAGTTCGTGTTCATATTTAGCGGCGACGCCCGGGCCGAGCGGCGGCCGCGTGGTCGGCAGATAGGCGACCCACGGGTGGCGGACCAGCATGGCGCGATTCTCGGCGGCGATCGTCGCGACGCGATCGCGCCAGGGTAGATCGGTCAGGTCGGCACGCGATATCTCCTGGTAGACCGCATCCAGCATGAGGTCGACGAGTTCCGCCTTGCCCGGCACGTAGGTGTAGGTGGCCATGGGCGTGAGCCCCAGCTTGGTGGCGACGGCTCGCATGGTGAGCGCGCCGATCCCCTTCGCATCCGCGATTTCGATGGCCGCCGTGACCACGGCATCCACACTGCTGCGCTGTTTCGGTCCACGCACCGAGGCCGCGGGCACGCGCCACAGCAGTGCCAACGTCCGCATTGGATCGCCCGCACCGCTGCGGTCCCGTGATTGCTCAGCCATGCCGCCTCCTCATTTACGCGCCGCGGAAGCCGATCGTATCGGTGTGGTCCACATGACAATGCGGCCGGTCGGAAATTTCTGTACAAAGTACATCGTACTAAGTACAGTACTTGATGCCAACTCCGAGGAGGACCTTGTGAATATCACCGCTTCCGCCATCTCGCTCAATGTCGCCGACCCGGAGGCGTCGGCGAAGTTCGCCATCGACCACTTCGGCTTCACCGAGCAGATGTCGGCCGACGGTTTCGTCTCGGTCGCTCGCCCCGACGCCGGTTTCAACCTGTGCTACCTGCGCACCGGTCTCGGCAGCTTCAAACCGAAAGACAAGGCGGGGAGTGCCGGCGAGGGCCTACTGGTCGCCTTCGTGGTGGACGGTATCGATGCCGAGTACGAGCGGCTCCAGCGCGAGGGCGTGCCGATCGTCACCCCGATCGAAACCGAACCCTGGGGCGAGCGCTATTTCCAGACGGCCGATCCGAACGGCATCATCCTGCAACTGGTGCAGTGGGTCTGATGGGCGTCGAGGTCGCACACCATGCCAGAAGCAGGCGTGCGACCCGGGTAGCGTCAGAGGACCAATTCCGTTGACACACACCGGGCTTACACAGCCTCGCGCCACGCAAGCCCGGTGAACCTCCCTGAATTCATCACGCCAGCCGCGTGCGATTTCGACGCTCCGACCAGCTAATTCCTTTGCCGCGCAACGGGCCGGCACGGCGCATCAAGGTATTGCCGCGGCGGCGCGCAAGCCCGGTGGAAGCTTCAGGCGAGGGCAGCGCGGAAGACCTCGACGGCGGGAGCAGAGGGACGGCCGAGCAGTAACCGGCCTGCTCGAGCGCGCGCCCCGAGTCCGCGAGGCCCAAGCCGCCTAACACCGCGAATGACACCCGGCCCGAATTGGTCGGTAACCGTCATGCGCTGCCTCTCGGCCATGCCGCAACCACTGCATGGTGATCAACTGACCAGCCGTGCGGGCAGGGAAGATCGGGCGGTTGCGATGGGTTGGTGTTGGTATGGAAATTTCTTCGGCTGTTGATTTCGCGCGGACCATCAAGCGGTCCGTGCTCACGACTATTCGGCGCAATGGCCGCCCACAGCTATCCAATGTGCTGCATGTGGTGGGTGACGACGGGATCATTCGCATTTCCATCACCGCCGACCGGGCCAAGTACCACAACCTGGTGCGCGATCCATGGGCCGCGATCCACGTCACCCGCGACGACTTCTACGCCTACGCCGTCATCGAGGGCACTGTCGACCTCACCCCCGTCGCCGCCGACCCCAATGACGCAGCCGTCGACGAATTGGTCGCCTACTATCGAGCGGGCGCGGGCGAGCACCCCGACTGGGACGAATACCGCAAGGCCATGGTCACCGACCACCGCGCTCTCGTCCGCCTGACCCCCACCCATGCCTACGGCATGCTCTGACCGCACTGCTTCAGCAGATCCGACACCGTGACGAATTGATAACCCGCGGAACGGAGTTCGCCGACTATGCGCGGGATGGCGGCAAGGGATTCATTCCACTGGCCCATGACGTGCAGTAGGACAATGGAACCCGGCCGCACCTCGGCAACGGTCTCGGCGACAATGGCGTCGGTGCTCGCCTGTCTACCCGAGTCCGGTTCCACATCCCAGGTGATCGTCGTGCGATCGTGGTCGGAGAGGTATTTCGGGAGGGCCAGGAGCTTCTTGCCGTAGGGCGGGCGGAAAGTGATCGGGCCCTGGTAACCGGTTTTCGCGATTTCCGCGTCGGTTCGTTCGATCTCGTCGCGGACGGTATCGCCGGACACGAACACCATGCGGCGATGGCTGTAGGTGTGATTGCCGATTTCGTGACCGGCCTGCGCGATGGCCCTGCCGTACTCCGGATGTGCGGCCAAATCGCGGCCCATCAGATAGAAGGTAGCCGGAATACCGGCTTCGGCAAGAACTTTCAGCACTTCGGGCGCTTTTTCGGTCGGCCCGTCGTCCAGGGTCAGCGCAACCACCTTGTCGGTCGTATCGACTCGGTTCACCAATCGCCCCGCCAGTTGGAAGGTGCGCGAGTTCATCAGGTAATAGCCGCCGACCACCAGCGCCAACACCACCACGAGTACCAGCGCGCTACCGATCAACCACTTGCGTCGCATCGTTGCGCTCCAAAGAAAAAACGGTGGTGCCTAGACCTTTCGGCCCGAACACCACCGCTTTCGATACGGATCAGAAGTTGATCATGTGACCCGCGAGGCCGTGGAACGCTTCCTGCAGGGCTTCGCTCAACGTCGGGTGGGTGTGGACATTGCGGATCAGCTCATTGACCGTCAGGTCCCACTTTTGGGCCAGGGTCATCTCCGGCAGCAGCTCGGAGACGTCCGGTCCGATGAGGTGGCCGCCGAGCAGTTCGCCGTACTTGGCGTCGGCGACGAGCTTGACGAAACCGGTCGGATCACCGAGGCCGTGCGCCTTGCCATTGGCGGTGAACGGGAAGGTGGCGACCTTCACGTCGTAGCCCTCATCCCTGGCCTGCTGCTCGGTGAGACCGAAGCTGGCGACCTGCGGCTGGCAGAAGGTGGCGCGCGGCATCATCCGGTAGTCGCCGAGGGTGACCGTCGGCGCACCGGCGATGGTCTCCGCGGCAACGACGCCTTGAGCCTCCGCGACATGGGCGAGCTGCAGCTTCGCGGTCACGTCACCGATGGCGTAGATGTGCGGCACATTGGTGCGCATATTGTCGTCGATGACGATGGCGCCGCGCTCGAGCGCGACACCGGTGTTCTCCAGGCCGTAGCCCTCGACCCGGGGCGCGAAGCCGACGGCCTGCAGCACCTTGTCGACGGTGACCGTCTCCAGGTTGCCGGTCTTGTTGTCCTTGATCGACACGGTGACCTTCGAACCGTCGTCGTCGATAGACTGCACGGCCGCACTGGTGGTGATCGTGATGCCGAGCTTCTTGTACTGCTTGGTGATCTCCTTGGAGACGTCCACGTCCTCGTTCGGCAGCGCACGGTCCAGGAACTCCACGATGCGCACGTCGACGCCGTAGTTCTTCAGGACGTAGCCGAACTCCATGCCGATCGCGCCCGCACCGACGATGAGGATGGAACCGGGCAGGTCGCGGGTGAGGATCTGCTCCTCGTAGGTCACCACATTCGCGCTGAGCGAGGTGCCCGGCAGCAGCTTGGTGACGGTGCCCGTGGCGATGATGGCATTGCTGAAGGTGATCGTCTCGGTACCGCCGCTGGACAGGGCGACCGAGAGGGTGTTCGCGTCGGTGAAGGTGCCCTTACCGTCGAACTCGTCGATCTTGTTCTTCTTCATCAGGAAGTGGACGCCCTTGACCCGGCCGTCGGCGACCTTGCGGCTGCGGTCGAACGCGACACCGAAGTCGAAGTTCACCTCACCCGAGATGCCGAAAGTCTTGGCTTCCTTGGTGAAGATATGCGCGAGTTCCGCGTTGCGCAGCAGCGCCTTGGAAGGGATGCAGCCCACATTGAGGCAGACACCACCCCAATACTTCTGCTCGACGATCGCGGTACGGAGGCCAAGTTGTGCCGCGCGGATGGCGGCGACATAACCGCCAGGTCCGGCACCGAGAACGACAACGTCGTAATGGGAAGTCACGTCGTCGAGCCTAACTCCGTGGAGCAAACTGCACCCACCGTCCCCCTGCAACTATGAGACGCGCGCCACATGGCATCGCGACTTTCCTGCGACCGGATAACTGCAACGGGCTGCGATACCTAGGCCGGCGGCTGCGACACACGGTGGCGGTGAACTAAACCCCTCGCGCCGCCAGCAGCACTGATAGCGATCAGCTCTCGAGCTGGATCTGCATCCATGAGTGGCGCACCAGGCGGAATCGTCAGTGCGGTGAACATTATTTACGCGATGGCGACCGCGGCCGGTTCGGCCCGGCTGACGATAATTGGGCCGGTGGTGACCTCCGATGACGTACGCCGGATCGCGCTGAGCCTGCCGCGAACGACCGAGGCGCTGGTGCGGGACCGGGTCAAGTTCCGGGTTGGCCGCATCGTGTACCTGGCGCTGTCCACGGACGAGAACCGGATGGGTTTCGCCTTTCCCAGGCAGGAGCGGGTGGCGCTGGTCGCGGGTGAGCCGGACAAGTTCTTGATGCCACTGCCACGCGATGAGCGATACAACTGGGTCCGGGTGCGCCTCGATGCCATCGACGAGACGGAGTTGACCGAACTGGTCATCGAGGCGTGGCGCATGGTCGTCCCCAAGCGCGTCGCGGCCGAACACCTCGGCGCCTGAGCCAGCGTGCTAGTCGCGCCAGACCTGCTGTGCGACCCGGGCGAAGTTGCCGCCGAACACCGCCGCTCGGTCGGCCGCGCTGAATCCGCGATCGGTGAGTACCGCGTCCAGCCCGGGTAGTTCGTCGAGCCCCAAGAGGTCCTCCGGCGGCACCCATTGCAACGGTCCCCATTTCGTATACGCGTCGGAAAACGCACCCGGGTCCTGCGTGAGCATGTCATTGAAATCCTCGGCATCGAAGGAGTAGTCCGACCCGATGCCGATATGTTCGATCCCGACGAGCTCCGCGCCGTATTCGATATGCGCGGCCATGGCCGCCACCCGCTCGGCCCGGCCATCGACCGCGTTCTGCCCCAGGAAGATTCCCACGCCATTGATTCCGATAACTCCGCCGGTGCGCGCACAGGCCAGCGCCTGTTCATCGGTGATATTGCGCGGATGCGCCCACAGTGCCGCGAAATTGGAATGGCTATAGATCATCGGAACCTCGGTGCATTCGGCCAGGTCCAGCCCGGTGCGCCGGGAGCAGTGCGAACCGTCGACGAATATGCCGACCTCGTTCTGTTTGCGCACCAGATCTCGGCCATAGGCGGTGAGTCCGGTGTCGTCGGCATCCAAACAGCCACAACCGGCCGCATTGGCGTGGTTGTAGGTCGGCAGCATCGAGCGGACGCCCAGTTCATAGAACATCTCGAGGCTATCCGGGTCGCCGCCGAGCGGTCCGGAATCCTCCAGGTCGAAGGCCAGCGAAATGGTGTCGGCGGCACCGATATCGGGGAACCGCTCGACCAGCCGGAAGCGATCGTCGCCCAGCGCACCCCGGCGGAACTTGTGCAGCAGCGCCAGCGAATCCGCGGTCGACTGCCGCGAATACCCGACGTTCACCGATAAATACGACCCGAGCGGATAGCGTGCCAGATCTGCGATCCGCGCGGAATGCGATAATGGCAGGCAGCAGTGCTGCTCCCAGAGAAATTGTGGCAAACCCGGCCACCTTCCACTCGGATCGGTATCGGAGCAGCGATCGTACTGAGCCGACCGGTACGGATGTCACACCTTGACACATGTTGGGCAACCGGTAACAGTGTGCCCGAATTGCCCGATTCTTCGGGTGGTGTCTCACATTTACCAGACGCTCGGCAACAATGTGGACATGACGGGCGTTGAACACACTGTGACCGATCCCTACCTGTGGCTCGAAGAAGTAACCGATGAGCGGGCCCTCGACTTCGCCCGCGCGCACAACGAGGTGGTCGTCGAGCGTTTCGCCAGCTCCGATCGTTTCACCGAGCTCGAGCAGCGCATCCTGGACATGCTCGACACCGATACCAAGATCGCCTACCCGGGCCGGCGCGGCCACTGGCTCTACAACTTCTGGCGCGATGCCGAACATCCGCGCGGGCTGTGGCGGCGCACCACCTTCGCCGAATACGCCAAGGAAGCGCCGGACTGGGATGTGCTGATCGACCTGGACGCGCTCGGCACCACGGAGGGCGAGAACTGGGTGTGGGGCGGTGCCGCGGTGCTGCGGCCAGAACAGTCGCGCGCGCTCATCAGCCTGTCCCGCGGCGGCGCGGATGCCAAGGTCATTCGCGAATTCGATATCGAAACAAGGGAATTCATCGATCCCGCCGACGGCGGCTACTTCCTGTCCGAGGCGAAATCCGATATCCGCTGGATCGATATCGACTCGGTGTATGTCGGCACCGATTTCGGTCCGGGTTCGCTCACCGATTCCGGCTACCCGCGCATCGCCAAGCGCTGGCGGCGCGGCACCCCGATCACCGAGGCCGAAACGGTATTCGAGGGCGAGGTAGACGACGTCTCGGTCGCGGCCGGCTATGACCGCACGCCCGGCTATGAACGGCATTTCGTGGGCCGCGCCACCGACTTCTTCAACGAAGAGGTGTACCTGCTCGAAAGCGACGGCAGTCTGCGGCATCTCGAGGTGCCGACCGACGCCAGCGAATCCTGGTACAAGGATTGGTTCCTGGTGCGACTGAAGTCGCCGTGGGAAATCGGGGACAAGACCTACCCCGCCGGTGCGCTGCTGGCCATCGACTTCGAGAAGTTCCTTTCCGGCGCACGGGAATTCGAGGTGATCTTCACCCCCGACGCGCACACCTCGCTGCACGGCTACGGCTGGACCGAGAACCATCTGCTGCTCATCACCCTCGAGGACGTGCAGACCAAGCTCTACGTCCTCACGCCCGGCCCGGACGGCTGGCACAGGGAGCCACTCGCCGACACCCCGCCGATGGCGACCACCAGCGTGATGAATCTGGACCCGCTCGAAGGCGGCGACGAATTCATGCTGACCACAAGCGGATTCACCACTCCCGCCACGCTGCTCGCCAGCGCGGTCGGCGGCCGGACCGAACAACTCAAACAGGAACCGGGCTTCTTCGACGCCGACGGCATCGAGACCGAGCAGTTCTTCGCGCGCTCCGATGACGGAACCATGGTGCCGTACTTCGTGATCCGCCATCGCGACCGAAAGGGCACTCCTGGTCCGACGGTGATGTCGGGCTACGGCGGCTTCGAGGTATCACGCACCCCCGGCTACGGCGGCGCCTCCGGCATGGGCTGGCTGGAACGCGGCGGCACCTGGGTGATGACCAATATCCGTGGCGGCGGTGAATACGGCCCCCAGTGGCACACCTCGGCGCAGAAGGCCAACCGGCACAAGGTCTATGAGGACTTCTCCTCGATCGCCAAGGATCTGGTGGCCCGCGGCATCACCACACATGAGCAGCTGGGTGCCGTCGGCGGCAGCAATGGCGGCCTGCTCATGGGCGTCATGCTGACGCGCTATCCGGAACTGTTCGGCGCCATTGTCTGCCAGGTCCCGCTGCTCGATATGCAGCGGTATCACCTGCTGCTGGCCGGTGCGTCCTGGATGGCCGAATACGGCGATCCGGATAAGCCCGAGGAGTGGGAGTACATCAGCAAGTACTCGCCCTACCAGAACGTGCGCGCCGACGCGTCCTACCCGCCGATCCTGCTGACCACCTCCACCCGCGACGACCGAGTCCACCCGGGGCACGCCCGCAAGATGGCGGCGCTGCTGGAGGAACAGGGCCACACCGTCTGGTACCACGAGAATATCGAGGGTGGCCACGGCGGCGCGGCCGACAACAAGCAGTCGGCGTTCCAGGCCGGACTCATCTACGAGTTCTTCACCCAGACGCTGATGGAGCGGTCCGCCTGAGCCGCATCCCGGCCCGGTGCAGCGCTGCACCGGGCCGATTTTTTTGCGCCCTTGTCTACAACGCAGACTTAGTCTACGTTGTAGACATGACGAACGAGAGATCCGCGATGCCCGAAACCGCCGTACGAATCGTGGAGACCACCGGCGCGCGACTGCATACCGAATCGGCCGGAACCGGACCGGATCTGGTCCTCATCTCCGGCGGCGGCGGCGACGCCGGAATGTACGAGGCGGTCGTACCGCTACTGGCCGACCGCTACCGCGTCATCACCTTCGACCGACGTGGCAATTCACGCAGCCCGTTCACCGATCCGCACGCCGCGATCGATGTCGCGACGCAGGCGGCCGATGTCATCGCGATCCTCGACGCCTACGCCATCGACCGCGCCCATATCTTCGGCAACAGTGGCGGGGCGATCATCGCGCTGGAACTGCTCGCCGCGCACGCCGACCGGCTTACCGACGCGATCGTGCACGAAGCACCGGTCGTTCAGTTGCTGCCGGAGACGAGTCCAGCACGATCGGAGATCGCCGAGCTCTTAAAACTCGCGACCGAGAAAAGCCCGCTGCGCGCGTTCGCCGCATTCGGTGTCATGACGATGCCGAATGTGCCGCGGGTATTGCGATCGAACTTCGGACAGGCCTTGATGGCGGGCGGTAGTCGGATTTCATTGTCGATCGGAGCCGCGCTGCGGCGAATCACTCGAGCTCACCCCTCGACCATGACCCGCCAGCTGAACAATGCCGACCTGCTGCTCCGCCGCGAACTGCCCGCCTTCTTGTTCGACTACCGCCCGGACCTGTCCGCCCTCCGGAAGGTCGCGGTGCCCTGGCGACTCGCCGCCGGACGCGACAGCGTCGGCAAGCCGTACTACGTCGCCACCCACGCACTGGCTGGCGAACTCGGCCGGGACTGTGTGGAATTCCCTTATGGGCATGTGCCCTATCAGTTGCAGCCGGAGGAGTTCGTCGATCGGCTGCTCGAACTGTTCGACGAAATGGACGAAAGGACCTTGCGATGAGCCGAACAGGTCGACGCGGGCAGCCGAGTACCCGGACCGCGCTGAACCGCGATTACATCGCCGCGGTGGCTTTGACCGTCATCGATACCGCGGGGCTCGACGGCTTCACCATGCGGAAATTGGGTGCGGCACTCGGGGCGGACCCGATGGCGGCCTACCGGCACTTCACCGACCAGCAGGACCTGTTCGATGGCATCGCCGAAGCGATGTTCGACGAACTGGAGATGGAAACCCTACCGTGGCAGCAAGATTGGCCGGAGCTGATGAGCGCCTACGCCCATCGACTACGTTCCACACTGCGCCGACACCCGAATGCCGTACCGATCTTCGCAACGAGACCGGTCCGCAGCGCCGCGGCGATCGAAACCGGAAACTGGATGCTCGAACGGCTACAAGACGTCGGCTTCACCCCCGCCGTAGCCCTGCAATTCGCCCGCTGCCTGCGCGAATACGTAGTCGGACACATCCTGAGCCACTCCGTGGCCGCCCAACGCAGCCGCAAACCCACCCCGAACGCACCCGACTACAACGCCCTCGCCGCAGCCGCCGACGCCACTGTCGACACCGACCACTTCGACATCGGCCTCACCGCAATGCTCGACGGATTCAGCAGACACCTCGGCGAAATCGCCGACCCCACTTAGCGCCTTCGACGGGCCACAGCTGGTCGTTGCCGTGCGGCTCAGCGTGTGCCGAGTAGTAGCGTCTGGGTGCTGCGCCCGATCGGGCCCTTCTCATCGAGCAGGCGGGACTCGGCCAAGCCGATGCCACCGCGTTCTGGGTAGGTGACCGCGTCCAGGCATACCCATTCGCCGGCGGGGTGGCGGTGCAGGGTCACTGTGAGATCGGTATTGATGAAAAAGTATCGATCCCATGGCAGGACGGAGCTGACCCCGTTCCCGAAGTCGGCGGCGGCAAGGGTCCGCTGCAACTGGCTGGGTGAGGTGCCGGCCACGATCGGGTAGCGCAGACGAATCCAGCACACGGCTGGGCCGAGGGTCCGGAATGCGCCTGAGACGAAACGGTATTCGACGCCGGTGTGGAATCCAACCAGTTGCGTGCTCGGGAAGCTGTGATCCGGGCCCGGCGTCACGGTATCCGGGCCAGGCAGCGGACCGGCCGCGGGTATCTCGGCCAGCACATCCAGCTCTGGCTCCAGCTGCCGCAGCCGCCAAGCGGTGGCCTTCAGCACCGGTCCGTGGTCGGATCTCAGTGTGGCCTCGATCAGTTCGACGCTGCGCCCCGGCTGGCCGACTCGGGCCGCCGCCTGGGTGACTCGCGCCTGGGCTCGCAGCGGCGCAATCGGCACAGGCCCGAGAAACTCCACCGTGACCCGAGCGATCCGGCACCCTGGTCGAGGTTCGCACCGTTCGATCACATGCCCCACAAGAGCCGACGGCGCCCCGCCGTGCTGGGCATTCGGCGACCACGGCCCCCGGGTGAGCTCGGTGGAATGAAACAGATCCGGGTCCGAGGAGTCGGGCAGATAGAAGGCATTCATAGCGTTGACTCCGTCCGATCAGCGGTTCCGCAGCCACTTCTCGATCTGATCGACCGTGCTGCCGTACCGACGGATCCAGCCGTTGTGCCCCAACGGTTCCGGCTGCTCCCAGGTGGTCACCTCGGCCGAGGGCATCTTGGCCAGCAGGTGCGCGGCCGAACTGCTCGGTGCGACATCGTCGCCGGTAATCGTGATGGACAGCACCGGCAGCTTCAGTCTGGCGATCCGCTCCTCGTAGTCGATATCCGCATCGACCGGCACGAAACGGCCGGTGCGGGCCAGTCGGGCCCAGTCCGACACCAGCACCTTGGACTGGCGTCCGAAGCCGCCGAGCGAGATCAGGTCGCCGGGCCAGAAACCGGCCAGATTGGCCGTCAGCGACATGGCCGTGGCGCCGGCCAGCATGCCGGGACCCGAAATGCCTCGGAACCCACGGTGATACGGGGTACCGGAGGCGATCAGGATCAGCCCGCCCAAGCGGCCCCGGATCCGCGACGCGTACAGCACCGCGAGTTGACCGCCCATGCTGTGGCCGAGCAGATACGGGGTGCTGTCCGGGAAGCGGTCGCGCACCACCGAGAAGATCGCCGGGAAGTCGACCGACACCAGCTCGTGGTAGCCGAAGGTGCTCGCGGCGCTCGGGCGCGGGCGACTATCACCCGCGCCGCGCAGCTCACCGATCGCGATATCGAAGCCGCGCGCAGCCAGCTCCTGGGCGAACAGTTCGTAGTAACCGGCCGGAACACCGAGGCCGGGCACCATCACCACCACCGGACGCGGCGCATCGGGGCGTACCGGATGCCGATGCGCCCCGCTCGCCGGAAACAGCCGCACCGGTACGGTGGTGCCGTCCGGCATCTGGATGGGAACCGTCTCCATAGAGCGCACGCTAGCCGACGCTGGGGCGGAACTACGCGCCGACCGCACCCATGATCACGCGGCTGAGCACCCGGATCACGTCATCTAGTGGCGGTCGTGGATCCGAACCGCTCCAGGAATCCACCACATAGTTGACCGCGCCGATGATGGCGAGCACCCGCATCTCGTAGTCGCCCGTTGGGATTTCGCCGTGCAGGGCCGCATCCTCCGCGGCGCTGGCGAGTAGCGAGCCCCAGACGCGACGCAGCTCCAGCCGGAACTTCTCGACCTTCGGCCCAGCGCCGACGACCTCCACCAGCGCCACCCGCGCCTTGCGCGGATCGGAGCCGATGGATCCGACGTAGGCGCGCACCGAGGCATCTATGGTCTCCAGTGCGGTCGCATCGGATTTCTTCTCGAGGGCGGCGGTCACCGCTTCGCGCGATTCCCTGTCGATCTGCTCGTAGAGCTCGAGTAGGAGGGATTCGCGGCCGGTGAACTCCTCATAGAACTGTCTCGAGGAGAGTCCGGCGTCCTTACAGATAGCGCCGACCGAACTATTGGCGTAGCCGTCGCGCGCAAAGACCGTCAGGCCCGATTCCAGAAAACGCGCACGCCGCTGACGTTGCCGGTCCTCTACGGGTTGCCCGGCATACATTCGTCCCGTATTCGCATCCTGTGACATTGGGGCAGACAATACCGAAGGGCCCGATCCCCTCGTCATGGATCGGGCCCTTCGTATCAACCTGCAGCCGAATAGTCGTTAGCCGAAAGTTGGCCGCGCGGTTGCTATTGCGCTTGCGATCTGCCGATCTCCGATCTCATCGCCACAACGATGATCTTCACTGGCTGTTTGCCAAATTCGAGGATACCGAGAGGTTCGGCACGCCGAAAATCTTTTGAAGGACTATTTTTAGAATAATTCTTTCGACAGGCCTTTCAACAACGCAGGCAGTTCCGCCACGGAATCGATGACATGATCCGGCGCCGCCGAGGCCGCCGCGAGAACGGCGGGCCGGAATTTGCCGGTACGCACCAGAACTCCGGTCATACCGACCTGTTGGGCGGCAAGCACATCGGAGTGCAAATCGTCACCGATCATCAGCACCTCGGCCGGATCGAGGCCCATAAGGTCCGCGCAGGTACGGAATCCGGCCGCCGCGGGCTTGCCGACCACCGCGATCCCGGCATTGCCCGCCGCCTCCAGACCCGGCAGGTACGCGCCTGCATCGATGCGGAGTCCGGTCTCGGTGGCCCAGGTCAGGCCGCCGTGCATCGCCACGACCGGGATACCGTCCAGCATCAGTTCGGCCACCCGGCTCAGCGCGTCATGGGTGAATTCCGCACCGGCGCCGCCAATTACGATGACATCCGGATGTTCGTCGTCGAGTGTCAACTCGGCGAGATCGGCCTCGATATCACCGTGATTGAGCACCCACACTGCCGCATCCGGGTAGCGGCGGCCGACATACTCACCGGTGAGCCGGGCGGCGGTGACGATCTCCGCGGCATCGACCTCGAATCCGGCATCCCGCAGCCGCTCGGCGATCTCGTCGCAGGTGCGGGACGTGGTATTGGTGAGAAACCTTCGGCGCAAACCACTTTCGCGCACGCGACGCACGGCGTCGACCGCGTCGTCGAGCGTTCGCCAAGAAGTCACCAGCACGCCGTCGATGTCGTAGAGCACACCGCGTATGTAGCCGGACATGGGTTCAGCCTACGACTATCGCGCGTAGTCGTCGCCGCATCCGTTTGGCGCGGCGCGTCAGCGGGCGGCGGCGAAACCGCGGGCGGCGCGCGCGAGCATCAATGGCACGAGTCGACGATGGAATGGGCGCACGACCGCGAAATACCTTCGGCCCCAGCGATTTCGATATTTGACCAGCGAGGTGATGGTGACCGTGCCGCCGTCGACGAGAACCGAGACGACAAAGTCGAGGACCGTCATCGCATCGGCGGTCACGTGCTCATGCTCATCGCTTTCGCGATCGGGAAAAGGCCTGCCGAAGAATATCTTTCGGGTCCATTCCCGAGGATCGGTCGGCGCGCCGGGTGGCAACGCAATTTCGTAGGAATCGATGTAATCCCAATCGGTCCCCGACGAGCGCGCCAAGGCCGCGCGCTCGGGAATTTCGACTCGCCCATAAGTCGGCATCGCATTCCTCCAATAACCCATACGGTAGCGTATGGAATGACCATACGATAGCGTATGGAAATGGCACAAGGGGATGCGACCGCGAGGACACGGCTCAGCGCCACCGACTGGGCGCATGCCGCGCTGGACGCGCTGGCGGAGGGGGGTCTGGCGGCGGTCGCCGTCGAGCCCATCGCCAAGCGGCTCGGCACCACCAAGGGCAGCTTCTACTGGCACTTCAAGGACCGCGCGGCCCTCATCGACGCGGCACTCGCGCGCTGGGAGCAGCGCAGCACCGACAATGTGATCGCCGAGATCAGCGTCGAGCCCGACCCAGCCGAGCGATTGCATCGACTCTTCGCCCACGTCATCGACTATGCGGCCACCGGACGCATCGAATTGGCGCTACTGGCCTCGGCGGACCAGGCGGCGGTCGCCGCGACATTGCGCCGAGCCGCGGACCGCCGCATCGAATACGTCGCGGAACTGCTGCGTGAAATGGGGCTCACCGCCGGGCAGGCGCGGACCAGAGCTGTTGTCGCCGTGAGCATTTACCACGGCTTCAACCAACTGGCCCGCGTCTCCCCCGACGCGCTGCCGAGCACCGAGGCCCAGCGGAGGGCGTTGGTGGACAGCGCATTCGAGAGTCTGCTGCCGAAGCGGCGCTGAATCAGCTGCTGCCGCCGCCCGGGAGCTATTTTCGGCGCGGATTCGGGGCGGACGGAGTCGAGCAGATCGGCGCAGCGGGTGAGCAATTCTCGCAGCGCGGCGTGCTCGGCCGCGGTGAACTCGCCGGCCAATGCGCGCTCCACGCAGACGGCGCTCGCGTCCGCATCTGCCATCGGACAATTCACCAGATGACAACTTGATCTAAATCGCAACGAAACGCCCGCACCCATTGCAGGTTTGCCGCCGCGGTGACGTAAGCTCGGCCGACTGACCGGGCACGAGGCTGAAGTGGCGACCTTCGGCCGAGTGTCATACGCTTCGCCGCGGAGGAAAACCGCCTCATGGAGGGACAATTGACCACTCCGATCCAGGGCGATGTCGGAACCGGCGGATCACAAAAGGTTCCACTGTCGCAGCTGATCCACCTGATGGCCGAATATCAGAAGCTCGGCACGCACCGACAGACGTTTCTACCGGCGCCGGCGCGCGATACCTTTGTGCGCGGCTGCGGGATCGTCACGGGCGGGTTCATGACTGTTGGGATTATCTGTGTCACGGTGGGGGCATATTCCGCTGCGCTCGCCGTCGCTCTCCTTGCCCTGGTGCCCGCGGCGATGGCATTCCTGCGCGGGCGGCGCAATCGTCGCCACCGTGCGGCGCGGCTGGATTTATTCGACTTCGGCATGACCGTGTATCGCTCCGGTGAGCAGGTGGCCGGATTCCGCTGGAACACCGCCGAAGTGCGCCAGCAGGTCATCCCCTTCCAGAATTCCGCCCCCACCGAGTACTCGCTGCGAATGTCGGGCCCCGACGGTGCCGAGGCCGCATTCGACGACACCCTGTTCGGCGACGCGCGCGACTGGGGCCGGGCTATCCAGTCGGCCATCACCCTGGCCCAACTCCCCCGTGCCGTCGCCGCCATCGATGACGGCGCGACCGTCCACTTCGGCGAAATCGCCCTCGACCTGACGGCACTCTATTTCCACAGCCGGGCCTACACCTGGGAACGCATCCAATTGATCGACGCCCGAAGCGGTTTGGTCCGCATGAAGGTGGACGGCAGCTGGATCTCCCTCACCCCCGTCGGCCAGGTCCCCAACTTCTACATCTTCAATGAACTCGCCGAACGCCTCCGCGTCGCCGCCGCCACGGAGTTCGCCGCCGAATCGGCCGCAACCGAACCAGCGGATCCCGAACCGGTCGCCGAACCCGATCCGCCCGCACCGGTGGTCGACAGCGCACCCGAAACACCCTCCGACGAACAAATCGAACCCCCAAGGACCGACGGGAACGGCAAAGCAACCGACCGCCTCGAGCAAGACCTGAGCACCGCATCGAATTGACGTACGCCCCAACATCTTTCGCCGAATAGCCGACCAAGACCGAAGGCCGGTCCACCATTGGTGGACCGGCCTTCGGGTCTAAAGGTGTTGCCAGGAGGCTGGACTCAGAAGTCCATGCCGCCCATGCCACCGGTCGGGTCGCCGGCGGGAGCGGCGGCCTTCTCCGGCTTGTCGGCGACGACGGCCTCGGTGGTCAGGAACAGGGCCGCGATGGAGGCCGCGTTCTGCAGGGCCGAACGGGTGACCTTGACCGGGTCGGCGACACCGGCGGCCAGCAGGTCCTGGTACTCGCCCGAGTCGGCGTTCAGGCCGTGGCCCGCCGGCAGGTTCGAAACCTTCTCGGCGACAACGCCGGGCTCGAGGCCCGCGTTGAAGGCGATCTGCTTCAGCGGAGCCGACAGCGCGACACGCACGATGTTCGCACCGGTCGCCTCGTCACCGGAGACCTTCAGGTCATCCAGCGCCGGAGCCGACTGCAGCAGAGCCACGCCACCACCGGCGACGATGCCCTCCTCGACGGCGGCCTTGGCGTTGCGCACGGCATCCTCGATGCGGTGCTTGCGCTCCTTGAGCTCGACCTCGGTCGCGGCACCGGCCTTGATCACCGCAACACCGCCGGCCAGCTTGGCCAGCCGCTCCTGCAGCTTCTCCCGGTCGTAGTCCGAATCCGAGTTCTCGATCTCGGTGCGGATCTGCGCGACGCGGCCCTTGATGGCCTCCGCGTCACCCGCACCCTCGACGATGGTGGTCTCGTCCTTGGTGATGACGACCTTGCGGGCCTGGCCGAGCAGCTCGATACCGGCGGTCTCCAGGGAGAGGCCGACCTCTTCGCTGATGACCTCGCCACCGGTCAGGATGGCGATATCGGCGAGCTGCGCCTTGCGACGGTCACCAAAGCCCGGCGCCTTGACGGCGACGGACTTGAAGGTGCCACGGATCTTGTTCACGACCAGGGTCGACAGGGCCTCGCCCTCGACGTCCTCGGCGATGATCAGCAGCGGCTTACCGGCCTGGATAACCTTCTCCAGCAGCGGCAGCAGGTCCTTGACGGTGGAAACCTTGGAACCGACGAGCAGGATGTACGGGTCCTCGAGGACTGCTTCCTGACGCTCCGGGTCGGTCACGAAGTAACCCGAGATGTAGCCCTTGTCGAAGCGCATGCCCTCGGTGAGCTCCAGCTGGAGTCCGAAGGTGTTGCTCTCCTCGACAGTGATGACACCTTCCTTGCCGACCTTGTCCATGGCCTCGGCGATGAGCTCACCGATGGACGCGTCGCCGGCCGAGATGCCGGCGGTGGCAGCAATCTGCTCCTTGGTCTCGACCTCCTTGGCGGTCGCGAGCAGCTTGGTGGTGACGGCCTCGACGGCCTTCTCGATGCCGCGCTTCAGGCCCAGCGGGTTGGCACCGGCGGCGACGTTGCGCAGGCCCTCACGTACGAGCGCTTGGGCGAGCACGGTGGCGGTGGTGGTGCCGTCGCCCGCGACGTCGTCGGTCTTCTTGGCGACTTCCTTGACCAGCTCGGCGCCGATCTTCTCGTACGGGTCCTCCAGCTCGATCTCCTTGGCGATGGAAACACCATCGTTGGTGATCGTGGGGGCGCCCCACTTCTTCTCCAGGACAACGTTGCGCCCCTTGGGGCCCAGCGTCACCTTGACCGCGTCGGCGAGGGCGTTCAGACCCCGCTCGAGGCCGCGGCGAGCCTCTTCGTCATACGCAATTGTCTTGGCCATGGCGTTGTTGAGATCCTCCATGTATATGGCTGACACACAGGACGATCGCAGGTTGGATCGCCCCATTTACGCTGGCCAGGTTCGGTGCCCGCGACGGACGACCGAGGGTGTCGATGGAACCCGGTCTCACCGTCCCGACCTGGCACTCACACGTCGAGAGTGCCAAGCCCTTTTTAGCACTCAGGGGTACCGAGTGCAAGGTCCGCGCCTGGCAGCTCGGCGCCGGTCGGACCTGCTCAGGCCGAGCTGCGGTCGTCCACCCGGAGTATCAATGCGACAAACGCATCGGCCCGACGCTGTTCGGGCGTGCGTGGTTCCCCCTCATCGACCGTTACGAGTTCCGCATCGTTCAGCAGCAACTCCGCCTCCACCCGCATGATCGCCCGAATGAACGGCGGCGCGACATCCGGCGGCAGGTCGCCGTTGATGACATAGCTGCCATCGGGTTGCGATTCGGTGGAGACATAGGTCAGCGCACGCTCGAGATCAGCGCGTCGTTCCCCCGCAACTAGGTCGGAATCCATGTCATCCGCCATTGCTATAGCGTACCGGGGCACCGGAGCAGCCCTTTCCCGACAGGCCGACCAGTCCAGAATCCGCGGCACGGCCCAGCTCGCGCCATGAGCGAACCGCTGTCCGCCAACGGCTTGGCGATCCACGTGGCGCAATACTCGGTCGGCGCCACCTTATGGTGTCCAGGTGAGTGAAAGTCCCGGCTGGAACGCTATCGACGCCGCATTGGAGCAGCTGTACCACGACACCGCACCCCGCCATTGGGGGACGCGGGTCCCCTGGTCGCTCGGCGGGCCCGATCCGCTGGACGGCATCAGCGCCTATCCGCGCACGGAACCGGTCCCACACTGGCACTACATCAGCTATGGCATGACCGAGCTGCATGAGAAGGAATGGGATAACCCGGATAAATCGGGTTGGGGATTCGAGTTCACCTTCCGGCTGCTGCGCACCCCGACCGATGCCGAACCACCGCTCTGGCCCGCGAAATTCCTGCAGAATCTGGCCCGGTTCGTATTCCAATCCGGGAATTGGTTCGCACCCGGCCGCACCATCAAGTCGAACGGCCCGATCGCCGCGGACCATCCGGATTCGGATATCCATGCCGTCGCCTTCACCGTCGACCCGGAACTCGGCGCAATCGACACACCGCACGGACGCTTGCGGTTCCTGCAGATCGTCGGCCTGACCATGCCGGAGTACCGGGCCGCGCAGGGCGGGCACACCCAGGCCGTCCTCGACCAACTCGCGCCACGGCTGCCGCTGTTGGTCACCGATATCGATCGCGGACCACTCGTGGCGGAACCGAAGGCCAAGGCCGAATGGCCGCGCTGGGGCGGGGGGCTGCGCGGGCGGGCGTAGATTTCGCCATGCAGGAAGAGCTACGAACCCGAAGGGGGACGCCGGTGCCCGCATTGCCGTTCAACTCGCTCTATCGACACGGGTTCGCACGAGTGGCGGTCGCGGTGCCGCGGGTCCGGGTCGCCGATCCCGCGTTCAATGTCGAGCGGACACTCGAACTCGCTCGGCAGGCGGGCGCCGACGGCGTGGTGCTGACGATTTTTCCCGAACTCGGACTCGCCAGCTACACCGCCGACGATCTGTTCCACCAGGATGCCCTCGACGATGCGGTGGCCGCGGCAATCGAGCAGGTGGTCGCGGCGAGCGCGGATATCGACACGGTGCTGGTAGTCGGTGCGCCGGTGCGGACGCAGGGTCGGCTTTTCAACTGCGCGATCGCGGTGTGCCACGGCGTTGTGCTCGGTGCCGCACCGAAGAGCTATCTGCCGAACTATCGCGAGTTCTATGAGAAGCGCCAGTTCGCGGCGGCGCGCGAAACCCTGGACGACCACATCACGATCGCGGGTCAGCGGGTGCCGTTCGGTTCCGATCTGCTGTTCACCGCGACCAATCTCGACGGCTTCGTCTTCCACTTGGAAATCTGCGAGGACGGGTGGGTTCCGTTGCCGCCCAGTGGATTTGCCGCGCTGGCTGGCGCGACGGTGCTGGTCAATATGTCGGCGAGCAATATCGTCATCGGCAAAGCCGATTACCGGCGAGCGCTGTGCACCTCGCATTCCGCACGCTATCTGGCCGCCTACCTGTATTCGGCTGCGGGACACGGTGAATCGACCACCGATATGGCCTGGGACGGGCAGGCGCTGGTGTGCGAGAACGGCGACCTGCTCGTCGAGGGCGAGCGGTTCAGCGATCAGCCGCGGTTGATCACTGCCGATCTCGACTTGCAGCGGCTGGCCGCGGATCGCATCCGCACCACCAGTTTCGCCGACAATGTGCATGATCACCGCGACCGTCTGGTCCGGCTGCGGCGCATCGAGCTGGAGTTGCCGGTCCCGTCGAGTGTGGTTGCCTTGCGGCGCGAAATCCAGCGCTTCCCGTATGTTCCCAGCGATCCGGTCGCGCGCAACGAGCGCTGCGCCGAAGTGCATCACATCCAGGTCGAGGGCCTGAGCACCCGCCTGCGCGCGACGGGCAGTCAGCGGGTGGTCATCGGTGTCTCCGGCGGATTGGACTCCACTCAGGCGCTGATCGTGGCGGCCAAAACCATGGACCGGCTCGGGCTGCCGCGCACGAATGTGCTGGCCTACACCATGCCCGGCTTCGCGACCAGCACCCGCACCCGCACCGATGCGCACGCACTGATGGACGCGCTCGGCGTGACCGCCCGAGAGATCGATATCCGCCCGTCCGCCACCCAGATGCTGCGCGACCTGAATCATCCGGCCGCCGACGATGTTCCGCAGTACGACATCACCTTCGAGAATGTGCAGGCGGGCGAGCGCACCTCGCACCTGTTCCGACTCGCCAACCAGCACCACGCACTCGTGGTCGGCACCGGCGATCTCAGCGAACTCGCCCTGGGCTGGTGCACTTTCGGCGTCGGCGACCACATGGCGCACTACAGCGTGAACGCATCGGTCCCCAAAACACTGATCAAATATCTGATCGCCTGGGCGGTCGACACCGATCAGTTCGGACCCGAGGCGGGCCGGGTGCTGTCATCGATTCTGCGGACCGAGATCTCGCCGGAGCTGGTGCCGAGCCACGATTCCACCGCCCCGAGCCAGAGCTCCGAGGCCACCGTCGGCCCCTATGAACTGCAGGACTTCCACCTCTACTACCTGCTGCGCTTCGGCTACCGTCCGAGCCGAGTCGCCTACCTGGCCCGGCACGCCTGGTCCGAGCGCGATCGCGGCAGCTGGCCGGATCTCATTCCGGCCGACCAGCGCAACACCTACGATCTGCCGACCATCAAACGCTGGCTGGCCGAATTCCTGCGCCGCTTCATCCAGACCAGCCAGTTCAAACGCTCTACCCTGCCCAATGCTCCGAAAGTCGGTTCGGGCGGCTCACTTTCACCGCGCGGCGACTGGCGCGCGCCGAGCGACGCCTCCGCCGCCGCCTGGCTGGACGAACTCGCCCGCAACGTGCCGGAGAGCTGAGCCGCGATCACACGGCAACGCGCGCACGGTGTTCGAGCGGATCCGCGAGCCGCGCCGCACCGACATCCCGCGTGTCCGGCTGGCCCGCCACTGCCGCGCCCTGGCCGCGTGCGTCGATCGAATGCCGATGACTATCCAGGCAATTCGACGTCGTCCGGCGGCGGAGGCGGCCCGGACGTTCATGACTGCTCGGCGGCGATCACCGACAGCAGTTCGACCAGATCGGCTTCGGCCTTCACCTTGTCGACGCCGAGACCGGACAGAATTCCGGAACCGTTCTCCTGTTCGAGCAGGGCGAGCAGGACATGTTCGGTACCGATGTAGTTGTGTCCCAAGCGAAGTGCCTCACGGAAGGTCAGCTCCAGCGCCTTCTTGGCCTCGGGACCGAACGGAATCAGTGCGGGCACATTCGCTGGATCGGCGGGCTGTTGGGCGATAGCTGCTGTCGCCGCCTCCCGGACCACGTCGAGTTTCACCCCTTGAGCCACGATCTCCCGGGCACCGAGGCCTTCCGGTTGGGTCAGCAGGGCCAGCACCAGATGTCCGAGGGCGATCTCCGAATGCCCGGAGATGCGCGCCGCCTCTTGGGAGGCCACCACGATCTTGCGCGCCCGCGGGGTGAACTTCGCGAAGCCCGCATTGGGATCCATGGCCGCGGCCTCCGCCGGATCACCTGGCCCCTTCGGCACGAACCGCTTCTGCGCCGCCTGTTTGCTGACGCCCATGCTGGCGCCGATATCGGTCCACGAGGCACCGGAGCGGCGGGCCTGATCCACGAAGTGGCCGATCAGATGATCGGCCACTTCGCCGAGATGCCCGGCCGCGACCACCGCATCGGAGAGTTGGTCGAGCACATTGTCCGGACGTGCCTTTTTGATGCCCTCGATCAGATCGTCGAGTCGTACGTTGATTGCCATGCGTCAACCATAGGTTGACGATTCGGCTTCGTCAACCGTTGGTTGACGCTTTCACGGACATGCCGCACCGGCCGGTGGCGCCGCCGCCAACCACCACGATCCGTCCTGCCGGAATGCCGTTGCGCAACCACTCCGAATCCTGAGGTGTGGCACACCGAATACGCGTAATCGGCCCCCTGGCACGCCCGCCGCGTCATTCGTGCTGCCCAGCGCGTAGATGAGCGAGTCGTATTCGAGATCCAGTGCGCCGTCGAGGATCACCCGCTTGCGCTCGGTATCGCTATATAGGACAGCTTCTCCGGATTGACGATCAAGCGCAGTGCGGTCACCACATCGTCGAGCGTGTCCACGCCGACGACCAGCGCGGGCTCCCCCGCCAACCGCACGACGACCGCGAGCGCGCCGTTGATCTCCTCCAACACGATCACCATCCCCGGCACTTCCCAGCGGAACAATCCGGCCACATACCGCGCGACCGCGGGCGCACCGACGACCGGCCGCCGAGCCGCCTTGACCTGGCCGCCGCCGTCCGCGGTCGAGACGACGTCGGCAGCGAGCATCCGCTCCAAAGCCTCGATATCCCCGATCCGCGCCGCTGCGAGGAAACGTTCGATCAGCTCGCGGGCCTGATCGGCCGGAACATCGAAGCGCGGCCGGCCTTCGCGCACCCGGACCCCGGCCCTGCGGAAGATCTGCTGCGAATTGGCCTCGGATACCGCCAGCATGTCCGCGATCTCCCGGTGGGCGTATCCGAACGCCTCGCGCAGCACGAAAACCGCGCGCTCGATCGGGCTCAACCGTTCCAATGCCGTCAGCAGCGCCAGTGAAACCAGCTCGCGCTCCTCCGCCGTCTCCAGCGGACCGAGCTCACCGCGTGCGGTCGGCACCGGCTCGGGCAGCCACGGTCCGACATAGGTGTCCCGGCGGGCCCGCGCCGAAACCAGCCAGGTGCGGCAGAGATTCACGATCGTGGTGGTCAACCAGGCCTCGGCCGAGCGGATCGTGTTGCGATCGGTGCCATCCCAGCGCAGGTAGGTCTGCTGTACCGCATCCTCGGCCTCGGTCGCGGAGCCGAGCATTCGATAGGCGAGCGCGAACAGGCGCGGGCGATGCGCCTGGAATTCGCGCAATCCATCCGGTTCCACCGCCACCTTCTTCCGCACTCGGCCGCCGGAGCTGACGGTACCGGTCGGGATCGTCCCGGCCCTCGGGAGTTCGGTGGCCGATCCGATGGTTCGGCCACCCCAGAAAACCCGCCCGAGATCGAAACCCCAGACTCCCAAACCACCAAGTGCCGCAAGACTGCTCATTACCGCAGCATTCCCGCGCTGCCTGGACGATTCCTTAACGAATACCAGGTAACCCGCAACAGCGGATAAACGTTCAGTTGGGCAGGTCGTCCATCCGACTTTCCTTACCCGGACTACGCAGCCGCAGGCGGCTCGCCCCGCGGATCACCGGACGCCGCAGTGCGGGCCGTCGCCGCTGCGCGCGCCGCTGGGCCCGCCGTTCGGATGGCTTGTGCTGCCAGGTTTCCGGACGCGCGGCCACCCAGCGCTGTGAATGCCAGGCGAACGGGATATGCCCGAGGTACAGCGCGACCAGCACCAGCAGCAGCACGATCGGAAAGGTGACCAGCGCCGCCGCCGCGAGGGCGGTCAACACCAGCAGCCCGGCCGCGGCCTGCGGCGCCACCGACACCGACTTCATGGCCAGCGTCGGAATCGTGCTGACCGCCAGCGCCGCCGCGAATACGGTCCAGGCCGCGACCTCGTAGTAACCGACCCACCAGCCGTCACCGAACTGCACGTACAGCCCGATCGGCACCAGCGCGATCAATGCCGCCGCCGGCGCGGGGACGCCGACGAAGTAGTCGCGCGACCATTGCGGTCGAGTGTCGTCGTCGAGCAGGGTATTGAACCTGGCCAGGCGCAGCACGATGCTCACCGTGAAAACCAACGCGATGATCCAGCCCGCGCTATTGCTGTCCAGCAGCGCGATGTAGAGCACAAGACCCGGCGCGACGCCGAAGGAGATGGCATCGGAAAGCGAATCCAGTTCGGCGCCGATCTTGGTGGTGGCGCTCAGCATCCGAGCCAGCCGACCATCGAGGGTATCCAGGACGGCCGCCGCACCGACCATCGCCAAAGAGATGGCGAGCTTACCGTCCAGAGCGAACTTCACCGCGGACAATCCGGCGCACAGCGCCATGATTGTCACGATGCTCGGCAACAGCCGGATGGTCCGGCGCCTTCGCTGCGGTGTCGGCAGGGCCTGCTCCATCATGAGTCGGTAGACAGTACGGCCAGCACAGTTTCGCCCCCGATCGTGCGCTGTCCGGGTTCGACGAGTAATTCGGTACCCGCCGGGAAGTACGTGTCGACCCTGGAGCCGAAACGGATCAGGCCGTAGGTATCGCCGATGGTCAGCTTGTCACCGACCTGCGCGTCGCAGACGATGCGCCGCGCCAGCAGACCCGCGATCTGCACAACCACGAGCTGCGCGCCACCGGCAGTATCGATGACCACGCTATTGCGCTCGTTCACCGCACTGGCCTCGGGCAGATCCGCCGAACGGAACTGACCGGACTGGTGCAGCACGGTGCGCGCAGTGCCGGAGATCGGGGTGCGTTGCACATGGACATCGAGCACCGAAAGGAAGATGCTCACGCGCGGCAGCGGCGCATCGCCGAGGCCGAGTTCCGCGGGCGGAGCCGCAGTATCGACCAAGGCGATCTCACCGTCGGCCGGAGCGACGACCACGCCCGCCCGGTTCGGCGGCACCCGGTTCGGATGCCGGAAGAATGTGGCGCAGGCCGCGGCGGCCAGCAGCCCCGTACGGCGCACCCACTTGCGCCTACCCCCGATGACCGCCACCGCGAGCGGCGCCGCGACGAAGGGCAACCCAGCGGGATGCAGCGGGGGAATCGCGGCCCGGACCAGATCGACGATATGGCCGACTCCGGTCGTTTCGGGCGTGCCGGGCGGGGTGGGACGGCGTGCCACAGGCTCCTCTTTCGTGCTCGATGCGACGGTTTGCGCCCCTCAACGATAGGTCGGCGCAAGCGTTCACACCTTACGGGAACCTAGGATGCGGCACGGCGGCGTTTGGGTCAGGCCCGGAGGCGGCAAGCACGCGTAACCACCCAGGGCCCACAAATGCCCGCAAATCCAACACTGCGACGTTTGGGTCAGCCCCGGACGAGGCAGCCCGCGTAACCGCGGACGGCTCGCAAACGTCGCAAATCCAATACTGCGCTCAGTGCACGACTTTGCGACCGGTGAACAGCTTCACCAGGAACAGCAGAATCACCGCGCCGCCGAGGCAAGTGAAGAAGCTGAACCAGAGTCCGCCGCCCTCGACGTCGACGCCGAGCAACCTGAGTAGGAATCCGCCTAGTAGGCCTCCGACCACACCGACGACAATGTTGAGGAGGATGCCCTGTCGCGCATCCGTCTTCATGATCTTGCTGGCGATCCAGCCGGCAAGACCGCCGATGATGATCCACCCGATAATCCCGAGTCCGAGCATGGTGTCCTCGAATCACTAATTGCGGCAGCGCCGCACCACAGGGCGTACTTCGAGGGCATACCCGCCAAATGTGAGAATACGCACTCCCAATGCGCGCGGCACCAGCTAATATGAGGGGGCCTCATGTCTACGCTGAAGTGGGCGGCCGGCCGATGAGGGACTCATTTCGATGCTTCGGGGTACACCCCGGCGGCGCCGCCGCAGGTACATAGGAGACGCATAATGGCTGCTCGAATCGCCCAGACAACAGGGGCTGAGCACACGGCGATCCTCGGGCTCGGCGTTTACCGCCCCGCTCGAGTCGTCACCAACGACGAGGTGGCCGGACCCATCAACTCGAGTGACGAGTGGATCCGCACCCGGTCCGGAATCAAAACGCGGCGCTTCGCCTCGGAGACGGAGACGATCCAGTCGATGAGCGTCGCGGCCGCGCGCGGCGCGCTCGAATCCGCGGGCGTCGAAGTTGATCAGGTCGACTGCGTCATCGTGGCCACCTCCACCCACTTGCTGCTGACCCCGGCCGCCGCGCCGCGAATCGCGACCGAGCTCGGGATGAACGGGACAGCGGCCTTCGATGTCTCGGCGGGCTGCGCCGGGTTCTGTCATGCTCTCGCGCTGGCCTCGGATCTGGTGCGCTGCGGGACCGCTCAGCATGTGCTGGTCATCGGGGTCGAGAAGTTGAGCGCCACTGTCAACCCGACCGATCGCTCCACCGCATTCCTGTTCGCCGACGGCGCGGGCGCCGTGGTGGTCGGTCCGTCCGAGGAACAGGGCATCGGCCCGACGGTCTGGGGTTCGGACGGCACCCAGCACCATGCGATCCGGCAGGACAAGGACTGGACCGAATTCTTCCGCGAAATCGAGGAGAAGGGCCTGGACGCGGTGCGGCCCTACCTCGCCATGGAGGGTACGGCGGTATTCCGCTGGGCCGCACACTCATTGGAGAAGGTGTGCCGCGACGCCATCGATCGCGCTGGCCTATCCACCGATGACCTGGACGCGATGATCCCGCACCAGGCCAACGGCCGGATCATCGAGATCATGGCCCGAGTGCTGAAACTGCCCGAGCACTGCGCGCTGGCCAACGATATCGAGGAGACCGGAAATACCTCGGCCGCCTCGATTCCGCTGGCCATGGAGGCACTGCTGCGCAACGGTGAGTCGAAGCCGGGCGATACCGCGCTGCTGATCGCCTTCGGTGCGGGTCTTTCCTACGCCGCGCAGGTCGTCACACTGCCCAACTGGCAGTAACTCAGCCGAGACCCCAGGTGACCTTCACGGTGAAGGTCACCGTCTTGGTGCCCCGGTTCCAGCTGGAACGAATCCGCCGCACCGGCCTTCGGGGTGTTTTCGTCGCGGCTGCTGGCCTCGCTGATGGTGATGACATCGGTCAGCTTCAATCCGGCCAGCACCGCGTCTGCTCGGCCCGCGCTTTGACATCGGCGAAGGCACGCGAACGGGCATCGGCGAGCAGCTTCGAATCGTCCTCGATCCCGAAACACACGCAATGTCTTGCGATCTCGTGATCAGCGAGGTGCCCGTATATCTCGTCTTCGTACGGCGGGGAGGAAGTAGTCCTCGACCCTATCCGGCCCCGGTAAATCGGAGTTGCCGACCAGCGCGATCGGAAACGCCACCAATAGATACAGATCTACCAACCACACGGCCAACAGTCGTCCGAATAAAGGGAAGGTTCCGTTGTCGGGGCGGATGACGCGCAATCCGAATACGGCCTTGCCGAGTCGGCACGGGTTTCACTCGGTCGAGCAACAGGATGGGTCGCGCTGATAATTCGACGAACTCGGCATTCTTGAATTTCTCAACTGAAGCGTTTTGGTCAACACATCGATGTCTACCGATAGAAACCCGGCCAACTCAGCACTCTCCTTCATGCGAGGTCATGTCCAGGCCGACCGCCGAGAACCCTGTCCGGTCCGTGTGGACACTTCGCAGGGTGGAAGTGGAGTTCCAGTCGGATCAAGGCACTTGTATCAGTAATGGACGCACCGTCTTTCGAAACGGTTCCATCGAGTGGACATTCTCGAGGCCATTGACGGGACCGACATGCAGCAGGGCCGAGCCGCCACCATCGGCGGGGCGGTGCAGCAGGCGTTGGTAACGTTCGCGCGGGCTGGTGCGGGTGCACTTTCGAGGTGGCCGTTGGGACGCCTTCCTCGGCAGCGCTCGCGACGGCGAATTCGACCGCAGGTAGCGTTCCCCGAATCAGAATCAGGCCCGGTCCGCATGGTCGGATCGGGCCTGACTCGTGTTCGGTTGGGTATGTGGCCGCCGGCAGCGGCTCAGGCGGCGGCCTCGGCCGCGGCCTCGGCCGCGGACTTGATCTTCTGGAGCGTTTCCTTCATCCCGCGCTCGAGCTTTTCCTCGAACGGCGCCTCGCCGCCGAGCGCGGCATCGATCGCCTTGCGGGAGAACCAGCTGGTGCCATTGGGCACATCTCGGCGTTCGATCAGCCGGGTGCCGGTGGCGGTCAGTTCCAGTGTGTAGCTCCAGATGCTGCGGTTCTCGTTGATCCGAAAGGCGAAGGCCCGGTTGGGCTCATAGCGCACAATGCGCGCGGTGGTTGGCCAGTACTTCTTGCCGTCGGTATTGAGATTGATCGTCCATGCCGGCCTTCGGGGTACCGAGCGCGAGCATCCGCACACACTGCGGGCTGAACTCGGGCATTCGCTCGAGATCGGCGACGACGGCCCAGACCTGTTCCGGTGGTGCCGCGATCTCGATCGTGGCTTCGACATTTTTCGGCAACCCTGCCTCCGAAGAACTGTGCGACGGACGTCCGTCTAGCACGACTTGACGATTTGGCAATAGGCTAGTCGGCGGCTGTTGGAAGACAAATGTGTCACTTTTCGCGATTTGTTTACCCGGCCTTGTAATGGCGCGCGCACAATGGCGGATAGAGGAAGCATCAGACACTGCCACAAGCGTTTCCGTCCAGCGTGAGGTGATCGGCCGTGAAACTGCGCTCGCTCTTACATCGTCGGCACGCGGATCGGCTTCCGCTGCTGCCGGCCACCGAACCCGCGATCTCCGCTACCCGTGGCACCTCCGCGCCGCGCACCGCCCACCCGGTAGTTCCGGACGAACAACTGGAGCGCCTGCTCACGCCCACCGAGCTCGACTTGGTGCGCGAGCATCGCGTTTGACGAGCGTTCCATACTCGAAAGGTGACTGCACCCGCTGCTACGAAGCCGGCCATCCTCAGCGTCGACGACGATCCGGGCGTTTCCCGCGCGGTCGTGCGCGACCTGCGCCGCCGTTATGGGGCCGATTACCGGATTCTGCGCGCGGAGTCGGGCCCGGACGCGCTCGACGCACTACGTGAGATGAAACTGCGCGGTCAACCAGTCGCGGTACTGATCGCCGATTATCGGATGCCGGGCATGGACGGCATCGAATTCCTCGAGCGGGCCATGGACCTGCACCCGTACGCGCGTCGCGTGCTGCTGACCGCCTACGCCGATACCAGCGCCGCGATCGATGCCATCAATGTCGTCGATCTGGACCACTATCTGCTCAAGCCGTGGGATCCGCCGGAGGAGAAGCTGTATCCCGTCCTCGACGGACTGCTCGAGATCTGGCGCAGCAACGACCACAAACCGGTCACCGAGACCAAGGTGGTCGGCAACCGCTGGTCGCCGCGGTCGACGGAGGTGCGCGAATTCTTGGCTCGCAATCAGCTGCCCTACCGCTGGTACCTGGCCGAGGAACCGGAAGGTGCACGGCTGCTGGAGGCGGCGGGCGTCGATCCGAATATCTGTCCGGTGGTGATCACCCCGGACGGTCGGGCATTGGTGCAGCCGAGCGATGGCGAACTCGCCGAAAGCGTCGGGCTGAATACCAATCCGACCGGTGACTTCTACGACCTGATCGTGGTCGGCGGCGGACCCGCCGGACTCGGCGCGGCGGTGTACGGCGCCTCCGAGGGGTTGCGCACGGTGCTCGTCGAGCGCACTGCGACCGGTGGCCAGGCCGGGCAGAGTTCGCGCATCGAGAACTATCTGGGCTTCCCGGACGGGCTGTCCGGCGCGCAACTGGCCGACCGAGCGCGGCGGCAGGCCGCGAAGTTCGGCGCCGAGGTGATCACCACGCGCGAGGTGGTCGGACTCGAGGTGAATGGGTCCGCACGGACCGTGCGATTCGCCGACGGCGGACGGCTCTGCGCGCACACGGTGATCATCGCGACCGGGGTGGACTACCGGCGTCATCCCGCACCCGGCGTGGACGATTTCACCGGGCGCGGGGTCTATTACGGCTCGGCCATGACCGAGGCCTCCGAATGCGTCGACCACGATGTCTACATTGTCGGTGGGGCGAATTCGGCCGGGCAGGCGGCGGTATTCCTGTCCCGCAACGCGCGCACGGTACATCTGGTGGTCCGCGCGGATACGCTGGAGAAATCCATGTCGCACTATCTGATCCAGCAGATCGGGCAGATACCGAATATTCGCGTCCACACCGATACCGAAGTGATCGCCGCCGACGGCGACGATCACCTGCAGCAGATCGTGCTGCGCAACAACCGGACCGGCGTGGAAGAAAAGGCCGATGCCGAACGGTTGTTCCTGTTCATCGGTGCCGCACCACAAACCGACTGGCTCGATGGCGTGGTGAAGCGGGACGCGGCGGGCTATGTGCTCGCTGGCCCCGATCTGCTCGTCGACGGAACCAGACCCGCGGGCTGGGAGCTGCCCAGACCGCCGCATCACCTGGAGACCAGCGTCCCGGGCGTCTTTGTCGCGGGTGACGTGCACGCAGACTCGGCGAAGCGGGTGGCCTCGGCGGTCGGCGAGGGTGCGATGGCGGTCATGCTCGTGCATCGGTATCTGGCGTGATAGGAGGCTGGACCATGAATTCGAAAGAGACAGCGGATCGCAGCAGTCATCAGGTCTGCGATCCGGTGGAGCTGCGCAGTCTCTTTCTCTTCGAAAAGCTCACCGACGAACAGCTGGAGCTGCTCTGCGCCGATGGCCGCATCGAGATCATCGAACCAGGACTGGTTTACCGCGAGGGCGATCCGGCCACCTGCTTCTACGTGATGATCGAGGGCGAGGTGCAGCTCACCAAGCTCTCCGGCGGCGCCGAGATCGAGACGGTACGCACCGACTATCGGGGCGCGTACGCGGGTGCGTGGACGGCCTATCTCGGCGACAAGGTCGACCAGAACTACACCGGTTCGATGTATGTGACCCGTCGGTCGCGGTTCTTTGTATTGGATGCGGGCACCTTCGCGCGGATGATGCACGACTGGTTCCCGATGGCCGTGCATCTGCTCGAGGGCGCCTTCTTCGGTAACCGCAACTCCGCCGAGCGGATCGCCGAGCGTGAGCGCCTGCTCGCATTGGGCTCGCTGTCGGCGGGACTGACCCATGAGCTGAACAATCCGGCCGCCGCGGCCGTGCGCGCCACCGCCGGATTGCGCGAGCGGGTCGCCGGCATGCGGCACAAGTTGGCCATGATGGCGCAGGGCAAATTCGACACCGCATCCCTGGAGGCGCTGGTACGCCTGCAGGAGGAGGCCGCGGCCCAGGTCGCCAAGGCGCCGGAGCTGACGACCCTGGAGGCATCGGAGCGCGAAGACATCCTCAGCGAATGGCTGGAGGACCACGGCATCGGCGACGGCTGGAATCTGGCCCCGAATTTCGTCCAAGCCGGTTTCGATGTGGACTGGCTGGAACGGGTCTCGGCCACCCTGGATGGCTGTCCCGACCAGGTGTTCCAGGGTGCGATCCGATGGCTGAACTACACCATCGAGACCGAGTTGCTGATGAACGAGATCGCCGATTCGACCACGCGCATCTCCACCCTGATCGGTGCCGCCAAACAGTATTCGCAGATGGACCGGGCGCCGTTCCAGGTGGTCGACATCCACGAATTGCTGGACAGCACGCTGGTGATGCTGAGCCGCAAGATCGGTGACGGCGTCAAGGTGGTCAAGGAGTACGACCGGACGCTGCCCGAAGTGCCCTGCTATGCCGCGGAATTGAATCAGGTGTGGACCAACCTGATCGATAACGCGGTGTACGCGATGAACGGTCAGGGCACGCTCACCATCAGCACCAGGTACGAAAACGATTGCGCCGTCGTCGAAATCGGCGATTCCGGCCCTGGCGTGCCTGCCGCGGTGCGCGGCCGTATCTTCGAACCGTTCTTCACCACCAAGCCGGTGGGTGAGGGAACCGGTCTCGGTCTCGACATTTCGTTCCGGATCGTGGTGAACAAGCACCACGGCGAGATCCGGCTGGATTCCGAGCCGGGCAATACCCGATTCACGGTCTGGCTCCCGCTGCACCGTCCGGAGGAGATGCCGGAGTCCAGCGACCGATCCGAAGCCGATGCAGGAGGTCAGTTATGACGCAGGAGTTGGACGGTATCGATCCCATGGTCGCGCCGAGCGGTCCGGGCTGTATGGAATGCGAAGCCGCCCAGGGCTGGTGGGTACATCTGCGGCGATGTGCGCAGTGCGGCCATATCGGCTGCTGCGACACCTCGCCGGAGCAGCACGCCTCCAAACACGCCAAGGACACCGGGCATCCGTTCATCCAGAGCTATGAGCCGGGCGAGGATTGGTTCTTCGATTTCCGCTCCGACGAGATGTACAGCGGTGGACCGGAACTCGCATCACCGACCCATCACCCGGTGGACCAGCCGGTTCCCGGACCGCGCGGCCGGGTGCCAGCCGATTGGCAGAGCCACATCCACTGACCATCACAGGGATCGTGTGGAAAGACATAGGGGCCGCACCGCACCGTGGGCTCCATGACAACCGAACGATCGCACCCGGTACCCTGCTCCGGACGCGCCGGAGACTCCGGCGCCGCGAGTTACCGGGGAACGCACGTGATCAAGCGAGTTACCGCCATCGCCCTGGCCACCGGGGCGGTGGCCGTCGCGCTGGCAGGGTGTGGCAGTTCGGACGATTCCGGCACCGACGCGAACGGTCTGCGCAAAGGCACGACAGGCACCAGCACACCCGCGAGCACGACTTCCGCACGCCCGAGCGGTGCCGCGCCGACCACGGCTGCCGACACACCGACCACCATCAAGACCACGGCGCGCAATTCCGCGCTCGGCCCGGCGTCGAGCACCACCTGCGGTGAGTTCAAGAAGTTGGACAGCACCCAGGAGAAGGAGCTGATCGAGAAGGTGCTCGCGGAGAATCCGGGCAGTGCGTTCGAGGGCAGCCCTAATGTCGCCCTCGGCACCGCCAAACTCGTCTGCCTGGCCCCCACTTACGCAGATACCTCAGTCGCGGTGGCCGCCGGGATCGTCGAAGAAGACAAGTAGGGCCCGCGCTGCTCGGTCGCAGCACCAACGGCACATACACAGAACGCGCGTACACAGCGGGCGGCCGCCGTGTACGCGCGTTCTACTTATGGCGCGACGATCAGGGCTGACCGGTGGCGAACGCGATCACGGCGTCGAGGAACTCCTGGCCGCCCATGACGTATCCGCCGATCAGCGCACCGGCCGGGATGCTGAAGATCCACAGCAAGGGGATGAAAGCCCCGATGACGGCACCGATGATGATGCCCGGCAGGTTCTTGTTGACCTGCTCCATGAGCCGGTCGTAGGAGCTGATGTCCTTCAGCCCCGCAATGTCCTTCAGCTTCGCGGTGTCCGCCGGGGTCATCGTCGAAGCCAGCGCGAGGGTGCGGCCGTCCGCGCTGATCTGCTGGCTCACCGCGATCGGGAGTCCCGCGACCTCGGAGTGCAGCGGCACCTGGTCCACCGTCACGCCGTCGTCGGACTTCAGCAGCACTGCGGCACCGTCCGAGGCGAGCTCGAACCGACCGCTGTCAACCGCCCAGGTGATGGTCTTATCAGTTGGGGAAACCGTTGTGTGGTAGTTGATTCCGTGTGCAACACCAGAAGTCACGTCCCCCTGGGTCACTGCCGCCGGCTGGTCGGTCGCCACGGCGGGCTGCCCATTGGCGGTAGCCGCGGTAATCCCCACCGCGGTGACAGCCATGAAGACAGCAGTAGTGATCTTTCCGAACTTCATTTCTTGAATTCCCTCCACTTTGTTGTCCCGCCGGACCAACGGGCGGGACCAGAACGTTAGCGTGCGGAATTCGTTGTCGCACATCAGGGTTCGTCAATTGCCAAGGTTTAGCTATTTACAGTTCCGCGGATCGATGGGCGATGCAGTCGGGCCATATGATGGATGCCCCACATTTGCTCTAGCCGAGCTTCTAACTCCGCAACAGTCGCCCGTCATATCGCAAGTAAGCCGTAGGTCCCGGTAGATCCGCAATGGGGTGGCGTGATTGGCCGAGGACAGTGAGATCGACTCGGACAGGCGTACCAGTCTCCGGGGCGAAATTACTGGTCAGAGCGCACTGCCGCGATCGCACATCTGATCAGCGATATCGAAAGACGATCCGAGACCGTTTTCGGTTCCGTGAGTACATTCACAATTTGGATTGCGGGCCGGAAATAGCGGATGGCGGCACTCGCCATCGCTGATTTTCCGCGTATCCGCGATCTATCCGACGGTCCGCCGACCAACGGGGGCCAGACGCGGGGCAGAATGGCACGGTGACAGAACTGGCGCTCACCGCTCGACTGAATCCCTCCGCCGCGGATGCCAGGCGCGGGGTGGTCCGGTTGCATCCGGAGGCGCTGACCGCGCTCGGCCTGCGGGAATGGGACGGTATCGCGCTGCTCGGGGCACGCCGCACCGCCGCGGTGGTCGGGGTGGCCCCGGCGGGTACACCGGCCGGGGTGGCGCTGCTCGACGATGTCACGTTGTCCAATGCGGGACTGCGCGAGGACGCGAATGTGGTGGTCGCCCCCGCGACGGTGTACGGCGCCAAGCAGATTTCGGTGAGCGGTTCGGTGCATGCCACCCGAACCATTCCGGCGGCGACGCTGCGGCAGGCGCTGCTCGGCAAGGTTGTCACGGTGGGCGACGCGGTCTCGCTATTGCCCCGCGATCTCGGCCCCGATATCAGCTCTTCGGCTGCCACCCAGGCACTTTCGCGCACCTTCGGCATCGCGTGGACCACCGAGTTGCTGACCGTCACCGCGACCGATCCCGGCCGCGCTCCGGTGAGTGTGCAGCCGAATACCGCGGTGGTCTGGGGCGCGAGTGCGGTGGCGGCCCGGGATTCGGCCGATCGGGCGGCGGCCGGGCTGCCGGTACCGGCGGGTGAGGCCGCGCGCGGGGCCGCCGAGGCCGCGGCGCTCGCCGCGACCAACGGGGCGGGCGCGGGTTGGACCGAGACCGTCGGCGAGTCGGCCATTGCGGTCGAGGATCTGGCGGGTGCGCACGGGCAGGCGGCGAAACTCCAAGAGTGGCTCAGCCTCGCACTCGACGAACCGGAACTGCTGAAGGCCCTCGGCGCCACACCACATCTGGGGGTCTTGATCACCGGGCCGGCCGGGGTCGGCAAGGCCACGCTGGCGCGCGCGGTGGCCGCGCCGCGCCGCATCGTCGAACTCGATGGTCCGACGGTCGGGGCGGCCGAAAGCGGTGCGCGGTTGCGCGAGGTCGCTGCCGCGGTGGCCGAAATCGGTTCCGGGCGAGGCGGAATCCTGCTCGTCACCGATATCGATGCACTGCTGCCCGCACCGGCCGAACCGGTCGCCACGCTGATCCTGGATCAGCTGCGCGCGGCGATGGCCGAGCCCTGCGTGGCATTCCTGGCGACCACGGCGCATCCGGCCGGTATCGATCCGCGGCTGCGGGCACCGGATCTCTGCGATCGCGAGCTCGCACTCACGCTGCCGACCGCGGCCGTCCGCAAGGCGCTGCTGGAGCAGCTATTGCGCAAGGTGCCGACCCAAGATTTGAAATTGGAGGAAATCGCCTCGCGCACACCAGGTTTCGTGATCTCGGATCTGGCCGCGCTGTGCCGGGAGGCAGCGCTGCGCGCGGCTTCGCGGGCCAGTAAGCAAAACTCGGAACCGGAACTGACCCAATCGGACCTGCTCGGCGCGACCGAGGTGATCCGGCCGCTATCGCGCTCCGGGACCGAGGAACTCGCGATCGGCAGCCTCAGTCTTGATGACGTCGGGGACATGATCGAAACCAAAGAGGCGCTCACCGAAACCGTGCTCTGGCCGCTGCGGCACCCGGATTCGTTCGCCCGTCTCGGTATTCATCCGCCGCGCGGCGTACTGCTCTACGGTCCACCGGGTTGCGGCAAGACCTTCCTGGTGCGCGCACTGGCCGGGACCGGTCAGCTCAGCGTGCACGCCGTCAAGGGCGCCGAATTGATGGACAAATGGGTCGGTGCCTCCGAGCGCGCGGTGCGCGAATTGTTCCAGCGCGCACGCGATTCCGCGCCCTCGCTGATCTTCCTCGACGAGGTGGACGCGCTCGCGCCCCGCCGCGGTCAGAACAGCGACTCCGGTGTCGGTGACCGCGTGGTGGCGGCGCTGCTCACCGAACTCGACGGCGTGGAACCGCTGCGCGATGTGGTGGTGCTCGGTGCGACGAACCGTCCGGAACTGATCGATCCCGCACTGCTGCGGCCCGGCCGATTGGAACGGCTGATCTTCGTACCACCGCCCGATGGCGACGCCCGACTGGAAATCCTGCGGGCCGCCGGGAAATCGGTGCCGCTCGCTGCCGATATCGACCTGGCCGCACTAGCCGCCGACCTCGACGGCTACTCTGCGGCAGATTGCAGTGCCCTGCTACGTGAAGCCGCACTGGCCGCGATGCGCCGCGATGTGGACGCCGCCGATGTCACCGCCCGGGATGTCGCGGCGGCCAGGGCAGTGGTGCGTCCATCGCTCGATGCCGAGCAGGTCGAGTCGCTGCGCCGGTACGCGGATAGCCGCCGATAGCCGTTACCGATCAAAACACCCCGGTGATAACCGCCTTCTTGGGGGTTTCCGCAGATCCGACATGTTCGGGCGATATGGGCGCAATCACCGATTCGCGCGCCGACGCGAGTAAGTTCGACGAGGTGCGCAAGAGCGGCGATGCGATCGATACGATCACGGCCTTCTTCGGGGCCGCGGTCGCTGGCGTCGCATTGTTCCTGCCGATCACCTTCAGATGGACCGCCGCCAGCTCGGCGTATCGGTTGGCCAGCCTGAACAACAGCGTCCCGCGCGGTGCGGCGATCGGGGTGATCGTCGCGGTAACCGCCGCGGTAATGGTGGTCACCTTCCGCGAGCCGCTGCTGGCATGGACCGCGGCCCTGTTCGGCGCGGTCGCCATGGACATCAATCACTTTGCCGGACGCCACGTTACCTCGGCCGACCTGCTGACCACCCAGAACTATCTGGATGCGATTCTGGCCGGTGTGCTGCTGGGCGCGCTGGGCGCGGCGGTGGTGCGCCGACCGGTTCCGGCGATCGGCTTCGTCGTCGGCGCCGCGAGCTTCTTCGTTTTCGGTGATCTCGCCGCAATGCTGCAAATCGCCAACGATCCGTACGCGGTACTCGAGGCACCGCCGCGCTGGCTGATCAGCGTTGCGGTGGTTTTGCTGATCATCAGTACGCTGCGCAATCGGTCCCAGTCCAAGGAAACGAAGCCGCTACGGATCGCCGTCGAACTTCCGGTCACGCCGATCCTGGCCTCGATGGTGCTGGCACTGGTGATCCTGGCCATTACCGAATGGCTGGCGCGGCAGTATCACCATGCGCCGGACGTCAGCCATGCGATCGAAATCGGGATGGCGGTCGCCGCGACGCTCATCGCCGCCACCGCCGCGGCCATGCTGCTACCCGGGCGCGACGGTATCGGGGTGTACCTTGCGGTGAGCCTGGTCGCCGTCGCCGAGGCCGTCACGGAGGATCCGCGGCCCGGGTGGAGCATCGCGGTGCTGATCGCGGTCACCGCGGCCGGGCTACTGATCGGGATCCGCATGCCCTCGACCTTCATCGCCATCGTGCTGATCGTGGGGCTCGCGGTATTCGCCCTGGTGAAACCCCCCAACGACCATCGCTACGTGACCGCGGCGGGCAGCGCGGCACTGGCACTGACGGTCGGCTACTGCTGCGGCACCGCGCGTCCCCGCTACGCACCGAGCGGGGTACTGGCCCTTTCCGCACTGTATCTGCCGACGATCATTACCGCATTGCCGCACGACTCCGCCGAATGGCCGCTGGACGGGGGCGCCAACCATCAAACGCTGGCCGGCCGGACCGCGCTCGCGCTCGCGCTCGGTTCGGCCCTGGGGCTGGTAGCGCTGCACCGCTTCCGACCGCGCCGTCGACCCAAGCCCGCGCAATCGGTCGACGACGGGCCGAAGGGCTTGGCCTGAGCACCCATTCGCGCGCTGAGTCTGCCGAGATCACGACTGGAATGGGCGCTCTGCACTATCGAGCCGCGCCAACCGGCGCGTCTGTTCCGGCCACGACCATCGGCGTCGCGGCAAACCACGTCGCATGGAATGCCGCGACCATTGCGGCCAGCAGCGCGAGCACAACCGTCCCGGCCAGCACCGGATACTCGGCCATCGAAACCGCGAGATAGCGGAACGAAAGCAATAGCGTGCCGAGGATCGCCGCACCGAACAGCACCAGGCGCACCCGGAACCAGCCCCAGCCGCGTCCGGGATCGCGCAGTGCGGACTCGACGGTCAAGCACAGCACCGCACCGGCGACCAGATCGACACCGTAGTGGTAGCCGAAGCCCAGCGTCGCCATCAGCGTGGCGACCAACCAGAACGCGCCGAGGCAGCGCAGCCACAGCGGAGCACGCGAGCCATCGGCATCCCGGCGGGTGTGCACAAAGACCGACAGCGCCCAAGCCGTATGCATGGAGGGCATGCAGTTACGCGGCGTGAAGGAGTCGAACGCCATTGCTGCCGGATTGCGATCGATCGGCGGGATGACACCTGGCCAGAAGTTGCCCACCTGCATGCCGTGGCCGTCCGCACCGAAGGCGAACATCGGGCCGACCACCGGGAAGATCACATAGCTGACCGGACCGATCAGTCCGAGCACCAGGAAGGTGCGCACCAGATAGTGCGTCGGCCACACCCCGGTCGATACCACCCGGCGCAGCTGCCACACCGCGACGACGATCGCCGCCACCGGCAGTTCGATATAGACCCAGTGCAGCACCGCGTAGACGGCCGGGCCGAGCGCATCCACCACGCGGCCCATCACCCAGGACGGATCGCCGAGCGCGTGATCGGCCAGGGCGACATAGACGTCGTAGACCTGCGGCCGGCTGACGACCGTAATGTGCAGCCATACATCACCGACCTTGGTGGCAAGCACCAGCAGGGCGCCCAATGCGGCGGCGCGCAGCGCATTGCGGCGCTCCGCCCCGCTCCAGCGGAATCCGGCGACCAGCGCCAGACCGGTGAGCACGAGCGTCGGCCCATTGCCGATGGCGAACGATTCGTCGCTCAACAGTCGAACACTCGCCCACACCACGTCGATACCCGCCGCAATGCCGACGGCGATTATCCTGCGGCGCTTGGAAATTCCGACCAGGGCGAGGATGAGTCCGGCCCACGGCAACGACATGGACTTGGGTGTGCCGACGTAGTCGTGCCACAGACTGGCGAGCGGCCCCTCGAAATCGTGCCCGATCGAACCCACCTGTAGCGCGATGAGCAGTACCGGCACCGCCGCGATCGCGACTGCCGTCCAGATCCGCGAACGCGGCACGCGCACCCGCTCGGCGAGACTGCCACCGCTGACCTTTTCGAGCGACCTGCGAGCAGTCGCTACGGGATCACCCGGATCTTCGACAAGCACGTCGACCATAGTAAACGGCGGATTAACGCCATCCCCTGACCAGCTGAACGTCAGCGGTCCGCCCGGTCAGGCGGATCTACTGGTTCAACTCCTTGACCAGGGCATCGACCACCGCGACCAGATCACCCTGGGTGCTCGCTGCCACTTTGCGCTGCCGCTGATAGGACGCGCCGCGCTGTGGGATCTCCGCCACCAAGGCGAGTTCGTCCGCACAGCCGAGCCGCTTGGCGGTCGGCTCCAACCGCTGCAGCAGATCGATCAGATCATCGGTGACCAACCGCTCATTGCAGTCATCGTCCACGATGACGATCGCGTCGAGACCGTAACGGGCCGCGCGCCACTTGTTCTCCTGTACATGCCACGGCGGGATGGTCGGCAATGCCTCGCCATCGTCGAGACGCTGATCGAGGTCGACGATCAGGCAGTGAATGAGCGCGGCCATGGCCGACAGCTCGGCGCGGGTCGAGATCCCATCGCAGACCCGCACCTCGATGGTGCCCCATTTCGGTGCGGGCCGGATATCCCAGTGCATGCCGCCGAGCTGTTCGAAGACACCGGTTTTCATCTGATCGTGCACGAAATGCTCGAACTGGGACCAGTTTTCGAATTGGAATGGCAGACCGGCGGTGGGCAGCTGCTGGAACATCAACGTCCGGTTACTCGCATAGCCGGTATCCGCACCCGCCCACATCGGCGAGGACGCCGACAGCGACAGCAGATGCGGATACGACAGCAGCAGCGAGTTCAGGATCGGAAAAACCTTCTCGGCGTGCGAAACTCCGACATGCACATGGACGCCCCAGATCATCATCTGGCGGCCCCACCACTGGGTGCGATCGATCAGTTCGTCGTAGTGCGCTGAGCGCGTGAGCTGTTGGGCCGACCACTGGGCGAACGGATGGGTGCCCGCGCAGAACAGATCAACGCCGAGCGGATCGGCGGCCCGGCGCACGGTATCCATGGTGCCGCGCAGATCGTCGACGGCCTCACCGACATTGTTGTGCACACCGGTCACGAGTTCGACGGTATTGCGCAGTAATTCCTTGGTGACCTGCGGGGTTCCGTCGTAGGCGTGTAGGTCACCGAGCGAATCGAATACGGCCGCAGCGGTATTCGACAGATCGCGGGTGACCTTGTCGACGAGCGCGATCTCCCATTCGATGCCGATAGTGGGCCGGGGCGAACCGGGGAAAGGAACCCGCGCGATTGCTGTCCCGGCCATATCGGTGAACCTTGCTACTGGATTACGCCGCAGGCGACGCGGCCGCCCGCATCGCCCGTCGCCAAAGTGGTGTCGTCCGGGCCGGCAACGCCGTCGGCGCGGACATAACGGTTGGGGATATTGCCGAAGTTGTCGGCGCCGGCGTGGATCATCAGGGCCTTGCCCTTGATGTCATCCAACGTCACCGCATCGGTGGTGGTGACCAGCTTGGCCGCACCGTCGGCACGGACCTCGAGCGAGGTCAGGTCGCCGCTGGCCGGGTGGGCGTTGGCGCTGCCGACGTTCAGGTGGCCACCGGCCGACAGGAAGTCACCCGAGGGTCCGCCGGTGGGCGCGACCGAGTTGGGCTCGCACTTGCCGAACTGATGGATGTGCACGCCGTGGAAGCCGGGACGCAGGCCGTGCGCCTCGATGCTGACCTGCAGGTGGTTGCCGTCCTTGGTGATGTTCGCGACGCCGACCGAGGCACCGGCCGGGTCTTTGAGGTCGACCTTCACCCCGGTATTGGCATTCGGGGCGCCCGTCTCGGTGCCGAATGCGCTGGCCGGCGGTGCGGACGCACCGGTCCACACGGGCGGTGTAGTTCCCTGGACGTCGCTGGACTCCTGACTGTTCGAACAGGCGGCCAGCCCGAAGACCGCGACAGCGAGCACCGGGGTCACAGTCAGCCAGGACGGGCGACGAGTTGTGTACGGGGCCATCGGGGAACTCCTTTACGAGTACCGAGTTTACGAGTAAAGCTGAGTGGAAACCTTCGTTACCGGACAAGATGATGCCACGCCCGCCGTGTCGCACCCGTGACCGGGCCGTGTCGCGAGCCCCCGCATCGATTAGTTGCCGGTGACAACCACCGTCACGCCCGAACCCGCCCCACCCGAACGCGGCTCGGCGGTCACGCCCAGTTCATCGGCTATGGCCAGTGCGGCTTCTTTCTCGCCGGGGTTATTGCCGTAGTACACAGTCGTATTCGTGATATTGGGGCCGGGATAGTTGCCGACCTCCTCAACCGTCCAGCCGTTGGCGGTGAGCTCGCTCGCGGTGCGCGCGGCCAGTCCGGGAACAGTGCTGTTGTTCAGAACATGTACCGGCACAGCGTGATTTGCCGTGGTGGTGGCCGGAGTCGTCGAGGTGGTCGACGACTTCGTGGTGACCGATGCCGAACTGGTCGGTGCCGGATTCATGTTCTGCACCGGCGAGTTGGTCGTCGCGACCGCCGTGGTGGCGGCGGCCCGACTGGTTGTGCCCGAGGAATCACCCGCCCCCGAGGTATCGGAGTCCGAACTCGATAACGACATCGCGCCGAGCCCGGCGAAAACGATGGCCAGCGCGATCAACACCATCGCCAGCGCGCGCAACGGCGGCCCGCCGGGGGTGGGATTCGACTCGCTCACGGCTGCGCCTCGCTGGCGCTCGGCTCCGCCGTGCGCGACGGCGCGCTCTGCTTTTGGTTCACTCGCTGACGCTCGCTCACGTTGAGAACCCTAGCCGCAAACCCGGTGCCGTGGTCGTTGCGCAGGCTCCGTACTTGCGGCGGCGCGTCATACCTGGAATCCGAGCCTGCGCGCGGCTCGCGCCTTCTGCCTGCTCGCCCGCAGTCGGCGCAACCGTTTCACCAGCATGGGATCGGCGGCCAGTGCCTCCGGCCGATCGACCACCGTGTTCAGTACCTGGTAGTACCTGGTCGGCGACATGCCGAACAGTTCACGAATGGCCCCTTCTTTAGCCCCGGCGTATTTCCACCACTGCCGTTCGAAGGCGAGAATGTCGTGTTCGCGACGGCTGAGACCGTCACCGGCACCATCGACCTGCAGGGCTGCCGTGACATCTTCGCTCGCAGAAGGGCCGTCTTGGATCGCGGAAACATTCCGAGCTGCTGCGCCGTCCATCTTGCTCCCTCGCCGAGTAGCCACCAGACGAAAATGATGCTTGTACGTCGCGGAACATTCAACCACGGGCCGCGGGATTGCCCCAGCACCGTCGCGGCGTGTTCGCTACCGGTCGGTAGCGAGTCGCAACCATCCGTGATAAGAGCAATTGCGGCGGCTGCGCGCCCATCGGCAATAATTGCCCCATGGCAATCCTCCCCATCGTGATCGTCGGTGACCCGGTTCTGCACAATCCGACTGAGCGGGTCACCCAGACGCCGGAGGAACTGGCCGAGCTGATCGCGGATATGTACGAGACGCTCGATGCCGCCAATGGCGTCGGACTGGCCGCGAACCAGGTCGGCGTGCCATTGCGGCTGTTCATCTACGACTGCCCGGATATCGATGCCAACGGCGCGACCGTGCGGCGCAAGGGCGCGGTGATCAACCCGGTGCTGGAGACCTCGGAGATTCCGGAGACCATGCCGGATCCCGATGACAATGACGAGGGCTGCCTCTCGGTGCCCGGTGAGCAATTCCCCACCGGCCGCGCCGAATGGGCCCGTGTCACCGGAACCGATGAGCACGGCGCGGCGGTCGAGATCGAGGGCAAGGGCTTCTTCGCCCGCATGCTCCAGCATGAGGTCGGACATCTCGACGGTTTTCTCTACGTGGATGTGCTGATCGGCCGCAATGCCCGCGCGGCCAAGAAGGCGATCAAGCGAAACGGTTGGGGCACACCGGGACTCAGCTGGATTCCAGGTACCGTGCCCGATCCCTTCGGACACGATGACTGATCCTGCGGCTGCACCGGGCGATTCGACATTGCCCGATATCCCGTTGGGTCGGCGCGTGGTGCTGCGGTACCGATTGCCGGCGGGCTATCCACAACCGCTCACAGATGTGATCGGCGAACTGGTTTCACTGGATCCGCCTACCGTGCGGGCCACGGACGGGCAGGTGGTCGCGGTCGCGATGGATCGCGTGGTCGCCATGAAAGCATTGGGGCCGAGACCGATTCGCACCAAGGAGATCCGGGCGCTGGAGGCCGCGGCGGCGTACGGCTGGCCCGGTATCGAACAAGGCTGGATCGACGGGTGGCTGTTGCGGGCCGGAAACGGCTACACCAACCGCGCCAATTCCGCTGTGCCGCTTGGTAGCTCGGATCGTCCAGCGGCATTGGGCGCAGATACGCTGCAGCGCATCGGCGAGTGGTACACCGCACACGGCCTGCCGGTGCAGCTCGCCCTGCCGGATCGGCTCGCATCGCCGCCGCCGGGTTGGCAGAGTCGGCGGGAAACCCAGTTATTGGCGATCGATATCGAGAATTTCATACTGCCGCAGGGGCCGCGAATGGTTCGCATCGTGTCCGCACCAGATGACGCCTGGTTGTCGATGCACCGTTATAGCGGCGAAGATCCTGCGACACAGGCTGTTTCACCGCCGCCGGTAGTAGAGGTACTGACGGCCGTACACGACGGCGAAGTTGGCTTCGCCTCGCTCGGCCTGCCGCAGCCTATTGCGATCGGCCGCGGTGCACTCACCACCGCACCGGACGGCCGCCGCTGGATCGGCCTGACCTGCGTCGCGGTGGCGGCCGAACACCGCAGGCACGGGCTGGGTTCGCTGATCTGCGCGGAACTGATCCGCTGGGGCGCCGACCGTGGCGCCACCCACGCATATCTCCAGGTCGAGGCCGAAAACACCGGGGCCATCGCGATGTATCACGAGTTGGGCTTCCTCGACCACCACACCTACCGCTATGCCACACCGGACGGCTCCCGCTGAACCGACAACTATGAAGGAAGGCATCCGTGCGTCTCGCGACCTGGAACGTCAATTCGATCCGCTCCCGTCTCGACCGGGTCGCGGACTTCCTCGACCGCCAGGACATCGATGTGCTCGCGATGCAGGAAACCAAATGCCGCGACGACCAGTTCCCGTTCGAGCGCTTCGACGAGCTCGGCTATGAGGTCGCCCATATCGGGTTGAACCAGTGGAACGGTGTCGCGATCGCCTCACGCATCGGCCTGGACGACGTTGCAGACGCGTTCCCGGATCAGCCCGGCTTCGACAAGGACGCGGGCGAATCGCTGATCAGCGCCCCGATCGTGGAATCGCGCGCACTCGGTGCGACCTGCGGGGGCGTCCGGGTGTGGAGCCTGTACGTCCCCAACGGCCGCACCTTGGACGACCCGCACTACACCTACAAACTGGAATGGCTTGCCGCCCTGCGCGCCAACGGCGCCCAGTGGCTCGCCGAGCATCCGGAGGCGCAGATCGCGCTGGTCGGCGACTGGAATATCGCCCCGACCGACGACGATGTCTGGTCCGTCGAATTCTTCGCCGACAAAACCCACACCTCCCAACCCGAACGTGACGCCTTCAACGCCATTGTCGAAACCGGCTTCGCCGACGTCATGCGCCCGTTCGCCCCCGGCCCCGGCGTCTACACCTACTGGGACTACACCCAACTGCGCTTCCCCCGAAAGGAAGGCATGCGTATCGATTTCATCCTCGCCTCCCCGACACTGGCCGCTCGCACCAAGGACGCGATGGTCGACCGCGAGGAGCGAAAAGGCAAGAGCCCCAGCGACCACGCCCCCGTAATCGCTGAATTCACCGGCTAGTCGCTGACGCCGATCTCATTCGTAGTGGAAGCGGCAGGCGACAATCTTGGCCGTATCATCCTCGATCACATATACAATGCGGTGCTCGGTTGTGATGCGACGTGACCAGAACCCAGCGAGGTTCTGCCGCAATGGTTCCGGCTTACCAACACCGTCGTAGCCGTTGCGGGTGATGTCCTCGATGAGTCTGTTGATTCGCCTCAGCGTTGCCTTGTCGTTGGCCTGCCACCAGAGGTAGTCGGCCCAGGCATCGGGCGTGAACAAGATCTTCACTCCGCGCCCTCGTCGTCGGTTTCGACGAGTTCATGGTGTTCGGTCTCGCCGGCCCGTAACTGCTCGATGGATCGCTCCAGATGGCGGGCATTGGCCGGTGATCCCAGCAGGTATGCGGTTTCCTTGAGCGACTGGTACTCACGCAGCGAAATCACGACCGCTGACTCGCGTCCCGCGCGGGTGATGACGACCTCTTCCAGGTCTTCGGTAGCCGAATCCAGAACGGAAGCCAGATTGGCGCGAGCCTCGGTGATGGAGATGGGTCGCATGACGGTCCTCTCGAAACGTTCGTAGAACCAATGTACATCATCATGTACACACAAGCCCGGCATCGAGGATGCCGAGCGCAAGTTGCTGGTACTTGTCGAGCCGTGGGTGTCCGCAGGTGAGGGTGCGGTGCGCACACTGCTGGCGAGCGAGGGCGGTTGGGATCCGCAGAGCCTCGGGGCCTTTGTCGGGGCGGCCGCGTACCGCACATTGCGTCACGCCTGACAATTGTTCAGCACTTCACCCCATCGCTAGGCGAAATGCCGCAGAAGTCCGCATTTGACCGACAAAATGTCCATCCTGCCAGCGCGTGCCGCACTAGGATGGAAAGCAAATCCAGCGGTCCAGCCGGAGGTACGGTCATGGCGTTCTATCGGCAGGTGGGTGCGGTGCCGCCGAAGCGGCACACCCAGCATCGAGACGACCAGGGACGGCTCTATTACGAAGAGCTGATGGGCGAGGAGGGCTTCTCCGGCGATTCCTCGCTGCTGTATCACCGCGGCCTGCCACCCGCCATTGTCGATTCGACGGTATGGGAGCTGCCGGACCAGACCCTCACCCCGAATCATCCACTGCGCCACCGACATCTGCGTCTGCACGAACTCTTTCCCGGCGATACCCCGGCGGGCGCCGATCCGATCACCGGCCGTCGGCTGCTGCTCGGCAATGCGGATGTGCGGATCTCCTATGTGGTGGCCAAGGGCGCGTCACCGCTGTATCGCAATGCGATCGGCGATGAGCTGGCGTACGTGGAATCCGGTGCGGCCGTAGTCGAAACGGTCTTCGGCACCATCCCGGCCCGGCAGGGCGACCAGGTGCTGATCCCGCGCGCGACCACGCACCGCTGGCTACCGAGCGGCCCGGAACCGCTGCGCGCCTATGTGATCGAAGCCGCCAGCCACCTCACCCCGCCGAAGCGCTATCTCTCGAAATTCGGTCAGCTGCTGGAACATTCGCCGTACTGCGAGCGGGATCTGCACGGGCCAGCCGAACCGTTGATCGCCACCGGAACCGATATCGAGGTGCTGGTGAAGCACTGTCCAGGCGGTCAAGTGGTCGGCACGCGGATGATCTACGCGACGCATCCATTCGATGTGGTCGGCTGGGACGGCTGCCTGTATCCGCTCACCTTCAATATCGCCGATTTCGAACCGCTCACCGGCCGGGTGCATCAGCCGCCGCCCGCCCATCAGGCATTCGAGGGGATCAATTTCGTGGTGTGCAATTTCGTACCGCGCAAGGTCGACTACCACCCGCTGTCGATTCCGGTGCCGTACTACCATTCCAATGTCGACAGCGATGAGATCATGTTCTACTGCGGTGGAAATTACGAGGCGCGTAGGGGTTCCGGTATCGGACCGGGTTCGGTGTCGGTACATCCCGGCGGTTATGCGCACGGTCCGCAGCCGGGCGCATATGAGCGCAGTATCGGTATCGATTTCTTCGACGAACTCGCGGTCATGGTCGACACCTTCCGACCGCTCGAACTCGGCGAAGGCGCATTGGCCTGCGAGGATCCCGGATACGCATGGACCTGGTCCGGGCGCGGACCGCAATCCGGCGCGCATCGGCAACCGCATCAGCGCCCGCACGCGACCCGGCGCCGTGGGCCCGCATGAAGACCGAGGTTCCCGACAGCACCCTCTTCGGTCCGGACGCTTCGCTCATCGAATTGTCCTGAGGCGGAGCCGAACCCGTCACGATAAGCGGGCAACACCAGACGTTCCTCGAAGACGGCAACGAAGTGGTCATCACGGCACCGGCCCGGGGTTCGCATGCGCCGCGCATCGGCCTCGGCGAGGTCCGCGGGCGTATCTGGGCATGCGCGTGACTGAGAGGTGCGCTCAACGTACGGCTGACCGCGCAAACCGCTCGGCAGCAATTTTCTCGAATCCGCTCGGGAGCGGCGGATTGTTCGTGTAACTTCCTGAGAGAAGCCCCGGACCATCCCTTGGTCCGGGGCTATCGCCATTTCAGCGGCCGCCGGGGCCTATCTACGACACCACCGGCAGATATACCTGTGCGCCATGGTCGGCGAATTCCGCGGACTTCTCCGCCATCCCGGCTTCGATCGCCTCGACCTCCGAAAGCCCCTGGCGCGCGGCGTATTCCCGCACGTCGGCGGAGATGCGCATGGAGCAGAACTTCGGACCGCACATGGAGCAGAAGTGGGCGGTCTTGGCGGGTTCGGCGGGGAGGGTTTCGTCGTGGTATTCGCGGGCGGTGTCCGGATCGAGGGCGAGGGCGAACTGGTCGCGCCAGCGGAATTCGAACCGCGCCTTGGACAATTCGTTATCGCGGTCCTGAGCGTGTGGATGGCCCTTGGCGAGGTCGGCGGCGTGCGCGGCGATCTTGTAGGTGATCACGCCGACCTTGACATCGTCACGGTTGGGCAGACCCAGGTGCTCCTTGGGGGTGACATAGCACAGCATCGCGGTGCCCGCCTGCGCGATAATTGCCGCGCCGATGGCCGAGGTGATGTGGTCGTAAGCGGGTGCGATATCGGTAGCGAGCGGGCCGAGGGTGTAGAACGGCGCCTCCTCGCACAGCTCCTCCTCCAGCCGCACGTTCTCCACGATCTTGTGCATCGGCACGTGCCCCGGACCCTCGATCATGACCTGCACGCCATGCGATTTCGCAATCTTGGTCAGTTCGCCGAGGGTGCGCAGCTCGGCGAACTGGGCCTCGTCATTGGCATCGGCGATGGAGCCGGGACGCAGTCCGTCACCGAGGGAGAACGTTACGTCGTACCTCGCCAGGATCTCGCAGAGCTCGGCGAAGTTGGTGTACAGGAACGACTCCTGATGATGCGCCAGACACCATGCCGCCATGATGGATCCGCCGCGCGAGACGATACCGGTGACCCGCTTGGCGGTCAGCGGGACGTAGCGCAGCAGCACACCGGCATGCACGGTCATATAGTCGACGCCCTGCTCGCACTGCTCGATGACGGTGTCGCGGTAGATCTCCCAGGTGAGCGCGGTGGGATCGCCGTTCACCCGCTCCAGCGCCTGATAGATCGGCACGGTACCGACCGGGACCGGCGAATTGCGCAGGATCCATTCGCGTGTCTCGTGAATGTTCTTGCCAGTGGACAGATCCATGATGGTGTCCGCGCCCCAGCGGGTGGCCCACACCATCTTCTCCACCTCCTCCGCGATCGAAGAGGACACGGCCGAATTGCCGATATTGGCATTGATCTTCACCAGGAACTTCTTGCCGATAATGGTCGGCTCCAGTTCTGGATGCTTGTGGTTGGCCGGGATGACCGCGCGACCCGCGGCGACCTCGTCGCGGACCAGCTCCGGCGTGACGCCCTCGCGCGCGGCGATGAAGCGCATCTCGGGGGTGATGATGCCCTGCCGTGCCCAGGCCAGCTGGGTCGGCGGACCGTCGACATCGGGCTTGGCCCAGCCGTCGCGCAACTCAGGCAGACCGGCCTCCAGATCGATGGACGCCGTATCGTCGGTGTACGGGCCCGAGGTGTCGTAGACGTCGAAGTGCTCGCCGTTGGTCAGATTGATCCGACGCACCGGAATACGCAGGTCATCGACCTCTTGATAGTGCTTGACGCTGCCCTCGATCGGACCGGTGGTCACGGAGTCGACAGGTGTGCCCATGAATATCCTCCCTACGCCGGCATTACCCGGTCAGGTTCATACGGTCGACGGCCCTGAACGCCCGAATTGGGCTAGCCGTCCTCTCAGCCCGCTGGTGCGAGCCCCCGTTGGTGTGCGAAATTTTCCCGCTCGACGATACCTTTCCATGTCCGTGCCCCGCCGGGCGATCGGAGGAACATCCAGCGAAGCGCCCGAGGCCCGACCGGGCGCCGGTAGATTCCGCAGATCAGCTGATCTTGCCCGCGTAGGCGTCTCGCATGCCCTGCAGGTCGATCTTCTGCATCCCGAGCATCGCCTGCATGGCGCGGTTCGCGGCCACGCGATCGGCACTGGCCAGCAGAGTGTCGGCTTCGACCGGCCAGATCTGCCAGGGCACACCATATTTGTCGTTGAGCCAACCGCATTCGACCGGCTGACCGCCGTCGGCGAGCAACGCCGTCCAGAGTCGGTCGACCTCGTCCTGGCTGTCGCAATTGACCAGCAGTGACATGGCGTGGGTATCTAACGGATGATCTGATCGATCAATCGGCGCGCGGCCCGGTCGGTGCGCTCCACATCACCGGTGATCAACCGATCCTGAATGATGCCGCGCAATCCCGAAACCAATAGCGTGGCAACAGCTTCCGGGTCATCGATGGATTCGATTCGACGCAGCGCATCGGCGAGCGTCCCGATGAAGGTCGCGATCGCGGCATTCGCGTATTCGCCATAGGGACTGCCCGGCGCACACGCCGCCCCCAGCACCTGCAACAGCACCCGCACACTCGTCGTGGCCTCCCCCGCGATATTCACCGCACAGAATTCGCCGAGCCGCGCGCGCAGCGAAGCCGCGTCGGAGACCCCCGCGAAGACCGCGGGGATATCCGGACGCTGCGTAGTAAGCGCCTGTACCAGCAGTTCTTCCTTGGTGTTGAAGTAGTGGATCAGCATGCGCGAACTGGTGCCGAGTTCGGCGGCGAGCGGGCGCAGCGACAGGTCGCCGAGACCGTGGGCGGCGATGTATTCGACGACACCGGCCAGCAGTTCGGCGCGTTTCGCATGGTCGATGGGGCGGGCCATGAGTTGACTGTAGCGATTGGTACAGGTATTCATGACACCGTGACTGTAACAATCGCTTCAGAAACTCGCCCGGCCGTCGTGGTCACCGCGGTCGCCGCGACCACATCGATCGCCGATGACATTGATGCGACCTGGTCCGGACTGCTCGCCGGGCGCAGCGGTATCGGCATGCTCGACGACGATTTCGTGGCCGAATACGAACTGCCGGTCCGCATCGGCGGCAAGTTGAAGACACGGCCGGGTGATCAGCTCACCCGCATCGAACAGCGCCGTCACTCCTATGTCGAGCAGCTGGCCCTGGTGCTGGGCCGCCAGGTCTGGCGCAATGCGGGCGCACCCGAGGTCGAGGGCGAGCGGCTCGCGGTCGTCATCGGCACCGGACTCGGCGGCGGCGATGCGCTGATCAATGCGGTCGATTCGATGCGCGACGGTGGCTATCGGAAGGTGTCGCCGATGTCGGTGCCGATGGTCATGCCGAACGGTCCGGCCGCGACGGTCGGACTCGAAATCGGTGCCAAGGCAGGGGTTTTCGCACCGGTCTCGGCCTGCTCCTCCGGTTCGGAGGCGATCGCGCACGCCTGGCGGCTGATCACCACCGGCGAGGCGGATGTGGTGGTGGCCGGTGGCGTCGAGGGGCATATCGATGCGGTGCCGATCGCGAGTTTCGCCATGATGCGAGCGATGAGCACCCGCAATGACGAACCGGAGCGGGCATCGCGGCCTTTCGACCGGGACCGCGACGGATTCGTCTTCGGGGAGGCGGGCGCACTCCTGGTGCTGGAATCCGAGCGGCACGCGCGGGCGCGCGGCGCGCAGATTCACGGCCGCGTACTCGGCGCGGGGATCACCTCCGACGCCTATCACATCGTCGCATCGGAACCGGAGGGCGTCGGCGCCGCGCGCGCCATGCGCAAAGCGATAAGCACTGCCGGATTACAGGTTTCGGATATTCAGCACGTCAATGCGCACGCCACGTCCACCTCGATCGGCGACGCGTCGGAAGCCAATGCCATTACCGCGGTTACACCGGAGGCATCGGTGTACGCGCCCAAATCCGCTCTGGGCCATTCGATCGGCGCGGTCGGTGCGCTCGAATCCATCCTCACCATGCTGACGCTGCGCGACCAAATCGTCCCGCCCACCTTGAATCTCGACAATCGCGACCTGGAGATCGACCTCGATATCGTGGCCGGCGCACCCCGCGAGCAGCACATCGATTTCGCGCTCAATAACTCCTTCGGTTTCGGCGGCCACAATGTCGCCCTGGCGTTCGGGCGGGCGTAGCGCTGGTGGCCTAACGCCGCGGAGTAGCTTCATAGCAGAATCGTTAACCGTACGAACAACTCAGCGGAACGGGACAACGACGTGGCGGACGCCTTCTACACCCCAGATCCGGCGAACCCGAATCGGTTCGTCTCAACCGAACTGACCCGCGGTCCGTGGTCACCGGACGCCCAGCACGCCGGACCGCCATCCGCACTGCTCGGGTACGCGATCGAGCGCTGTGAGCCGCGGGCCGGATTCCAGGTCGGGCGGGTCGCGGTCGAGATCCTCGGCCCGGTTCCGCTGGAGCCGCTGACGGTAGCGACGCGGGTGGCCCGCCCCGGCCGCAGTGTGGAGCTGATCGAGGCGACCCTGTCCACCGATCGCGGACCGGTGCTGCGGGCGAATGCCTGGCGCTTCAAACTCGCCGAGCCGGAACTCGAACTGCCTGAGCAGTTCCTGCCGTCCGGCGCCCGGCCCGGTCCGGACCAGGGTGTGTCGTCGCCGTTCCCGTCGGACCAGTCGATCGGTTTTCACACCGGCATCGACTACCGCTTCGTCACCGGATCCTTCGGCGAACCCGGCCCGGCGATCTGCTGGATCCGGCTGAAGTATCCGATCGTCGCGGGTACCACCCCGAGCCCACTGGAACGCACACTCGCGGCCGCGGATTCGGGCAACGGCGTCAGCTCGGTATTGGATTGGTCCCGCTATCTGTTCATCAATACCGATCTCACGGTAACCCTGTACCGACATCCGGTCAGCGAATGGGTCTGCCTGGATGCCGCGACCTACCCGCAACCGCACGGCGTCGGCCTGGCCGAGTCGGCGCTCTTCGATGAAAAGGGCCCGCTCGGCCGCAGCACTCAAACGCTGTTCCTGGGACCGCGCTAGCCCGGCTGCATCCGGCGCGGTCGAAGAGGGCGACCCCGCGCGGACACTCGGTGCGGGCTGTCGGATCGGGTTAACCGGCCGACCGGATCAACGCTGTGAGCGGTCCGAACTTCGCAGGTTGGGACCACCGATCGGCCTGTTGCTGAGCAATCGCCGCATGTGAAACCATAAATGTGATTCGGTCGACCCGAGAACTCTGATGACTGGATACCCGGCAGCAAACCGCGCATCGCGGACACCGGGCCCGGCGACCGATACCACTCGCGCAATGGTTTCCGGTCCGGGTCTTGCTGGATTATGTGCCCTGCTCGGGCTGCTTCCGGTCGCGCCACTGCTGGCCGACGCGGGAAGGAGTCGACGATGTCGAATCCGCTGCGCTTCCGGCTGACCCCGGACCAACTCGCCGCGGCCTTGTCCATCGCCGGCCTGGCGCCGGGGCCGCGGTCCGCGCTGCCGCCGCGGACCCCGCCGCGCGACCCGGCGGCGGCGCTGCGAGACACCGGACTGATCGAAGCCGACGACCGACTCTCCGGACCGGCGACGAACGCACTGCGGATCGCCGCCGATCCCGCCTACACCACCGCCATCACCGCCAACCGCGCCGGGCAGGACACCTGGATGGCGGCGCTGCTACTGCGCGGGGACGAAGACGACACCTACGTCATGCAGGCCGGAACCGGCGACGACGGCTTCGATTTCGCCGTTGTGCCCACACTCGCCGAAGCCACCGTGCTTGTGGACGAACTGCTCGATCTCACCTCCTACGCCCCCGGATCCGCATCACCACCGATCGACCTCGATCTCATCACGTTCGCCGCGCTGCTCGCCGCCGCCGACGCGGCACAAGAGGCCCGCTTGGCCGCGGTCCTACGTCGAAACGTCGCGCCCGGACCGCTCGAGCTACGGGCGCTCGAGCTGGAGGAGCAACTCGCCAAGGGGCTGGCCAGCGGCGACACCCGTTGGGCCCTATCCGCCGCCAAGGGCGCCGCACCGGTATCGCTCGCCGCGGCGGCCGGTCGGATGACGGAAGGACTGGCCCGGCTGGCGTTGCTGGACCTGGTCCGACTGGAGGCGCTCGGTAGCTACCGATTCACCGATGCCGGGACCGCGGTGGCGCGGTCGTTCAGTCAGCTGGTGACGACCGGGAGCATTGCCGTATTGACCAGTGCGGCAACGAAACAGGACGCACTCGCCCATTTCACGGTCTTCCGTTCGACGTTCACGACCCGGTTCGCATTCTGGCGCGAGCTGGCGGCGCGCAACCCGCGTGCGGAATTGTTCGAGACCACAGCGCAAGTCGCGCTCCGTCTGGTACGTGATGTGCTGGACCCTGTCGTGGTCAAGCCGTTCGCCGGCGCCATACCGGCATTCGACGCGTCCGCCGCACCCACGGAGGTCGAGCTGGTCGAGCGCGACAGCGCACCGGCATGGCATCCGACCCACCGGGTGCCCGGCAACGGCATGCTCGCTTGGACCACTCCCGACTCGACCCGGCCGCCCGTCGCCCGCATCGACCCGCGCGTCGAACTCCAGATCCTCGAACGGTCCGGGGACTGGGCGCATATCGCCTGCAACAACGGCTGGACCGCATGGGTCGACGGGCGCGTCATCGAACCCCTTGCCGGCGCGTGGTACCCGACCCACCTGGTACCCGAGGGCGGACTGGACGCATGGGCCGCGCCCGATCCGAGCCTCGACCCGATCACCAGCATCGCTGCCGGCGTCGAACTCCAGATCCTCGGCCGCGCCGGCGATTGGGCGCATATCGCCTGCGACAACGGCTGGACCGCATGGGTGGACGGCCGCGCGATCCAACCACTCACACTGCCCGACGCACCCTGAACATCCACCGACAACGGGCGCATCCGACGTCCCGGTCACGAGCCGGTTCGCCAGAGTAATCGGCGATGGGGAGGGTTTCGGGCGCGTCGAAATCTGTTGGACGGCCCAACGATTGCCATCCGGATCGTCGCACTAGCAGATACCGGCATTGTCGAGCGGGTCGGGCACCGGATGGGGATTCGTGCCTATCACCTGGATCTCGCTCAGTTCATGGCGACCCTCTCGCTGCTGTGGACATGCCTGATTGCGCAGACGGCGCGCCGCGGCCGAACTCATTGTCGCTGGTTACGCGGTTGCCAGCGCCACGCGAATTCGCCCACTTCCGGTGGCGGACCGGGCAATTCACCTTCACCCGAGAGCCCCGCGATCAGTATGGCCAGCACGCGCCGGCGCAGTTCGGCGGTTCGCGCCTGGTCTGGCATGGCGATGGCCGCGCATGATTCCAGGACGAGACCGAGGTCGTTGGCATTGACATCCGCGCGCAGCCGACCGGAAGCGTGCGCCCGCCGCACCAGTTCCTCGGTGACCGCACCCGAATGCGTGACATCCGGGAGTATCGACTCATCCGGGGTGAAGGTGCCCGCCAGATGTACGGCCAGCGAATGCACATCGGCGTCGACCACCCGTTCCAGGAATCCCACCAGACCGCGCCAGCCATCCGAATCCGCCAGTGCGGCATCGGCTTCGGCGTTATAGCGGCGTAGGCCCTCGTGACAGAGGGTGCGCAACAGCACCTCCTTGCTCGGGTAACGGCGGTAGAGGGCACTGATCCCCACTCCGGCCCGTTCGGCGACGGCGGCGATCGGCGCGTTGGCGTCGGCCAGGAAGACCGCGCGGGCAGCCTCGAGGATGAGCCCGTCATTGCGTGCGGCCTGGGCCTTGCGACCGGGCAACCCCTTCTCAACTGGGGCATCGGATGTCTTCGGCATGGATTCAGATTAGCACTTGAAACGGAACGATCCGTTCTGATACATTCAGAACAGAACGAAGCATTCCGTTTCAAAAAGGAGTAGAGATGACCGCCATCACCCCCTTCCGCATCGACATCCCGCAGGCTCAGCTCGACGATCTGGCCGACCGGCTGTCCCGGGCCATCTACCCGAATGAGTTGCCCGGCGTCGGCGACGCCTACGGGGTGCCGAACCAGCGGGTGCGGGGTCTGGCCACGTACTGGCTGGAACGCTTCGACTGGCGCGCGCTGGAGGCGAAGCTGAACTCCTACCCGCAGTTCACCACCGAGATCGACGGCGAGAATATTCATTTCCTGCACATCAGATCCGCTCGGCCGGATGCGCTGCCGGTGGTCCTCACCCACGGCTGGCCGGGGTCGGTGCTCGAATACCTCGATGTCATCGCGCCGCTGACCGAGCCGGAATCGGCCGATGAGCCCGCCTTCCACCTGGTCATCCCGTCGCTGCCGGGATTCGGGTTCTCCGGGCCGACCCGCAGCACCGGATGGGGCACCGTCCGCACCGCCGCGGCCTGGGCGGAGCTGATGGGCCGACTTGGCTACGAGCGCTATGGCGCCATCGGCAACGACGGTGGCTCCATGGTCTCGCCGGAGATCGGACGGCTGGATTCCGAGCACGTCGTCGGAGTGCATGTGACGCAGCTGTTTTCGTTCCCATCCGGTGATCCATCGGAGTTCGAGGGGCTGTCCGAGGACGATATGGCGGCGCTGCGGCATCTGCAGTGGTTCCAGGAGAACAAGATGGCCTTCAACACCTTGCACAGCCAGCAGCCGCAGACGCTGGCGTTCGCGCTGGCCGATTCGCCGGTCGGATTGCTCGGCTGGAATGCGCAGTTGTTCGGCGAGAGCCTCGACGAGGAGTTCGTGATCGGCAATGTGGCCATCTACTGGCTGACCGGTACTGCCGGGTCGTCGCTGCGGTTCTACTACGAGAATGCGCACACCGCGCAGCAGCCGAGCGGACCGACCACGGTGCCGACCGGATTGGCGATGTTCAAGGGTGATTTCCAGTCGATCCGCCGGTTCGCCGAGCGCGATCACAGCAACATCATCAGCTGGAATTCCTACGACGCCGGCTTCGTACCAGGCGACCCGAACGATGCGGCCGGACATTACGCCGCACATGAGGCACCCCAGCTGATCGTCGCCGATATCCGGCAGTTCTTCGCCAAGCTCGGCTGAGTTGCGCTACGCAAGGGCCCGCATCCTATCTCCGGACGCGGGCTCTTGCGCTTTCCGGCGTAGACCCCCTCGTATGGTCTCGAGACGCATGGCCATGGTTCGTCTCGTTCTCTGTTGATGTACTGGATTCACCAACAGCTCAACAGCTTTCAACACCCCGCGGTGCGAGCGTCCGGCCCGGAGACGGCAGCCTGCGTAACCACGTAGGGCCCGGGAGCACCGCACATCCAACACAAGGAGAACATCATGCGTATCGCAGTCTTCGGAGCCACCAGCACCGTCGGTCGGCTGGTCGTCGAACAGGCACTCGAGCAGGGGCACGAGGTCACCGCCTTCACGCGCAATGCGGCGAGTGTGCAGCAGCGACATGAGCGGCTGCAGGTCGTCGAGGGCAATGTGCTCGATACGAGTTCGGTGGAGCGGGCCGTGGCCGGGCAGGACGCGGTGCTGATCTCGCTGGGTGCGGGCCGCAAGGGCGTCATCCGGGCCGAAGGCACCCGCGCGGTGCTGGAGGCGATGGACCGGACCGGCGTCAAGCGCCTGATCTGCCAGACCACTCTCGGCGTCGGCGACAGCCGCGGCAATCTGAACTTCCTGTGGAAGTACGTCATGTTCGGAATGCTGCTGCGCGAGGCCTACGCCGACCACGAAAAGCAGGAAGAATACGTCCGCGGCAGCAACCTCGACTGGACCATCGTCCGCCCGAGCGCCTTCACCGACGGCCCACGCACCGACACCTACCGCCACGGCTTCCCGGCCGACACCAACGGCCTGTCCCTCAAAATCGCCCGCGCCGATATCGCCGCCTTCATGCTCACTCAACTCACCGACCCCACCTACACCCACCTGGCCCCCGGCATCTCCAACTAGTGACCGAGAATGCATTGGCGGCGGGGGCCGCTCGGCGATTGCCTGCATGGTTCCAGGTCAGTGCTGATGGAGAGCGCCCCAGGTGGGGAACGGGTCCGGATAGGTGGCCCAGGTGGTGCGGCCCGCGTTGAATTCGTCGTCGGTGAGCAGGGCGGCGTCAAGGAGTGCGCGGATGTGGGCGGTATCGAGTTCGATGCCGATGAAGACGATTTCTTGGCCTGCGGGGACTTCCAGGGCGGACCACCAGGCGGCGGGTTCGAAGGTGAGGTTCGGACCGGCTTGGGACCAGATTGCGGCGAGTTCGGGGCGGGTGGCGAGCCAGCAGAAGCCTTTGCTGCGCAACATGCCTCGCAGTTGGGCTAGGGCTTCGGCGAGGCGTTCGGGATGGAAGGGACGGTCGGCGGTGTAGGTGAGGCTGCCGATGCCGTATTCCTCGGTTTCCGGAGTGTGGCCGCCCGCGAGTTCTTCGACCCAGCCCTCGGATTCGGCGGCGACGACGGGGTTGTAGCGACCGGTCGCGAGGACTTCCGCGAGATCTACCGCCCCTTTCTCGGTGCGCAACACGTGGGCGCGTGGATTGAGCCGTCGCACAGTGGCTTCCACGGTTCCGACGGCATTGGCGCTGACCAAGTCGGTCTTGTTTATCAGCAGGACATCGGCGAATTCGACCTGATCGACGAGCAAGTCGGCAATGGTACGCGTATCACCTTCGCCCGCCTCGAGATTCCGCTCGGCGAGCGCTTGCCCGCGGGCGATCTCGGCGAGGAAGGTGGAGGCGTCCACCACGGTGACCATGGTGTCCAGGCGAGCGATATCGCCGAGTTTGAAGCCGTCGTCGAATTCCCAGTCGAAGGTCGCGGCGACCGGCATCGGTTCGGAGATTCCGGTGGATTCGATGACCAGCTGATCGAAGCGGCCCGCCCGCGCGAGTCTGCCGACCGCCTCGATCAAATCCTCGCGCAGCGTGCAGCAGATGCAGCCATTGGTCAGTTCGACCAGCTTCTCCTCGGTGCGGTCCAGGTGCCCCTGCCCGGCGACGAGCGCGGCATCGATATTGACCTCGCTCATGTCATTGACGATCACCGCGACGCGGCGACCGTCCCGATTGGCCAGGATGTGGTTGAGCAGGGTCGTCTTGCCCGCGCCGAGGAAGCCGGAGAGCACGGTGACGGGCAGCAGGTCAGGGGTCGATGAAGTGGTCACACTTTAATGATAATGGTTTTCATTTAAAACTAGGCGATCGGGCAGATCGGAATCCGGCCCCCTTCGGTCGGGTCCATGCTGGGTAGGGTCTGGTTTGTGAAATTCCTGCCGCTAGTGCCCGATGGGCAGACCCCGGTTCGCGTCCTCACTATCGCCGGGACCGACTCCGGCGGCGGCGCGGGCATTCAGGCCGATTCGCGGACCATGGCGCTGTGCGGGGTGCACGCGTGTGTGGCGGTGGCAGCGGTGACGGTACAGAATTCGGTCGGGGTGAGCGGGTTCCATGAGATTCCGCCGCAGGTCGTGGCCGATCAGGTGCGCGCGGTGGTCGGGGATATCGGGGTCGGGGCGGCCAAGACCGGAATGTTGGCCTCGACGGCGATCATCGAGTCGGTCGCGGCGGTGTGCCAGGAGGTGGGGATCGGGCGGGATCGGACGCCATTGGTGGTCGATCCGGTGGCGGCATCCATGCACGGCGATCCGCTGCTGCATGCGGAGGCACTGGATGCGGTGCGGCATACGCTGATTCCGCTGGCCACAGTGGTGACACCGAATCTGGACGAGGTGCGGCTGATCACCGGGATCGAGGTCATCGATGATGCCTCGGCGCGGCGGGCGGCGGAGGCACTGCACAAGTTCGGGGCGCGATGGGCGATCGTCAAGGGCGGGCACCTGCGCTCCTCGGCGGTGAGTACCGATCTGCTCTTCGATGGCGATCGATTCCTGGAGTTCACGGCGCCGCGGATCAGCACCGGCAATGACCACGGCGGCGGTGACACATTCGCCGCGGCCATCGCGTGCGCGCTCGCCAATGGGTACTCGGTGCCGGATGCGGTCGAGTTCGCCAAGGATTGGACCTACCGCTGTTTGGCCGCATCATATGATCTCGGCGCAGGTCACGGGCCTGTTTCTCCGCTCTGGCGGCTCTCCCCTTCTTGATCGCCGAAGCCATCGGGTTCGGGTGCCGAAACTTGTCGGTGGGTGGGTACATACTTGGAACATCGCAGACACCGTCGGCCTCGACGATGCGGTTGACGAGAACACAGTGGTTCGAAGTGGCTGCGGAAGCCGACCGCCCAGGGCGCGCCCGCGGTCGGCACCACCGGTGGTGCAAATCAGTCGTTGGAGAACGCGCGGTGCAGCGGTAGCTCCGCGTGGAAGCGGATGCCGTTCAGCCGCGCATTGGCATCGGCCAGTGCGGAGATGATCTCGGCCAGGTAGGCAACGAACTTCTCGATCGGCATGGCGTGTACCTGTAGCCGGTTCGCGCCGAGCCACCAGTCGGTGGCCGAGGCCACCGCGCCGAATACCGAATAGCTGACGAGTTCAACGCCGGTTAGCTCGACGGACTCGTCGGCGAGCAGTCCGGTGAACAGATCCGCGGCCCGCTTGGCCGATTGCCGAGCCGATTGCAGCGCCCGCTCGGATTCATCGATCCGCCGGGTGAAGTGGCTGTGCAGCATGAACCGGAAAACATTGGGATGCTCGGACACCACGAGCACATACGCGGCCGCACCCCGCCGAATCAGTTCCCGCGCCGAATCATTCGTCAGATCGGCACTGGAAACGATCCGCTCCCACAGCATGTCGCCAACCCGGTCGACAATCGCGTTGTACAGATCTGTCTTATCCTCGAAGTGCCGGTAAAGTTTCGGCTTGGCCGCCCCGGCTTCCTTCGCGATATCCCCCATACTCACCTCGGGCCCGAACTTGTCCAGCGCCCGAAACGCCGCATCCACGAACTGCCCCCGCACCTTCACCCGATGCTCCCGCCACCGCTCCGTCCGAGCATCGACCCGCTTGGGCGCCCCCGCATCGACTTCCCGCCCGCTCTGCATCACGAATCCGACCGTACCAACCCCGGCACCGACCTCGGTCGGAACCGAAACCGAGGCCGGCGGGCTTTTGCTGAACCGGCAAGAAAGTTGGCGTTGTCGTGGACCACGCGCACATCATGCGAACAGGGTCGATGGACCGAGATACGCGATTTCGATGGGAGAGCGACGCATGAGCGAGGGCACCGCAACCGGCAATACCCAGGAGTTCTGGGAGGGGTTTTATCAGGATCGGGATCAGGTATGGACCGGGAATCCCAATCCATTGCTCGTGCGTGAGGCCGCGGGGCTCGAGCCGGGGACCGCATTGGACCTCGGATGTGGTGAGGGTGCGGATGCTGTTTGGCTTGCGGGGCGCGGCTGGCGGGTCACCGCGGTCGATGTATCCGTGACAGCGCTGCGGCGCGCGGCGGCGCATGCCGACGAGGCGGGCTTCGGGGAGCACATCACGTTTGCCGAACATGATCTGGCGCAATCGTTTCCGGAGGGGGTGTTCGATCTGGTTTCGGCGCAGTTCTTTCATTCGCCGGTGGCGCGGGAACAGGAGCGGGCGAAGGTGCTGCGGCGGGCGGCGGAGGCGGTGCAGCGCGGCGGGGTTTTGTTGATTGCGGGGCATGCGGGGTGGCCGTCATTCGTCGAACATCGGCATGACGTGCACTTTCCGACAATGGATGAAGTGCTAGCGGACCTGGCTCTCGGGGCGGACTGGAGCGTCGAGACCAAGGATGCGGTCGAGCGGGAAGTCACGTGGCCGGAGGGACAGGTGGGGCTGCGTACCGATACCGTATTGCGGATACGTCGAGTGCGATAGGCGCGGCCCCCAGGAACCTCACAGCTAGGGCCCAGCCAGGGTCCAGCGCGGTTGGCGAGGGTGGTCACCATGACCGAACCGACGACCGCCGCGCACCGGGCGGAAATGACCGAAACGGCGTTCACGCCCGTGCTGGACGTCGTGATCCCCGTCTACAACGAAGAGGCCGACCTGGGCGTATGCGTGCGGCGGCTGCGTGCCTACCTGCGCGACGGGTTCCCGTTCCCGGCGCGGATCACCGTTGCCGACAATGCGAGCACCGATGACACCATGCAGGTCGCGCAGCTGCTCGCGGACGAACTCGATGACGTGCGGGTGGTGCACCTCGACGCCAAAGGCCGCGGCCGCGCACTGCGTGCGGCATGGGAGCACTCCGACGCCCAGGTCGTCGCCTACATGGACGTGGATCTGTCCACCGACCTGAATGCATTGCTGCCCTTGGTGGCGCCACTGATCTCCGGCCACTCGGATCTGGCCATCGGCACCCGGCTCGACGCGGCATCGCGGGTGGTGCGCGGACCCAAGCGCGAACTCATCTCGCGCTGCTACAACCTGATCCTGAAAGCCTCACTGCAGGCCCGTTTTTCGGATGCGCAGTGCGGTTTCAAGGCAATGCGCACCGAGGTGGCGCGGCGGCTGCTGCCGCTGGTCGAGGACGGTGAATGGTTCTTCGATACCGAACTCCTGGTGCTCGCGGAGCACGCCGGGCTGCGCATCCACGAGGTGCCGGTCGACTGGATCGACGATCCGGACAGCCGGGTCGACATTGTCGATACCGCGCGCAAGGACCTGCTGGGCGTGTGGCGACTGCTGCGCGGACTGACGACCGGTGCGCTGGCTTTGGACGAGCTACACCGCTCGGTCGGACGTGAACCATTGGTGCCCGGCGTGCCACTGGGGATGGTCGGGCAGGTGGTGCGGTTCGCGATAGTCGGCGTTTTCTCCACACTCGCCTACATGCTGTTGTATCTGGTGTTGCAGCCCATGACCGGCTCGCAGGTCGCGAACTGCGCCGCGCTGCTGATCACCGCGATCGGCAATACCGCCGCCAACCGTGCCTTCACCTTCGGGGTGCGCGGGTCGAATGGCGTTGTGTCACACCAATTCCAAGGTCTGCTGATATTCGGCTTCGGCTTATTGGTCACCTGCGGCTCGTTGTTCGCCTTGCACCGATGGGCCCCCGACGCCGCGGTTCATCTGGAATTGTTCGTACTCGTGGTTGCCAATCTCATTGCCACGCTGATCCGATTCGTCGGCCTGCGCTGGGTCTTCCGGAATCCGACGGCCACCCGCACCCCGCTGGTCTGCGCGGGCGGACAGCAGTGACGGCCACGCTCACACCACCGTCGACAGAGGTACGGCCACAACCACGCCCCGTGCGCGAGATCGGTTGGGAATACCCGGCCTTGGCCGTCCTGCTGCTCGGCACCGGAATTGCCTACCTGTGCAACCTCAGTGCCAGCGGCTGGGCGAATTCCTTCTATTCCGCAGCGGTACAGGCGGGTTCGAAGTCCTGGGAGGCCTTCTTCTTCGGTTCCTCGGATGCGGGCAACTCGATCACCGTCGACAAGCCACCGGCCTCGCTGTGGTTGATGGAATTGTCGGTGCGGATGTTCGGGCTGAACTCCTGGAGCATTCTCGTTCCGGAGGTGCTGCTCGGCGTCGCCGCTGTGGCACTGGTGTGGGCAACGGTGCGCAGGCCCTTCGGCCCGGCGGCCGGACTCATCGCCGGACTGGTACTCGCGATGACTCCTGTTGCCGCGCTGATGTTCCGGTTCAACAACCCGGATGCACTGCTGGTATTCCTCATGATCGCGGCGATCTGGGCGATGACCAGGGCGGTCGAGGATGGGCGCACTCGCTGGCTGCTGCTCACCGGTGTCTGCATCGGATTCGGCTTCCTCACCAAGCAATTGCAGGTACTACTGGTGGTGCCCGCACTGGCGCTGACCTATTTGTTCGCCGGGCCGCCCGCACTCGTCAAGCGGATCGTGCAGTTGCTCGCGGCGGGCTTGTCGATGATCGCCGCGGCTGGCTGGTGGCTGGTCACGGTGGAACTTTGGCCCGCCTCGTCGCGGCCGTGGATCGGTGGGTCGCAACATAATTCGATCGTCGAACTCACCCTGGGCTACAACGGGCTCGGTCGATTGAACGGCAACGAACACGGCAGCGTCGCCCCCGGCGGCGGCGATATGCCGCGCGGCGGTGGCGGCGGCATGTGGGGCAGTACCGGAATCACCCGGATGTTCGAACCGGCACAGGGCGGTCAGATCGCCTGGCTGATCCCCGCGGCATTGGTCGCCTTGATGACCGGAATTCTGTTGCGTGGCAAGGCCGCACGCACCGATCGAGGGCGCGCGGCGCTGATCCTGTGGGGTGGCTGGCTGCTGGTGACCGGGCTGACTTTCAGCTTCATGGCAGGTATCTTCCACCAGTACTACACGGTGGCGCTGGCTCCCGCGGTCGCCGCGTTGGTCGGGATCGGCGCGGTTGCGCTGTGGCGGGATCGGCATCGGCTGTGGGTCCGGTTGTTCGCCGGGCTGGCCGTCGGACTGACCACCGCGACGGCGTGGATGCTGTTGTCGCGCAGCTCGAGCTTCGTGCCGTGGTTGCGCTGGGCGGTGTTGGTGGTCGGTGTGCTCGCGACCATCACGGTGCTGCTCCCCACGCCGCGCAAGCTGGCGCTGGTCGCGGCATTCGCGGCCGCATTCACCGGATCGGCCGGGCCCGTCGCGTATTCCGCGCAAACCATTTCGACCGGTCATGAGGGCGGGATCGTATCGGCCGGACCGAATGTCGGGAAATTCGGGATGTTCGGACCTCCCCCCGCGGGCGAGGGCGACTTCGGCGATCCCGTCGGCGGAATGCCCGGTGCGCGAAATGCCGACGGTCGCAATGGCGCCGGATCCCATGGCATGCGGGATAGACAACCCGGCGAAACCGATATGCAAGGCACCATCGAGGCCGGAGGCAGTCCGATGATGGGCGGGCCCACCGGTGGTCTGCTCGGCGCGAGCAGGCCGAGCGCGAAGGTTATCGCGATGTTGGAAAGCAATGGCTCCGAATACACCTGGGTCGCCGCAGCCATTGGCTCCAACAGTGCCGCCGGATTCCAGCTGGCCACCGAACTGCCGGTCATGCCGATCGGCGGCTTCAACGGCAGCGATCCGTCGCCGACGTTGGATCAGTTCGAACAGTATGTCGCCGATGGAAAGATCCACTACTTCATCGGCAATGGCAACCGCGGCGGTGCGGATGGCGGTGGCGGTTTCGGCCGCTCCGGCACCAGCAGCGAGATCCGCACGTGGGTGCAAGAGCACTTCACGGCAACCGAAGTAGACGGCATCACCCTCTACGACCTGACCGTCGCCCACTGATCCACACGCGATTCGCCCGGTGCGCTCGAGATCCCTTTACCTGCTTCCTCGAGATCCTCTTGATGTGGTATTCATTCGAAACCCTTTCGCGCACCGCGAACTCCGGGAATGATGGTCCAGCGCGGGACGACTCCGGCCGGGGTCGGCCATCAGGTCAAGCACCCACTCCGAACCATCAGGAAAATCGTGAGAAGCATTTCGAGATTCGCCCTAACCGTCATCGGCGCGCTCGTCGCCATCGCGCTCACCGTCGGCTTCGCCGCGACCGCATCGGCCACGCCGGGCGGATCGCCAGAGCCGACCGCACCGGTCCCGACCGAGCCGATCGCAGCCGCAGCCGGACCGACCCCGCGGGCCACCCCCATCGGCGGATGCCCCCTGCCGCCCGGCGACACCATCGAGGTCAGGACGCTGGTCGGTGGACTGCTCGGCGCGGCCATCGGCGGCATTGCGGGCCTGCCCATTTTCTTAGCCGGCGCGATTCCGGGATTGGTCATCGGCGGACTTCTCGGCGTCCTCATCGGTTCCACCTCCTACGCGGTCGATGAAGGACACCTCCAGCAGCAAGGCCTGTGCTAGTCACGAAAGCCATTGCCCGGCAACGTGTTAGCGTGCCGATATAAGCACGACTACCGATCGCTTCATCGATGTGGTTCCAGCATGTGTCACCGGCCAAGGCGCCGACCGAGGACTAGCGGCTCGACTCGGCGCGATGCGTCCCAGCGGCGTCAGGACCGTGGCCGTGCAATGCGGCGTGCAGTGTCGCCGCCCATTGCGACACGATCTGTTTGCGGCGCGCTGAGTCATCGGTCAGGACATCGGCCAGCCCGAGCCCGCGCGCCATATCGAGCGTGGCCTGAACGAGGTGATGGGCGACCGGATCACCGTCGTCCACCCCCAGCGCCTGCACCGCCCGCCGATGCGATATACGCCCGAATTTGGCCTCCAGCGGCACAATTCGCTCCCGCAGCGCCGGATCTGCCGCCGCATGCGTCCACACCTGCAGCGCCGCCTTGAACAGCGGGCCGGTGTAGGACTCGACCAGCCCGGCCACCACCGCCTCGGTCCGCTCGACCCCCTCGGCCAGCGCGGCCACCGCCTTCGCCTCGCCCGTGGCCTGCTGCGTGCGGCTGTCGAACATGTACTCGAGTGCGGCGGTGATCAGGTCTTCCCTGGTCGGGAAGTGATGCTGGGCCGCACCCCGCGATACCCCGGCCCGTTCCGCGACAACCGAGACCGTGGCGGCTGCCCAGCCCGTTTCGGCCAGGCAGTCGATGGTCGCCTCGAGCAGACGCTGCCGGGTGGCCCGGCTGCGGTCCTGCTTGGGTTCGTGGGAAGTCACCATTGGTTCACTCCGAACAGGCTCGCGGCCATGGCGGCTTCGGTCGTCGGCGTCGTCACGGCGCTATTCTGCCCAGGTCGGTGGACGGCGCTGCAAGAAGGCCAACATGCCCTCCTGTACCTCCGGGGTGCCGAAGAAGCTCGCGGAACGTTTCGCCAGTTCCTCGGCGGAGCTGTCGAATTCCGCCAGGATGCCCGCATTGACCAGTCGCTTGGCCTCGGCCAGGCCCTGCGGGGAGCCCTTACGCAGTTCAGCGCACAGCCGAGCCACCTCGGCCACCGGATCGGCGGCGGTGATGGTGACCAAGCCGATCTGCTCGGCGATATCCGCACCGAATTTCTCGCCGGTGAGGTAGTAGCGGCTGGCAGCGCGCGAGCTGAGCCGCGGCAGCAGGGTCAGCGAAATCATGAACGGCGCCAAGCCGATTCGCACCTCGGTGAGTGCGAAACTGCTGCCGGGACCGGCCACCACGATGTCACAGGCCGCGACGATGCCCATACCGCCGGCACGCACATTGCCATCGATCCGGGCCATGATCGGCTTGGGTGTTGCGACGAGCCGGCGCAGTACGCCGATCATCACGCGGGTACGCTCCTCGGCGGCCGTCGCCGGGTCGGTATTGCTGGCCTCGGACAGGTCCGCGCCCGCACAGAAGGTATTGCCGGTGTGCGCGAGCACAATACCGCGGACGGCGGGATCGGCCGCGGCATTGTCGAGGCCCTCGAGCAGCTCGGCGACCAACCGCGACGACAGTGCGTTGCGGTTGTGTGGCGAGTCGAGCGTGAGTGTCGCGAATCCATTGCTGACCTCGTAACGCACATATGGTGCGGTGGATATCTCGGTCATCGACCCTCCTATAGCGGCATCCGGCCCGATCCCTCGTCGCCCGATAACGGCGACGAGGCCGGGGTGTCAGTAGGACTTCGGCAAGCCCAGCGAGTACTGGGCGACGAAATTCAGGACCATCTCCCGGCTGACCGGCGCGATGCGGCCGATGCGGGCCGCGGCCAGCATCGCGGCCAGGCCGTACTCCTTGGTGAGTCCCGCGCCGCCGTGGGTCTGGATGGCCTGATCGAGTGCCTTGATACTGGCTTCCGCCGCAGCGTATTTGGCCATATTCGCGGCCTCGGCGGCAGCCATCTCATCGCCCGCGTCGTAGCAGGTCGCGGCCTTCTGCATCATCAGCTTGGCCAGCTCCACCTCGACCTTCACCGCGGCGAGCGGATGCGAAATGCCTTGGTGCGCACCGATCGGCGTCTTCCACACCGTGCGTTGCTTGGCGTATTCGACGGCACGGTCGATGGCGTAGCGCCCCATGCCGACGGCCATGGCCGCGCCCATGATGCGCTCCGGGTTGAGGCCCGCGAACAGCTGCATCAGCGCGGCATCTTCCTTGCCGACCAAGGCATCCGACGGCAGGCGCACGTCATCGAGGAACAGCGTGAACTGGTGGTCCGGCTCGATAATGTCCATCTCCTGCGGCGTCTTGATGAAGCCGGGGGCATCGGTGGGCACGATGAACAGCGCGGGCTTGAGCTTGCCGGTCTTGTGGTCCTCGGTGCGCGAGACGATGAGCACAGCCTCGGCCTGGTCCACGCCGGAGATGAAGATCTTGCGGCCGTTGAGGATCCAGTCGTCACCGTCGCGCCGCGCGGTCGTGGTGATCTGGTGCGAGTTCGAACCGGCGTCGGGTTCGGTAATGCCGAATACCATCTTGGCGGTGCCGTCGGAGAGTTTGGGCAGCCACTGCTGCTTCTGCTCATCGGTGCCGTATTTGGTGATGATGGTGCCGCAGATGGCCGGTGAGACCACCATCAGCAGCAGTCCCGCGCCTTGCGCGGACAGCTCCTCCATGACCAGCGCGAGCTCGTACATGCCCGCGCCACCGCCGCCGTACTCCTCCGGCAGATTCACGCCGAGAAAGCCGAGTTTGCCTGCCTCATCCCATAATTCGGTGAGCGGTTCGTTCTTGCGCGCCTTCGGCAGCACGTAATCGCGGAAGCTGTACTTCGCGGCGAGCGCGGCGACCGCCGCCCGTAGCGCCTTCTGCTCTTCGGTTTCGATGAAACTCATCAGTTCTCCTGGGATTCGGTGGGATCGACGACGGCGAGCACGGTGCCGACATCGACCTGTTGGCCGACGGTGACATTGAGGACGCTGAGCACGCCCGCGGCAGGCGCGGAGATGGTGTGCTCCATCTTCATGGCCTCCAGCCACAGAATCGGCTGCCCCTGTTCGACGGCGCTGCCGACCTCGGCGCGGATGCGAATCACGCTGCCCGGCATGGGCGCAAGTAGGGAACCGTGTGCGACCTGATCAGCCGGATCGCTGAAGCGCGGCAGTCTGCGCACCGACACCGGTCCGAGCGGGGAGTCCACGCAGACCAGCTCGCCGTAGCGGGCGATATCGAATTGCCTACGCACCGGTCCGCGTTCACCAGGAACCGCGAGGACCACGCGTTCAGGACCCGCTTGCACCAATTCCAGGCCATTGTGACCGTCCACCGCGACGCCGGTGCGGGTGAAGCGATAACCGATGTCATGTGTTCCGCTGGTGCGACTTTCGTACGACTTGCGCTGCGACTGCGACGGCAGATTCCGCCAGCCCGCGGGCAGCCCGCCGCCGACCCTGGCCGCCTTCCGATTCGCCGCGGCATCCGCGAGCGCGGCGGCGACGATGGACAGTGCCTCATCGCTTTCGGACACCAAAGGTGCCGAGAGCGAGTCCAATCCGTGCGTTTCGAAGAATGCGGTATCAGTGTCTCCGGCCAAGAATGCCGGGTGGCGCAGCACCCGCACCAGCAGATCGCGGTTGGTCACCAAACCGTGAATCTTGGTCCGCTGTAGGGCCGTTGCCAATAGCCGCGCCGCTTCGCCACGGGTCGCGGCATAAGAGATGACCTTCGCGAGCATCGGGTCGTAGTGCACACCGACAACCGAACCGTCCACCACACCGGTATCCAAGCGTATGCCCGGCCGATCGAGAACATCGAATTCGGTTACCGCCGAAGGGATATCGATCCGATGAACCGTCCCGCTCTGCGGCTGCCAATCGTGCGCCGGGTCCTCGGCATACAGCCGCACCTCGATCGAATGCCCACGCAGCGGCGGCGGACCGGCAGCCAATTCGGCGCCGGCCGCGACCTCCAGCTGAGTCCGCACCAGATCCAGTCCGGTGGTGCATTCGGTGACCGGATGTTCCACCTGCAGTCGGGTATTCATCTCCAGGAAGAAGAACTCGCCTGCCTCGTCGGCGAGGAATTCCACGGTCCCGGCACCGGTGTAGCCGATCGCACCGGCCGCCAGCCTGGCCGCCACGAACAGCCGCTCGCGCATGCTCTGTCCATCGGCCATGCGCGCGGCCCCTGCGTGGTCACGCTCCGCTACCGCCTCCGGGCCTGACGCACGCATGGCGTGTCCATCGGCCATGCGCGCGGCCCCTGCGTGGTCACGCTCCGCTACCGCCTCCGGGCCTGACGCACGCATGGCGTGTCCATCGGCCATGCGCGGGGCCCCTGCGGGCGCGCGCATGGCGTCGACCCGTTCGACCAGCGGTGACGGCGCCTCCTCGATCACCTTCTGGTGGCGGCGCTGAATGGAGCATTCCCGCTCGCCCACCGCCCAGATGGTGCCATGGGTATCGGCCATGACCTGGACCTCGATATGTCTGCCGGTCTCCAGGTACCGCTCGCAGAACACCGTCGGATCGCCGAATGCCGATTCGGCCTCCCGGCGCGCGGCGGCGATCTGGGGTTCCAGGTCGGCGAGTTCGCGCACCACGCGCATACCGCGCCCACCACCACCGGCGGATGCCTTGATCAGCACCGGCAGCTGTGCCGCGGTGACCTCAGCGGGATCGAGTTCGGCGAGCACCGGGACTCCGGCCGCATCCATCATCTTCTTGGCCGCGACCTTCGAACCCATCTGCTCGATGGCCTCGACCGGCGGGCCGACCCACACCAGTCCGGCCGCCAGCACCGCCCGTGCGAATTCCGCATTTTCGGAAAGGAATCCGTAACCGGGATGAATGGCGTCAGCACCGGTGGCCAGGGCCGCCTCGATGATCAGCTCGCCACGCAGATACGTCTGCGCCGGAGTATTGCCCGGAAGGCGCACCGCCGCATCGGCTTCGGCGACATGCGGTGCCGCGGCATCCGCATCGGAGTAGACCGCGACCGTGCCGATACCCATGCGACGGCAGGTGGCGAATACCCGACGGGCGATCTCACCCCGATTGGCAACCAGAACAGTAGTGAAGGTCATGAAAGCCTCACATCCGGAAGACGCCGAAGCCATCGGCGCCCTTGACTGGGGCATTGTGAATGGCCGACAACGCCATTCCCAATACCGTGCGGGTATCACGGGGATCGATCACGCCGTCGTCGTACAACCGCCCCGACATGAACATGGGCAGCGATTCGGCCTCGATCTGCGCCTCCACCATGGCGCGCATTCCGGCGTCGGCCTCCTCGTCGAACGGCAGGCCCCTGGCCTCCGCCGCCGCCCGGCCCACGATCGAGATCACCCCGGCCAGCTGGGCACCGCCCATGACAGCGGATTTCGCACTGGGCCAAGCGAAGACGAAGCGCGGGTCATAGGCGCGACCGCACATGCCGTAATGGCCCGCGCCGTAGGACGCGCCCATCAGCAGCGAAATATGGGGCACCTTCGAGTTGGATACCGCGTTGATCATCATCGCGCCGTGCTTGATGATGCCCTTCTGTTCGAACTCCTTGCCGACCATGTAGCCGGTGGTGTTGTGCAGGAACAGCAGTGGCGTATTCGACTGGTTCGCCAGCTGGATGAACTGGGTCGCCTTCTGCGATTCCTCCGAGAACAGCACACCCCGCGCATTGGCGAGAATCCCGACCGGATAACCATGCAGCTGCGCCCAGCCGGTAACCAGACTACTGCCGTAGAGCGGTTTGAATTCGTCGAAATCGGAACCGTCGACCACGCGCGCGATCACCTCGCGCGGATCGAACGGAATCTTCAGATCCGACGGGACGATGCCTAGCAGATCTTCCTGGTCGTAAAGCGGCTCGGTGACCTCAGCGCGCGGTGCCGGACCCTGCTTCTTCCAGTTCAGCCGCTTGATAATGGAGCGACCGATGCGGATCGCATCCTGCTCATCGACCGCCAGGTAATCGGCCAGACCCGAGACGCGCGCGTGCATATCCGCGCCGCCGAGCGATTCGTCATCGGATTCCTCACCGGTCGCCATCTTGACCAGCGGCGGTCCGCCGAGGAATACCTTGGAGCGCTCCTTGATCATCACCGTGTAATCGGACATGCCCGGTACATATGCGCCACCCGCGGTGGAATTGCCGAAAACCAAAGCGATGGTTGGGATTCCGGCTGCCGATGCCCTGGTGAGATCGCGGAACATTCGTCCGCCGGGGACGAAGACTTCCTTCTGCGTCGGCAGATCGGCGCCGCCGGATTCGACGAGTCCGATTACCGGCAGCCGGTTCTGCATGACGATGTCGTTCATGCGCAGGTTCTTGCGCAACGTCCACGGATTCGAGGTGCCGCCACGCACCGTGGGATCCGGTGCGACGATCATGCATTCGACGCCTTCGACGATGCCGATACCGCACACCACGCTCGCACCGACGTGGAAGTCGCTGCCCCACGCGGCAAGTGGGCACAGCTCCAGGAATGGCGAATCCTCGTCGACGAGCAGTTCGATGCGCTCGCGCGCGGTCAACTTGCCACGCTTGCGATGCCGGGCCAGCTTATCCGGGCCTCCACCCGCGATGGCCTTGGCGAATTCGGCCTCCACCTCGGCGAGTTTGCTGGTCATGGCCTCGACCGCGGCTGCGTACTCCGGCGACGCGGTATCGAGAGTAGTGCGAAGTGTCGTCAAGACTGGTACCCCAATCGTTTCGCCGCCAGTCCGGTCAGGATTTCCGTGGTGCCACCGCCGATGCCGAGAATGCGGATATCGCGATACTGCCGCTCGACCTCGGATTCGCGCATATAACCGAGCCCGCCGAACAGCTGCACGGCCTGATTGGCCACCCATTCGCCCGCCTCCACGGCGGTGTTCTTGGCGAAGCACACCTCGGCGATCAAATCGGTTTCGCCTTCGGCGCTGCGTTGCGCCACATTTCGGGTATAGACGCGGGCCACATCGATGCGGCGGGCCATTTCGGTCACCGTGTTCTGCACGGCCTGCCTGCTGATCAGTGGGCGGCCGAAGGTCTGTCGGTTGCGCACCCATTCCAGGGTCAGGTCCAGGCAGCGCTGAGCCTGCGAATACGCCTGCACCGCAAGGCCGACCCGCTCGCTGACGAACGCACCGGCGATCTGATAGAAGCCGGAATTCTCCGGGCCGACCAGATTCTCCACCGGCACCCGCACATCCACATAGGACAGTTCGGCGGTATCGGAGGCCAGCCAACCCATCTTGTCGAGCTTGCGGCTGACCGTGAAGCCCGGCGTGCCCTTCTCCACCACAAGCAGCGAAATCCCGCCGGAGCCCGGACTACCAGTGCGCACGGCGGTCACCACGAAATCGGCGCGCACACCCGAGGTGATGTAGGTCTTGGCGCCATTGACGATGTAATGGTCGCCATCACGACGCGCGGTGGTGGTGAGGTGGCCGACATCAGAGCCGCCACCCGGTTCGGTAATGGCGAGTGAGCCGATCTTCTCCCCGGCCAGAGTCGGGCGGGCGAAGCGCTCGATCAGATCTTCATTGCCCGAGGCGATAATGTGCGGCACCGCGATACCGCAGGTGAACAGCGAGGCGAACAGGCCGCCGGAACAACCGGCCTGATGCATCTCCTCGCAGACGATCATGGCGTCGATACCATCACCGCCGGAACCGCCCGCGGATTCGGGGAATTGGATGCCGAGCAGGCCGAGCGCTCCGGCCTTCTTGTGCAGTTCACGCGGGATCTCGCCGTCACGCTCCCAGTCATCGAGGTACGGGAGCACGTCGCGCTCGGCGAAACCCCTTACGGTGGCGCGCAATTCGCGCCTTTCCGGCGTATTCCACGGACTCACAGCAACTCCACTGGGATATCAACATGACGCGAGCGCAGCCATTCGCCGAGCCCCTTGGCCTGCGGATCGAAGCGGGCCTGATAGGCCACACCCTGCCCGAGCAGCCCCTCGATAATGAAGTTCACGGCACGCAGATTCGGCAGCACATGCCGGGTTACCGTCAGCGCCGCGGCCTCGGGCAGCAGTTCCTCGAGGCGCTGCACCGTCAGGGTATGCGCCAGCCAGCGCCATTGCTCATCGGTGCGCACCCACACCCCGATATTGGCATTGCCCCCCTTGTCGCCGCTGCGGGCCAGCGCGATCGTGCCCAGTGGCACTCGGCGAGTTTCGTTGGCGGGCAATGGCTCCGGCAGTTCCGGTTCGGCCACCTCCGCCAATTCCAGCGTGTCCGACGCGGGTGCGATATCGACGCGCGTGCCCTGCGGCAGCACCGCAGCATGCGGCACCTCGGCGGCATCGACGAATCCGGGTGTGTACACGCCGTACGGCGAACCATTGCCGGGCAGGCCGGTGAAGTTGGCACCTGGATAGCTGGCCAAGGCCAGCTCGACCGCGACATTGGCGAAGGCGCGGCCGACCTTGTTCGGATCCGGATCGCGAACCACGCAGCGCAGCAAAGCGCTTGCCTGCTCCTCGGTTTCGGCATCCGGCCGGTCGAGTCGTGCCAGGGTCCAGGTCAGCTCCGCGGGCCGCACGGGCAGCCAGGACTCCAGCTGTCGTTGTGCCAGTGCGGCTTTCGCCTCGATATCGAGTCCGGTGAGCACGAACTCCATCTCATTGCGGAAACCGCCCAGGGTATTGAGCGACACCTTGAGCTGCGGCGGCGGCGCTTCGCCGGTCACACCGCTGATCAGCACCCGATCGGGACCTTCCGGACTCAGCTCGATGCTGTCCAGCCGCGTGGTCACATCCGGCCCCGCATAGCGCGCACCCTGGATTTCGTACATCAGCTGTGCCGCAACGGTATCCACCGTGACCGCACCGCCGGTGCCCGAATGCTTCGTAATGACACTGCTGCCGTCTCTGCGCACTTCGGCGATGGGGAAGCCGGGCCGTCCCAGATCGGCCAGCTCGGTGAAGAACGCGAAGTTACCGCCGGTGGCCTGCGTACTGCACTCGATCACATGCCCGGCCACGACCGCACCGGCCAGCTGATCATAATCGGTTCGCCCCCAACCGAAATGGGCGGCGGCCGGGCCGACGATCACCGAGGCATCGGTGACCCGACCCGTGACCACGATATCCGCACCGGCATTCAAACATTCGACGATGCCCCAGGCACCGAGATAAGCATTGGCGGTCAGCGGCGCCCCGAGGCCGAGTTCGCCCGCCCGGCTCAGCAAGTCGTCACCCTCGACATGCGCGACCTTGGCATCGAGCCCGAGGTCCGCCGCAACCTTGCGCAGCTTCTCCGCGAGCCCGGCCGGGTTGAGTCCGCCCGCATTGGTGACGATCTGAACATTGCGTTCCAGCGCCAACCCGAGGCAGTCCTCGATCTGGCGGACGAAGGTCTTGGCATAGCCGAGGCTGGGGTCCTTCATCCGGTCGCGACCGAGGATCAGCATGGTCAACTCGGCGAGATAGTCCCCGGTGAGCACATCGAGCTGCCCACCCTCGAGCATCTCCCGCATGGCGCTGAGCCGATCACCGTAGAACCCGGAACAGTTGCCGATCCGGATCAGCTCCGGATCGGCGGCCAGCATACTCATCAGCTGGAAGGCCCTCCTGTGCGGCGAACCGTCCCGATGCCGCCGCATGCGCCATCGGTGGAGTCCGCGTTCCGAGGTCCAGCATCACACCCGATCCAGAAAAAAGCAAGCACGCGTGATTGTTAATTGGCCAGTGCGCGCGAGGCAGAATGACTGGATGTCGTCCGTCATCCTGTTCGCGCTGGCCGGGTTCCTCCTGGGCGGTGCCTACTCCACCTGGAAGACCGCCCGCCCACTTGCCATCACCCTCGTGGTGCTCGCCGTACTCGCCGCCGCGGGTGCGGTCGTCTGGTTGATGTAGGACCTCACCACCCACACAACCACCACGGAGCGAGTCTTACGAGCGAGGAGTTCGCGGCCCGTCTCGCGTCCGCGCCGTAGGCGCGGCCATCGAACACAGCCGAGTCGTCGAAGCGCATGCGACGAAGTCGCGAGTCTCGACGGCGCCGCTAGCGACTGCTTGCAGGTCGCTCGAAAGGGTCAGTCGCGAGACACCAGGGGGCCGCGAACACGCAGCGCCGAAGGCGCGGCAAATTAGACACAGCGGAAGATCCGCAGATCCTCTGGCACGCCATTCAGCGGCGCGGCGAAGAAACCGCGCCGATACGGCCTGATCGAGAACCCGAGTTCCGTGAGCGTCTCCGGCCCGAGTGACTGCAATGACGCATCCGAAAGCATGGTGTTGCCATTGCCCCCGGCTTCCATCACCCGAGCGGCGATCGTCACGTCGACACCGAGCCAGTCGCCGCCGATCTCGCGCGGTGTGCCGGTGTGCAGACCGATCCGCATCTGCGGGCGATAACCGTGCACATCGACATCGGCAAGATTCCGTTTGGCCTGCACCGCGGCGCGCAGCGCACCATCGGCCGAGGTGAACACGGCCATCACACCGTCGCCCATGCGTTTGACCACCTGACCGCCGCCATCGGCGATCGGCGGTTCGATGGCCTTGGCAACCCCACGCAACAATTCGAGGGTCGCCTCATCGCCCGCTGAAAGTGACCAACTGGAGAACGCCACCAGGTCGGTGAACATCACAGTTATTTCTTCGCTATCGCGACCGCCGCCGACACGCTCCAATATGGCCTGCCAGACCTGCAGTGCACCGAACCCGATTTCGCGCGCCGCGCTCGGCGTATCGCCGACCAGCTTATCCGCCGCGCGCGCCACCGCACGGGCGCCGCCGGGACCCGAAACCGAAAGCGGGTCACCGAAAGACGGGTCACCCGGCAGTTGTTCGCGTGCCTTCCGCAACGCACCGATGATGTCGGGCCGCTGGCTCGCGGCATTCATCAGTGCGGAGAACTGGCCACGTCGAATTCCCGAACCGCGACGAGCGGATCTGTCCTCGTCGCCCGTCCCCGGCTCAGCACCGCGGGAAGGTGTTTCGGTCACGCCCCGAGCGTATCTGAGCCAACCAACCGTCGGCGGGTTACTTATTGCCGCCACCTGCACCCCCTCGATCAGATTGAGCGGGCACTGCATCGGGTCCGCCAATGGGTAACTCACTGGTTGCTGTCCCCGAGGGTAGTCAGCGCTGATTTCGGATGGAAGCCGAGCCGGTCATAGTTTCCGGGATGTTCACTTGCCGCCCGGATTGTCCCCATACATACACCGGCCCGGTGTGGAAGGGGATTCACACACCGGGCCGATGTCACATCGTCCGCCGGGCAGTGGCAGACGATGCGCGGGGTGCTCGGACCTCCCGACAAGGTCGGCACCCATCACCCGAGTGGCGAGGGAGGGCAACTCGGGCGGTATCCATCATGCGTCGCGTTGGTTGACCATAACCAGCGCGGCGCCGAAGACAATCGCGACAAAAGCCGTGAAGTAAAGCAGGCTCCCCCACGGTCCCCAGTGCCAGTTCGCCGGCGATTGGGTGGCGCTGTAGAAGTGGCTCGCGTTCGCGAAAGGCAGGAATGGTTGCACATTGCGCCCGAAACTGCCGAATGCGCCGAGCAGCGGCTCGATCAGCAGCGGCCAGAGCACGATCAGCGAAATCGCCGCGGCCGACTGCCGGACCAGCACCCCGATGCCGACCGCGAGGATCACGCCGAGCAGGGCATAAATCGGAATGCCGTAGATCTCGCGCCAGGCATCACCGCCGGAGAGCGTCAGGTTTTTGCCCGCATCGCCGCCGACTACCTTGGCGATCGCGAAAGCGGCGAAGGCCAGCACGGTGGTGAGCACCGCGCCGTATACGCCGACCAGCCCCGCCTTGGTGGCGATCACCTTGGCGCGATGCGGCGTCGCCTGGAAGGTGGTCCGGATGATGCCGAAGCGGTATTCGCTGGTCACGGACAAAGTGGCCATGATCATCAGGACCATTACACCGAATCCGCTGATCCCGCCGACCGCCGTGGCGACGGTCAGGTCGAGCACATTCTCCTGGCCCGATGACGAGCGGGCCACCACCGCGAAGAGCGCGGCCAGGCCGAGGGCGAGCGCAATCACGATCGCCGAGCACCACCATGGCGACCTGGTCGAGGTGAGTTTGATACGTTCCGCTGCCAGCACGCCCATCAGATCGCACCTCCCATCACCTGTTCGAGGCCTTCGCCGTGGTACTGCACCGCGCCGCCGGTCATCCGCATGAAGGCTTCCTCCAGCGAGGCCCGCTGCGGTGCCAGCTCGAACAGGGTGATGTCGTTCGCGCCGGCCAGCTTGCCGACCGCGTCACTGGTCACCCCGGCCACGACCAAGGCGGCGCCGTCCTGGCCCGCACCGTCCTCGCGGACGGTCATGCCATTGGAGGTGAGCAGGCTGCGCAGCTGTTCGAGCTGCGGACTGCGCACGCGCACCGACTGTTCCGAGGCGCGCTCGATGAATTCCTGTGTGGTCGAATCGGAAATCAGCTGACCGCGTCCGATGACGACCAAATGCTCTGCGGTCTGGGCCATTTCGGAAAGCAGATGGCTGGAGACCAGCACGGTCCGCCCCTCGGCCGCGAGCCGCTGCATGAAGCGACGGATCCAGAGGATGCCCTCGGGGTCCAAGCCGTTCACCGGCTCGTCGAACAGCAGCACCGGCGGATCGCCGAGCAGCGCCCCTGCCAGACCCAGCCGCTGCGACATACCGAGGGAGAAGCCACCGGCGCTCTTACCCGCCACCTCGGACAGGCCGACCAGCCGCAACACCTCGTCCACGCGGGCGGAGGCGATGCCATTGGAGGCGGCCATCCATTGCAGATGCGCGCGGGCCGAACGGTTCGGATGCACCCATTTGGCATCCAGCAGCGCACCGACGGCCCGTAGCGGATGATCGAGCTGGTGATAGGGCTTGCCCTGGATCAATGCGGTGCCCGCGGTGGGCTTGTCCAGGCCGAGGATCATCCGCATGGTGGTCGATTTACCGGCGCCGTTCGGCCCAAGAAACCCAGTCACCTGTCCGGGTCGAACAGTGAAAGAGAGATCTTGAACCGCGACGGTCTGCCCATAATGTTTGGTCAGGCCTCTCAGCTCGATCATGGTGACCAGCTTTCCTCATCGCGCGGCCACGCGCGTCATTAAAATGGTGCCTAGTTCAATCATCCTCGAGGATGACGAAGGATCCCCTCATCCCCGAGCCTCATCAGGGAATTACCCTGACCGCCGTTAACGAGCCGAGGCTCCGGTCGGCCCGCCACATACTAGCCGCTGGACATGAGCGGCGACTGTGGTCCGCAAACGGTCGTCCCGTTGACAAATTGCCGGGTCTACTCGTCCTCGTCATTGCGGTCATCGGCGGGCCAACACACCGCGCCGACAAGCAGGGGTACATGCGGCCGTACGAGTATGCGCGGCTTCCGACGCTCGCTTCACGCACCTGACCTGCTGACACCGCCGAGCTCCGCGTTAGCGTCGGACCAAGGGTGCCCCTGACTCAGCGAGCCGGTGAGGAGGCATGCGCCCAGAAGCGCTTGGGAATGCGGCCCGCGCGGCGGGCGAGGTGGCCGGCGTCGACCGCCGAGCGCATGGCCGCTGCCATGAGTGCGGGGTGCTGAGCGCGGGTGACGGCGGTGGCGAGCAATACGGCCGAGCAGCCGAGTTCCATGGCCAGCACAGCATCGCTTGCGGTGCCGATGCCCGCGTCGAGGATCACCGGTACGCCGGCACCGGCCACGATCATTTCGATATTGTGTGGATTGCCGATGCCGAGTCCGGTGCCGATCGGGGCGCCGAGTGGCATGACGGCGGCACAGCCCGCATCCTCCAGTCGGCGGGCCAGGATCGGGTCGTCGGTGGTGTACGGCAGTACGACGAATCCGGCGTCGACCAATTGTTCTGCCGCGGTGAGCAATTCGATCGGGTCCGGGAGCAGGGTGCGCTCGTCGGCGATCACCTCGAGTTTGACCCAGTTGGTGTCGAGTGCCTCCGCGGCCAATTGCGCGGTGAGCACCGCCTCGGCGGCGGTGCGGCAGCCAGCGGTATTGGGCAGCGGCATGATCTCGAGGCGTTTGAGCAGGTCGAGCACGCCGGTGCCGCCGACGGCATCGACCCGGCGCATGGCGACCGTGGTCAGCTCGGTGCCGGAGGCGACCAGCGCCTCCTCCAGCACGGCGAGATTCTCGGCGCCACCGGTGCCCATGATCAGGCGGGAACCGAACCGCTTGCCCGCAATCTCCAATGCCTCGGGGGTGTCCAGTGCGTCAGCCACCCTGAACCGCCGTCAGCACTTCGATCTCCCAGCCGCGGCCGACCGGCTCGTCCCAGCGGGACTTCGGGAAAACCGCACCGTCCACCGCGAGCGCGACCCCCTGGCACGGCAACCCGAGACGATCGAGAAGTTCGCGCACCGTGAGGGATCGGTCGAATTCGTGGTCCTGCCCGTTCACAGTGACACCGATGGGGACCGAGGTCATCGAACTCCTCCTACAGATATGGCGATCGACGGCGGGTGCACCGTCGAAAAACGTTGGGTGTCGGCGGCCTTCGCAGCCTCGAGCGGTGCGCCGTCGAGCAGGCTCAGCACCGCGTCGACGGTGAGCGCAACCGCGAGCATGCCATTGCGGCCGTGGCCGGTGGCCGCCACGATCCGATCGGTGAGCCGTCCGATCAAGGGCAGGTTGTCGGGGGTGCCCGGCCTGGATCCGGCACTGGCCTCGGCCAATTCGTATTCGCCGATACCGGGCAGCACCGCCTCGGCGTCGGCGATCAGGTCGCGGACTCCGGCGACGGTCACTGTCGTGTCGTAGCCCGCCTCGTATTGTGTTGCGCCGACGACGATTCCGTCCGCACGCGGCACCAGGTAGACCTGCCTGCCGTGCACCCGCGCGCGAATCACGCGCAGCGGCGGCGGTGTCGCACCTGGACGATGACGCAAGCGCAGGATCTCACCCTTCACCGGGCGGACCGGGAGTCCGGGCCACAGTCGCGACGATGCCGCGCCGGCGGCGAGCACGATCTGGTCGTGCGGCAGCGCGTGCACCGCTTCGACCGTTTCCGCGCGCACCTCGACTCCGGCTGTGCTGCAAGCCTTTTGGAGGGCATCGAGCAGTTTCCGATTATCGATGGCGGGTTCGGCGGTGGCGCGCAGACCGGCGCGCACGGTGCGTGCCAGCTCGGGTTCCAGCGCGCGCACCCCCGCTCGGTCGAGCATCTCGAGCTCATGGCCACGCGCACCCACCCATTCGGCCACCGTGCGCAGGTCGGCGGCGTCCGCGCCATCCAGCGCGACGGTCAGGGTTTCTTCGGCGACGAACACCGACACACCGGTCGTCGATTCGAGTCGCGCGGCGAATTCGGGCCAGCGGGCCAGCGAAGCCGCGCCGAACTCCAGAACCAGATCCTCCCCCGGCCAGCCCTCGGACAGTGGTGCGAGCATCCCCCCGGCAACCCAGGAAGCGCCGGATCCGACGGCGGGATCGAATACGGTAACCGACCAGCCCGCCTCGGCCGCCCGCCAGGCGGTGGCCAGTCCGATGGCGCCGCCACCAACGACCGCCAGAGTCCGCATTTGGTCCACCTGCCTCACTATTCGCATCCCCACCGTAGCGCGACTACGGTCGAGCACGTGCAACCCTCCCACCTGTCCCGGTCCCTATCGCCCAGGGAGCGTTTGGCTACTGCTCGGCTGTATCTGTGCACGGACGCGCGCAGGGAGCGGGGCGATCTGGCCAAGTTCGCCGAGGCCGCACTCGCGGGCGGTGTCGACATCATTCAGCTCAGGGATAAGGGTTCACCCGGTGAGGAAAAGTTCGGCCCGCTCGAGGCCAAGGCCGAGATCGGCGCGCTCGCCGAATTGAAGGCCGCGGCCCGCAGGCACGGCGCACTGGTCGCGGTGAACGACCGCGCCGATATCGCGCTCGCCGCCAGCGCCGATGTGCTGCATCTCGGACAGAACGATCTGCCGCCGTGGTACGCGCGGCGCATTCTCGGACCCGAGGTGGTGATCGGGCGCTCCACCAGCAGCCGCGCGCAGGCCGGGCTCGCGGCGATCGACGAGCACATCGACTACTTCTGCACCGGGCCGGTCTGGGCGACGCCGACCAAGCCGGGACGTCAGGCGGCCGGCCTGGATCTGGTGCGTTCCACCGCCGACGCCCATCCGATCCGGCCGTGGTTCGCGATCGGCGGCATCGATGCCGAGCGGCTACCCGAAGTGCTGGCGGCGGGAGCGGAACGCGTTGTCGTGGTGCGCGCGATTACCGAGGCGCGTGATCCGGAGGCGGCGGCACGGCAGCTCAAGGCAGCGCTGCTGGAGAACGCGCACCGCGGCTGAGAGTCCCAGCGCCCGTTCAATGCTCGACTCGGCTGCCCTTCAGGACAGCAACTGAACACGGGTGAACGACAAGATCGAATCGGCCGCTGCGGTCTCCGAATTCGCATCGGGCGCGGCATTCGTCGCATCCATTTGCACGTCGACGATGCGGGCGTAGGCACCGGGTCCGTCGGGATCCGCGTGCAACCAGACGAAGCCCCGATCGGCGAGGTCGACGGTGCGGGGCAGCGCAGCCGCCACCATATCGGTTTCATCCACAGCTATTTCGTCGAGACAGACACATGCGGGAGCCGCGCGCAGCCTAGGCCAGGAGGCGGCGAAGCCGGGGTGTAGCGGATGACTGTCGACCTCGTCCTCGGGAACCCAGGCCAGTGCACTGCTCTCCCGATTGCGACTCGTCGGCAGCGTCATCACGGCGTCGGCCACCACGGTGGTGTATGTCCAGCCGCTCACTGCCGTCGTGGTGACTCGCTCGCCGCGCACCCGAACATCGGCGGGATCGATGCCCGCTTCCTCCCATGCCTCGCGGACCGCCGCGTGCACCGGGGTCTCATGGCTGTCGCGGGCGCCGCCGGGCAGCGCCCAGGTACCGCCCTGATGACTCCACGGCGCGCGGTGCTGCAATAACACCGCCGAACCGCCGCCCGCGAGCGGGGCGCGCAGCAGCAGTCCGGCGGCGCCGAAGCGGCCCCAATGCCGCAATCCGTCCGGACCGTGTGACCAACCGTCACCGTCACCACGCATCTGGTTACCATCCTCATCCAGCCGTAGCGAAGGTATTCCACACGCCACGGCGCCGGTAAGACCACAATAAGCTCCCAGCAGGAGCACCAACGTGCGCACCAACCGGGGAGGTGGAGATGGCAGCGCTCGAGTCGACGACGGCCCCGCGGCCGCCGTCGGTCACGGCCGATGGCGGGCCCGAGCGGGTGGACGTGCCGCGCGAGGCGGGGTTACGAGCCCATTTGGACCCGGCCAACCTACGATCCTTCGCACTGTCGACCCCGGGCCGGCTCATTGCCATCGGCCTGCTGCTCATCGGCGTGTGCCTGGCCGCGGGCATGATGACCGCCGCGACGGTGAGCGATCGCCAACAGGCACTCGACATCCTGCTCGACAACACCGAGCCGGACGCGAACTCGTCCCATCACCTCTACACCTCGCTGTCCATCGCCGACGCCGCAGCGAGTACCGCATTCATCGCCGGCGGCCTGGAACCGGAGGCCGTGCGCGATCGCTACAGCCAGGCGCTCGGCGAGGCTTCCGCGGAATTGGTGACGCAAACGGGTCATGTGGGCAGCGACGACGGTCCCGATGCCCGACTGCGCGCCGGCATCGCCACCGGCCTGCCGGTCTACTCTGGTCTGGTCGAAACCGCCCGCGCGAACAATCGCAACGGGTACCCGGTCGGCGCCGCGTATTTGAGCGAGGCATCGAATCAGATGCAGACCGTCCTGCTGCCGATGGCCGCACAGCTGCAGAGCCATCGATCCGATGCCGTCAGCGCGGCGCAGCGGCATCACGTACAGCCGCCGTGGGGCCCGATCGGCTTGCTGATCCTGGCGCTGGGCGCGCTGGTCTGGGCGCAGTTCGATCTGTCGAAACGCTGGCACCGCGTGCTCAACCCGGGACTGCTGCTCGCCTCGGCCGCGATGCTGATCCTCTTGGCCTGGACGGTTACCGCCGGATCCGTCTCGGCCACGGAAATGATCGCCGGCCGCGACCACGGCGCGGTACCGAGCTCCCGTTTGACCGAAAGCCGCATCCTGACCCAGCAGGCCCGTGCGGCGGAGACCCTGAAGTTGGTGCGCCGCGACGCCACCGGCGACTACGACCGGACCTACGAGTCGAGTGTCACCCGGCTCAACGAACTACTCAGCGGCTATCCCTCGGATGCGCCGGCGTCCGAGGAGATCACCCAGGCTCGTGCGGCACTCACCCGTTGGCGAGCGGCCCATCAGCGCATGAACGATTCTCTCGCGCGCGGCGACTTCGTCGGGGCGGCGACGGTGACGACCGGGCCGGGCGCGGCGGATGCCGCGGCACAGGTGGACTCGCTGGACCGCGCCCTGGGAGTGGGTTTGGACGCGACGCGCAAAACGTTGCGCGACAACATCTCCGGTGCGACTCGAGCACTGGACTTCCTGGCACCGGGCGCGATGGTGCTGGGGATACTCGCCGCGGGCTATGTCGGCCTCGGTATCTGGCCGCGACTTCGGGAGTACCGATGAACCGTGTGCGCGGGCTGCTCGCCGCGCTCGCCGCAATCACCCTGCTCGCCGGGTGCGCCGCGGGCGCGGACACGATCGAAGCCAAGACCGCCAAATACACCGAACCACCGCTGCCCGCCAAGGCCGTTTCGATTCCGACCGACGCGCCGATTCCACCGGTACGTGACGAGCACTGCGGCGATCCGACCGCGAGCCTGCGGCCCACCGGGGCGGGTGCGGCCGCCCGCGGACCGACCATCGATGCGATTCGCGCCCGCGGTCGGCTGGTGGTCGGCTTGGATACCGGAAGCAACCTCTTCAGCTTCCGGGATCCGGTCAGCGGCACGATTGTCGGTTTCGATGCCGATATCGCCAGGGAGGTCGCCCGCGATCTGCTCGGCAGCCCGGACCAGATCGAGTACCGCAGTCTCGGATCGGCGGAGCGTGAGTCCGCGCTGCAGGATCATGTCGTCGATATCGTCGCAAAAACGATGACGGTCAATTGTGAACGGCGACAGAAGGTCAGCTTCTCCACCGTCTATCTCCACGCGAATCAGCGCGTGCTGGCCGTGAAGAACTCCGGCATCCGAAGTCTGGCCGATTTGGCGGGTAAGCGGGTGTGCATCGTATCCGGCACCACCTCGTTGGACCACATGCGCCGCGAACAGCCTGCCGCGACCATCCTCACCGTGCCCACCTGGGCCGACTGTTTGGTGGTACTGCAGCAGCGTCAAGTCGACGCGATCAGCACCGACGACGCCATCCTCGCGGGTCTCGCCACGCAGGACTCCTCGTACACCGAGTTGGTCGGCCCCAGCATCAGCATCGAGCCCTACGGCATCGGAATACCCAAGGGCAAGGACGATCTCGTCCGCTTCGTCAACGGCACGCTGGAGCGTATCCGCAACGACGGCACCTGGGTCCGGCTGTACCAGCAATACCTGATCGCTCTTGGGCCGGTCCCCACCCCGCCCGCTCCGACCTATCAGGACTGACGGCGATGACATCAACACACGATGCCGCCGATTCGACCGAAAGCGAGCCACAGCAAACCACCGAACACACCGCGGAAGCGGCGCGGCAGTACCGCGCCTCCGCCGAGACGATCCGCCAGCAATCCGCCTGCGCCGAAACCATTCGCCGCGACGATATGGCCGCCGAATTCACCGTCGGCGCGTGGAATGCCCCGGAGCCGACCTCGGCCGCCACCATGCGCACCTCCGGCCGCAGCGTGCGCACCGCGCGCTCGCGACCGACGACGCGCAAACTCGGTGCCGGACTGGTCACGATTCCGAATATCGCGCCTGCCGATCCACGCACCGCGGTGCTCGCCGATCCCGTTGTCTCCGAAGGCAGGCGCTTCTGCTGGCGCTGCGGCAACCCGGTCGGCCGCGCCACCGCGACCCGCCCCGCGACAACCGCGGGGACCTGCGAAACCTGCGGTGCGCCATACGATTTCCGACCGTCGCTGCACGATGGCGATATCGTTTCGAGCCAGTATGAGATCCAGGGCTGTATCGCGCACGGCGGGCTCGGCTGGGTCTACCTCGCGATCGACCGCAATGTCAGCGACCGCTGGGTGGTGCTGAAGGGTTTGCTGCATGCGGGCGATACCGAGGCGCAGGCGGTGGCCGTGGCCGAACGTCAATTCCTCGCCGAGGTCGCACATCCCAGCATCGTCAAGATCCACAACTTCGTCGAGCACACCGGCCCGGACGGCGAGTCGATCGGCTACATCGTCATGGAGTACGTCGGCGGCCGCTCACTACGCGATATCCTCGACACCTACCCGCGGCCGCAGCGCATGCCGGTGCCCGAGGCGATCGCTTATCTGCTGGAGATCCTGCCCGCGCTGGAGTATCTGCATTCGATCGGGTTGGCCTACAACGACCTCAAACCCGACAACGTCATGGTCACCGAGGACCAGGTCGAACTCATCGACCTCGGTGCCGTCACCACCCTCGATGCCTACGGAAACCTATACGGCACCAGGGGTTTTCAGGCACCCGAGATCGCCAGGACCGGACCGACGGTGGCCTCGGACATTTACACCGTCGGACGGACGCTGGCCGTGCTGACGCTGAGCATGCCGATGGAACAGGGCCGCTATCTCGACGGCATACCCGACCCCGCCGACCATCCGGTACTCGAACGCTACGAGTTCTTCCATCGTCTGCTGCTGTGCGCGACCGATCCGAATCCCGAGCGCCGTTTTCCCTCCGCACGGGTTATGTCGGCCCAGTTAGCCGGGGTACTGCGCGAGATCCTGTCCGTGGAGACCGGTGTCGAACATCCACAGTTGTCCACAGTTTTCAGTCCACAGCGCGGCAGCTTCGGCACCGAGGAGTTGATCAGCCAGACCGACGCGTATGCCGATGGCATTGCCAGGAGCAACCTGCTGCGCGCTCGCGAAGTGGCTGTGGCACTTGCGGTTCCGCTCATCGATCCAACAGACGCGTCGGTGCCGGTGCTCGCGGCCCTGGCACATCCGCAGCCGCGTGACGCGCTGGCAGCGTTGCAGGAGGCACATGAACGCGCCGTGACCGATCCCGAAAAAGCCCCGGAGAAACGGGATCTGGAGCTGACACTGGCCGAGGCCAGGCTACGGCTCGAACTCGGCGAATCGGCGGAGGTGCTGGATATGCTGTCGCGGCTGCCCGATGATCACGATTGGCGCATCGACTGGTACCTGGGCCAAGCCCGGCTGCTGGAGTTGGATTATCAGCGGGCCTATGACAGCTTCGACGCGGTGCTGCGGGTACTTCCGGGCGAGATCGCACCCAAGCTCGCACTCGCGGCGACCGCGGAACTCATTCTGCAGCACTGGGATTCGGCCGATCCGGAGCAATGGCGAACCCATGCGGAGAAGTTCTACGCCGCCGTCTGGCACACCGACCGCGCCGTGGTGAGCGCGGCATTCGGCCTGGCCAGACAGTCGGCCGCGGTGGGTCGGGTCGACGAGGCGGTGCGCGCACTCGACGAGGTGCCCGCCGCCGCCCGGCACTACACAACGGCCAGGATGACCGCGGTGTGGCTGCTGCTGACCGCCGCCCCGATCGCCGAACTCCCCGAATCCACCCTGCACATCGCGGCCGCGCGCGTCGCCGGCCTGCCCAGCGGGGAGGGCCGCGCGACCCAGTTGCGCGTGCTCGTTCTCGGCGCCGCCCTGGCCTGGCTGAAATCGGGCAATACGCCCGCCAACGACGAGGCGACCCTCTTCGGCGCGCCGTTCACCGAGCGCGAGCTGCGCGCGGGCACCGAGGCCGGCCTGCGCGCGCTGGCCCGCAGCGCCCCCGGCCGCAATCACCGCTACGCCCTGGTCGACCTGGCGAACTCGATCCGTGCCAAGACTTGGATCTAGATTCGCGGCCGGACAACTGGTCTCGTATGAACATGGGTAACTCACCGGGTACCCCAGAACCGAGCGACACTCGCAGCCGCCGGCCCGCGACGACAGGCCCCGCCTCCCAACGACCGGCAAGGCCCGGGGAGGCGGGGAGCACCCGGCCGGGAGGGAATACCGGCCGGGCTCGGATCCGGTTTCGCGCAGCAGTCGGCACGCCGCCGAATCCCCGGATTTCCGCGCGCTCGCGGCCCGCACCGAGGGCAGCCAGCGCGGGCATATCGAGCGTGGCGAGGGCATCGCGGTCCCGATAGCGGCGGTTGGTCCGGCCCCGGTTTCGGCGTCCGGCGCGAACCCGATCCGACACCCATGTTGCCGCATCGACTGTGAGGATTCCGTGAGGTTTTCCTGGGCCGGTCCGCTAGCCAGTGTTTTGAAGGTGGGCCGTCCGATACCTCGCTACCGTCCACATCGCCGCCATCAACCAATGGCTACGCTGAGCCGACCTTCAAACATCCTTGTTGTCCTGCTCCACCACGACCAGAGGGATTTCGCGGTCGGTCTGCTGTTGATGCGCCGCCCTATACGGGTAACTTTCAAAACACTAGCCCTCAGCCAGCGCCCTGATCTGTGACAACACGGTGCGCGGCCTGCGCGATCGCCAATTCCTCATTGGTCGGCACCACCAGCACGGCGATCTCGGCACCCGGTGCCGAGATATACCGGGCGGCACGGTCCTTGGCGACATTGCGGTCCGGATCGACGTCGATACCGAAGCGGGACAGCCCGGCGAGCGCGTCGGCGCGGACCTGCGGGCTGTTCTCGCCGACGCCCGCGGTGAAGGTGATGGCGTCGACACCGCCGAGCTCGATCAGGTAGGCGCCGAGATAGCGGCGCATGCGGTGGATGTACACGTCGTAGGCCAGGCGGGCCGCGGCGTCGCCCGCGTCGATCAGCCGCTGCAACTCACGGAAGTCGTTGACCCCGGATAGGCCCTTGAGTCCGGCGTTGCGGTTCAGCATTTCGTCGATCTGGTCGATACTCAGCTGAGCCGAGCGGGCCAGATGCGCGATGATCCCGGGATCGAGATCGCCACCCCTGGTGCCCATCACCAACCCCTCCAGCGGGGTGAGGCCCATGGTGGTGTCGATCGGGTGTCCGCCGCGGATGGCCGATGCCGACGCGCCGTTGCCGAGGTGGAAGATGATCTGGTTCAGCTCGGCCGGATCTCGCCCGAACAGCGCGGCGACCCGGCCCGAAACGTACTCGTGCGATGTGCCATGGAACCCGTACTTCCGAATGCCATGCGCGACAGCGATTTTCGCGTCGATGGCATAGGTCTTGGCGGCACCGGGCAGGCCGTAAAAGAACGCGGTATCGAAGACCGCCACCTGCGGTACGCCGGGCAGCAGTTCACGCGCGCTCTCGATGCCCGCGACATTCGCCGGATTGTGCAGCGGTGCAAGCGAAGACAACTCGGAGATGGCCGCGACAACGGCGTCATCGATGAGTGTCGGCTGATAGAACACCTCGCCGCCGTGCACCACCCGGTGCCCGACCGCGCGCACACCGGCCGCGGCCAGATCGTGGCCGGATTCGGCGAACATCTGGAAAACCAGCCGCAGCCCCGCCGCGTGATCGGCGATCGGCCCGCGATGTTCGATGATTCGGCCATCGACCCGATGCTCGATCCCGGCGTGCTCCTCGCCGATCCGATCGACCATGCCGGACGCGGCGACCACACTCGACTCCGGGTCCAGCAGTTGGTATTTGATCGACGACGAACCGGAATTGAGCACCAGCACCAGGTCATCGTTCATACCAGCACCTCCTGCATCGCGCGCGTCGCCCGCACTCGATCGGCAACCGCAAATCGGGCTGCATTGTTCCGCTCTGTGCCGCACGACATCGACACCCGGCACCCCACGCACATCAGCCCTCCTGCGCCTGGATCGCCGTGATGGCCACCGTATTGACGATGTCGGCGACGAGGGCGCCGCGGGACAGATCGTTGACCGGTTTGCGCAGCCCCTGCAGCACCGGGCCGATCGCGATCGCACCGGCGCTGCGCTGGACCGCCTTGTAGGTGTTGTTACCGGTGTTGAGGTCCGGAAATACGAAGACCGTTGCACGCCCAGCCACTTCGGAGTCCGGGAGTTTGGTCGTGGCCACGGTGGGTTCGATCGCGGCGTCGTACTGGATCGGGCCCTCCACCAGCAGTTCCGGCGCGCGCTCGCGGACCAGTTTGGTCGCTACCCGCACCTTGTCCACATCGACGCCGCTGCCGGATTCGCCGGTCGAATAGGACAACATCGCGACGCGCGGGTCGATGCCGAAGCGGGCCGCGGTGTGTGCGGAGGAGATCGCGATATCGGCCAGCTGCTCCGATGTCGGATCGGGCACGACGGCGCAGTCACCGTAGGCGAGCACGCGATCGGCCAGGCACATGAGGAACACACTGGAGACGGTGGAGACACCCGGCACGGTCTTGATGATCTCGAAGGACGGCCGGATCGTGTGCGCCGTGGTGTGCGCGGCACCGGAGACCATGCCATCGGCAATGCCCTTGTGCACCATCATGGTGCCGAAATACGAGATATCGGCCATGGTTTCGCGTGCGCGCTCCAGTGTCATGCCCTTGTGCTTGCGCAGCTCGGTGTATTCCGCGGCGAATTCGTCGAGATAATCGGAGGTGCGTGGATCGAGTACCCGCGCGGCCGAGATATCGACGCCGAGTTCCGCGGCGCGGGCGCGCACCGCCGCCTCGTCGCCGAGAATGACCAGATCCGCGATCTTGCGCTGCAATACGCGTCCGGCAGCGCGCAGAATCCGATCGTCGTCGCCCTCGGGCAGCACAATTGTCTTGCGATCGGCCCTGGCGCGTTCGATCAGCTGGTACTCGAACATCTGCGGTGTCACCACCGACGTATTCGGAATCTCGATGCGCTGCAACAACTCCGACGCATCGACATGCTGTTCCATCAGGGCCAGCGCGGTATCGACCTTGCGCGGGCTGCCCGCCGACATGCGGCCCCGGGTGCGGTAGGCGGCGCTGGCGGTGTCGTAGGTGCCCAGGTCGGTGGTGAGGATCGGCAGCTTGGGTTTGAGCCCGCTCATCAGCCTGGCGACGGCCGGATGCGGCAGCATGCCGCCGTTCATGATGATGCCCGACAGCGACGGAAAGCCTTCCGCCTCATGCGCATTCACGACACTGAGCAGCACGTCGGAGCGATCGCCCGGCGCGATGACGACGACACCGTCGACCAACCGCTCCAGAATATGTTCGGCCGTCATGCCACCGACCATGACTTCCAAGGCCTCACGCTGCAGCAATTCCACATCGCCGCTGTACATTTCGCCACCGATCGCGGTACACAGCTCGGCCATCGTCGGCGAAATCAGCAGCGGCACTTCGGGTAGCGTCCAGGATGGGACATCGAAGCCGGCCAGCGCGGCACCGACCGCATCCAATTGCTCCGGTACGCAACGATTCGCGACGATGGCCACCAGGTGCGCGTGGTCGAGGGACAGCTCGTACGCGCACAGCTCGGCCAGCTGCTTGACCTCGTTCGGGGTTCGGCCCGCACCGCGCAGCACCAGCAGTACAGGCGCCCCGAGGTTCACCGCGATGCGCGCATTGAAGCGCAGTTCGCTCGGGCTGGCCACATCGGTGTAGTCGCTGCCGACGATCACCACCGCATCACACAGCTTCACGACCTCGTGGAAGCGCATCACGATCTCACTGATCGCGGCATCCGGATCCGCGTGCACCTGCTCGTAGGTGACGCCGATGGCCTGCGCGTAATCGATATCGGCGGTGCTGTGCTCGAGCAGCAGTTCCAGGATGTAGTCCGGCTCGGTCGTCGAGCGGGTGATCGGCCGGAATACGCCGACCCGGGCGGTCGTCGCGCACAGCATCTGGAGCATGCCAAGGGCCACCGTCGATTTTCCGGTGTCACCCTCCGGAGATGCGATGTACACAGCGGATGGAGCGGAATCGGCCATGTTCGAGAGCTTAGTAAACCCGCGGCTACCTGGACCGTGCGGCTAGACGGCGATCCGGAATTCCGATTCGCATCGATCCGGATATAGTCCGGAGATGGCTGAGGAGTTCCCGAAACGGCAGTGGGGTTCGAACACCAATTTTCTTGCCCGCCTGGCGACCGAACTCGCGTCAACCAAACCCGGTTCGTGGCTGATCCGGACGGTCGCACCGCTGGATCGGGCCATTCTCGAGCGCACCGCTGCCAAGTACACGCTGCTCGGCCCGATCGGCGCCCCGGTCATGCTGCTGACCACCACCGGCCGCAAATCCGGTGAACCGCGCACCCAGCCGCTGCTCTGCCTGCACGACGGCGACACGATCTACGTGATCGGCAGCAACTTCGGCCAGCAGCACCATCCGGCCTGGACCGCCAACCTGCTGGCCAACCCGAATGCCACCGTCGCTATCGCCGGCCAACGCATCCCCGTACGCGCCACCCTGGTCGAATCCGACAAGGACGCCATCTTCACCCGCTTCGTCGAGATCACCAGCGCCTACCGCGTCTACCGCACCCGCACCACCCGAGACCTCCGCATCTTCGCCCTCACCCGCACCTGACCAGCCGCACCCTGCCGACCAGCGGCTGGAACATTTCACCGAAGCTGGCCTGGTGCGGCGGAGTCCGAGGCAGGAACGATTGCGACTCAGCCGAGGGCGCGCAGGCGCGGGGCAAGGTCGCGCTGGAAGAGGTCGAGGAAGCGGGACTGGTCGTGGCCGGGGGCGTGGAAGACCAGGTGGTTGAGGCCGGCGTCGAGGTACGGCTTGATCTGTTCGACGGCCTGGTCCGGATCATTGGCGACGATCCAGCGCTTGGCGATCTGCTCGATCGGCAGGGCGTCGGCGGCGGCCTCCATTTCGATCGGGTCGGTAATGGAGTGCTTCTGCTCGGCGGTGAGCGAGAGCGGGGCCCAGAAGCGCGTATTCTCCAGTGCCAGTTCGGGATCGGTGTCGTAGGAGATCTTGATCTCGATCATCCGGTCGATCTGTTCGACAGTGCGGCCGGCCTTGGCGGCGCCCTCCGCGACGGCGGGCATCAGCTTCTCGGTGTAGAGGTCCATACCCTTGCCGGAGGTGCAGATGAAACCGTCACCGGCACGGCCCGCGTAGCGCGCGACCAGCGGTCCGCCCGCGGCGATATAGATCGGGATGCCGCCCTTGGGCACGTCGTAGATCGAGGCGCCGACGGTCTTGTAGTACTCGCCGTCGAAGTCGGTGCGCTCACCGGTCCACAGTGCGCGCATGAGGTCGACGGATTCGCGCAGCCGAGCGAAACGCTCCTTGAATTCCGGCCATTCGCCGGTGTAGCCGGTGGCGATCTCATTGAGCGCCTCACCGCTGCCGACACCGAGCATGATGCGGTCCGGGTACAGACACCCCATGGTCGCGAAGGCCTGCGCGATCACGGCGGGGTTGTAACGGAAGGTCGGGGTGAGCACCGAGGTGCCGAGTTGGATGCGCTTGGTGCGCTCACCGACCGCGGCCATCCAGGCCAGCGAGAACGGCGCATGTCCGCCCTTGTGCCGCCACGGCTGGAAATGGTCGCTCACGGTCGCGCTGTCGAGGCCGTGTTCCTCGGCCAGCACCGCGATTTCCACCAATTCCCGCGGTCCGAACTGTTCTGCCGACGCCTTGTATCCGAGCTTGAGATCACCCATATGCGCCACTCCTGTCACTTCGCTCAACGGTCCGTGCGGGAGGGTTCCGCACACCGTCGGCCGCCTGAATCCCACGACCGCACCCCGGTACAACCGCAAGCGCGACACCGGAGTTCCCGCGCCTCGATCGGCCTACCTGAGTCGATCGTTCCTCACACGGCCTCCCCTCGACCATAGTCAGCGCGCCACCACCTCGACGTGTGCAGGGTCACCGTTCACGGAGTGCGTTGTTGTGTTCCGTGACATGCTGGATCGTTCCGGCAGGGGCTTACACATTTTCCATCGGGCATGTTTACCGTCCCGCCGCAACTCTGCGTGGACGCCAATACCGCCGGGTTCCGGGCGGCGTTGAGATCACGATCCAGTACCAGGCTCCATACCTTCTGTGCTGTCACAGGGACAACCCATACTTCTGCCCTTCTGCGCGATGCTCACTGGATATGTGACAGCAGCAGTTCTGGTGCTCGAATTGGTGCGGGTGTGAGTGGCGCGGTGTGGCGATGGTCGCAATCGGGGTGGGTATTCGCGCGCTGAGTGCGGAGATAGCTGACAATTCGACTTGTGAGCACACCAGATGACGTGATTCTGTCCTACCTCACCGATATGGATGGGGTGTTGGTGCACGAGGACCATCTGGTGCCCGGCGCCGATAAGTTCCTTGCCGAGCTGCGTAGCAAGGAGATCCCGTTTCTGGTGCTCACCAATAACTCCATCCGCACGCCGCGTGATCTGCAGGCCAGGCTGCGTCACACCGGACTCGATATTCCGGAGGAGGCGATCTGGACCTCGGCGCTGGCCACCGCGACCTTCCTCAACGACCAGCGCCCCAATGGCACCGCCTACGTCGTGGGCGAATCCGGACTCACCACCGCACTGCACGAAATCGGCTATGTGCTGACCGATAGCGACCCGGATTACGTGGTGCTCGGCGAAACCCGCACCTACTCCTTCGAGGCGATCACCACCGCGATCCGCCTGGTCGATCGGGGCGCGCGCTTCATCGCCACCAACCCGGACGCGACCGGACCGTCCCGCGAGGGTCTGCTCCCCGCGACCGGTTCGGTCGCCGCGCTCATCACCCGCGCGACCGGCAAGGAGCCGTACTACGTCGGCAAGCCGAACGCGCTGATGATGCGCTCGGCACTGCGCCGGATCGGCGCGCATTCGCAGTCGACCGTCATGATCGGCGACCGAATGGACACCGATATCGTCTCGGGCTTGGAGGCGGGCATGCGCACCGTCCTGGTCACCACCGGCATCTCCACCCGCGAATCCGTCGAGCAATTCCCCTACCGCCCAACCCTCGTCGTCGACTCCGTAGCCGACCTTGTCGGCCGAACCGACAACCCCTTCGCCTGACCGGCACGGATTCGCATATCCCGCAAGCTGATAAGGGCGAAGTGGGTCGAGGTGAGCGAATTCGCACCCCTCCTCGGTACCCGCAATGCTTGCGGGCGCCGAGCACGAATCCCGAGAAAGAGCGCCGTTGTACGTGGGTCGGGCGATCGTCGACAGACGGGACCGCAGCCGGTGATCAGGTTTCGTCGGTGATCGCGTCCAGGGCGGCGGACAGTCGAGTCAAGACCTGGACGGTCAGGGCGAATTGTTCGGGGCCGAGTTCGTCGGCGAGCCGTTTCGCCATGACCGCGTGCTGTGGGTTGATGCGTTTGATCGCCTCGCGGCCCATGCCGGTAACCGCGACGAGTTTGGCGCGGCGATGGGCCGGATTCGGTTGGAACTCGGCAAGTCCCTTGTCCACCAAAAGGTCCGCGATGCGCTGCACGCTCTGCCGGGTGATTCCCATGGCTCGGGCGATTCCGGCCACCGGCAGCGGTTCGCGCAGCACCGCGCCGAGCACCTGCCACCACGCCGCGGTAATTCCGCCGGGAGCGGCCAATTCCTCGGCGATGGCGAGGAATTGACCGTTCAACTGGAATGAGGTGATAGCGACAGTCGCGAAGAGTTCCTGCTCGGGCGTGTCACTCATTTGACTTCCTCCTCCGCCGCACTACGTTCCATGACGATCGGAACTCCTGTTCTACGTGCCCTTCCCGGATCGGCGGGTTGCCCCGGATTCTTCCTTATCCGGAAGCGGTGGTCCTTTGCGCCTCATACTCGGAAAGTGCAGCGAAGCCCGTCGGATCGCTCTGGCCGAACATGCGGTACCACGCATCCAGCACATGCGCTTCATAGACGTCGAGCCTGCGCAGCACCTCGCGGGCGAATTCGAAGGGCGCGGTCGGGCCCGCGGTAATGAGATCGCCGTCCAATACCGCCGCCTGGTCCAGATAGCTATCGCGGCCCGAATATCCGCTGTAGGCAAGGTATTCCGCGGCGGCGCTGGTGTGCGCGCGCTTATCGAGCAGCCCTTCCTTCGCTAATCCGAAGGTAGCGCCGCAGATGGCCGCAACCGGAACGCCCGCGCCCAGAAACTCCCGCGCCTTGTGCGCGAAGGGCGCGAGTTCGCCTGCCTCCCAGGTGTCGGCGCCGGGCAGGATCAGCATAGCGCTCGCGGCGGGGGTGAGATCGGCGAGCACCACATCCGGCACAATGCGCATCCCGCCGGTCGTGATGATCGGATCGGCACTGCGCCCGACGGTCCGCACCTGGAAGGTTCCAGGCGCTTTCTGCCAGAGGGGCCTATTGATATGCGCGGTCGCGGCGCCGACCTCCCAGTCGGCGAGCGTGTCGTATACGGCCATATGAACTGTTTGCGTAGGCATGACAGCATGCTGTCACATTTGACAGGAGGCTGTCAAACGCTCAGCGTCGCCGCTCGATTTTCGCCAGATGCGCGATATTTGCGCGATCCTCCACATCCGTACTCGGCTCACCACCGAACCACGCGTCCAGAATCTCGGTCAGCTCCGCCCTGGAAGTCGAACGCAGGCTCAGCGCAAGCACATTCGCGTCATTCCACTTCCGCGCACCAGCCGCCGTCACCGCATCACCGCACAGCGCGGCCCTGATCCCCGCGACCTTATTGGCGGCAATGGACGCACCCGTCCCGGTCCAACAGCACACCACCCCCTGCTCCGCCCGCCCCTCGGCCACATCCCGCGCCGCCGCCTCACTGGCCCAAGCCCAGTCGTCCCGCTCACTGTCCGACAGCGCGCCGTGCACCAGTGTCTCCAACCCGCGCCGCCCGAGCTCCTCCACCAGCTCCTCGGCGACCCCAACCCGCTCATCCGCCGCAACCGAAATTCGCATACCCCAAGCGTAATAACGCTCCTACTGCGCAGCTCCGAAAACAGCGAGCGGCTCGTCCTCATGACCGTTCTTCGTCGCCTATTGCACCAGTCGTGCTGTCCTCGAGATCAATTGCTATCGGCGGCAGTAGTTGACGGTCCGCACACGGCCATAGTCTTCAGCGACCCCGCAAGGAGTGCTGCACCATCCAAGATGCCCCCGTGATCCGAATGCGAATCAACAAGGTCTCTGCACGGTGAAAGGTTATCGATGGGCAAGCACAGAAAAGTCAGTTCGCGTCAGCAGAAGGTGGGGTCGATGGTTGCGGCGGGCGCGGTTCCCGTTGTTCTCACTCTGGTGGGTAGCAACGGTACCGCGAACGCCGAGCCCGACATTCCGATGAGCCAGACCGAGCACGTCGCCCATGCCGCCTTCGTGGCCGACGACCCGGATTCAGGCGAGGGGACCCCCGCCGCCCAGACAGCGCCGACTGAGCAGTCCCCGGACTGGCCCGCCGCCCAAGCGCCGAATGTGCGCCCCTACCGTGGAATGCGGATCCCGGACGACACGGATAGTTCACTGCAGTGGGCGCGGCCGGTACCGAAAAGCGAGTACCTCTCGCCGGTCGAGTTCCTGCACGGACCGGTCCCGGTCGCGCCGGTGCCCCCGATCGCGCCGCCGCCGGGCATGCTGCGGTTCGGCGACGTGCAGGTAGCGGCGCCGGATTGGCTGCCACGGGAGCCCGCCATCCAACTGAACGACGCCGCGGCGGTTACCGAGGCCGATCTCGCGACGTTCTTCGACTCGGTCGGTATGGAACGCACTCGCTCCGATCGTATTGCGAGTCAGACCGTCGGCTCCGCGGCGCTCGGTGCTGCCGCAGGCGCGGCGGTGGCGAGCCCGTTCGCACTGATCGGCGCGGGTGTCGGCGGTGCGCTCGGACTGGCGATCGGCTTGCCATTCGCACCGATCGGTCTGGCCGCGGTGCCCGCCGGCGCGGCATACGGCGCCGCCCTGATGGCAGCACCGCTCGCTGCGATTGGCGCAGGAATCGGCGCAGGCCTCGGCGCGACGCAGGCCCTCACCGCACCTCCACGCGCCCTCGGCCCAGCTCCCGATGCCGCCGCAGACGAACCCGCGACGGCTGGACAGATGTCCACTGTTCCGAACAGGTGGTGATACCAGCTGAAATAGACCGACAGATACCTCGGCTGCGGCAGCCTGCCCCCTTTGGCATGTCGATTTGTGACATGCCAAAGGGGCCGAGGCGGGGCGGAGAAATCGCAGGTCGTGGACTGATCTCAGCGCATTTCGCCAGGTCAGGCCATTCCTCTGGAATGGGGAATCGACCGTGGTCGGTTCTCCCCACGCCTAGTCATCGACCCAGTGATTCGACTGAGACGTATCGAGGGTCGCGTACTCGGCTCGCGGCTCGGCTCGCGCGCGCATAGGGTTTTGGCCCGTGGAAACGTACGCCCACCAGGGGTGGTTTTTAGTACTTGTCGGCCTGGTAATCCTGGTCGGACTGGTCGGGATCATCATCCCGATTCTGCCGGGCGTCATCTTGATCTTCGGGGCCATTGCCGTGTGGGCGTTCTTGACCGGAGGCGCAGCGGCGTGGATCGTATTCGCCATCAGCACAGCGTTTCTGGTGCTGTCCGGCATCATCAAGTACGCCTGGCCGGGGCGGAAGATGAAAGATGCGGGTGTATCCAGTCGCGCGCTGTTCGTCGGCGCGATCTTCGGCATCGTGGGCTTCTTCCTCATCCCGGTAGTCGGGTTGTTCGTGGGATTCGTGTTGGGCGTTTACCTTTCGGAGCTGCATCGGCTGCGCGACAACCAACCCGCTTGGCAGGCAACGGTGCACGCGCTCAAGGGCGTCGGCCTGTCCATGCTCATCGAACTATTCGGCGCGCTACTGGCTGCCGGGGTGTGGGTCATCGGTGCGTTAGGCTAGGCCGCGTTTCGCTCAACCGATGACACTTGCGAGGCTGGTGATGACGGCGTCATTGGCGGCGCCATCTCCGACTGTTATCCCATTCGTACCGTTCTCGGCAGAAGCATCAGACTGAGTCGCTCCCGGCCATCAGCGATATCGCTGGACTCGCGTCCGGTCTGGTCACGGCTATCCACGGATGGTGAACGGCGGGACGATCAGTCGACGATCTCGATGACGCCCAGCCACCACAGCACCGCATACACCTCTCGCAACAGCACCGCCGCACCTGTGTCAACGCGCCCGTCAATGAATCCGGACACCTCCACCAGTACTCGGCACAAGCACCAGGGTCGCTGGTGGCCTAGCCGAAACGGCGAGACGACCCGTCCTCACTCGATGATCGGGAACGGAATCGTAAACGGAATCGTATCCGCCGGTTCGATTTTCGGCAGTTCATCGCGCCGCAGCGGCAGTGTCGGCAGTTCGGTGCGATGCATCGGCAGGGTCGGCGTCGGATCCGCCGGAATCGCGCGCTCGCGGGCCGGCAGTCGATAGAACGCCCGCGCGTTGTCCTCGAGCACCTTGAACATATCGCTGCCGACCACATCGCAGATCAGATCGACATCGGAATCCCGGAACGGCCGTCCCGCACGTGTGCCGGGCAGATCGGTACCGAACATCAGCGCCTCGGGATTGACCGCGTGGATCCGGCGCAGCGTACGAGCCACCTTCATCTGCACCCGCCCGAAACCCGTCGCCTTGACCCGCGCCCCACGATCCACCAGACCCAGCAAATAGGGCAGCCCCTCCTCGGACATACCGAGGTGGTCGATGGAGAGCACCGGCAGCTTCGAGATCACCGGCTCCATCGATCTGAGCATGGTGCCGTCGATATAGACCTCGACATGCCAACCGACGAGGTCGTGCGCACGCAATGCCTGCAGCGTCATCGCGGTGATATCCGCGGCAGCGCGCTTGACATTGAACCGCAGTCCCCGCACGCCGATCCGATCGAGTTCGATGATCTCGTCATCGGTGGCGTCCGGGTCCAGCGAGGTAACGCCGACCCAACCCTCGCCGAGCTCCGCCAGCGCCGCCTTCAGATAGGTCTGGTCGGTGCCTTGGAAAGATCCGCTGACCACGGCACCGCCGCCGATATCGAAGCGCGACATACGCTTTCGATAGTCGGCGATGGTGAACGGGTCGGGCAGGTAGCCCTCGTTCTCGGCCAGCGGGAACCGCGGGTCGAAGATGTGGAGATGGGCATCGAACACTTGTACAGAATGCCTCAGTGGCGGAATTTTTGCTGCTGCGGACCCGACAGATCTTGTGCTGCCGCGGCCGGGTCGGATTGTGGAGCGCCACAGAAGGTGACGGTCACCCCCGGTGGCATTCGCACTAGACCTTGTGCGGTTCGCTGGCGCGCAGCATGTCCTCCCGCTCAACGACCTTGACGCGCTCGCGGCCCTCCGGCTCACCGAGGGCGCGCTCGTGGGCGTCGAGTCGATACCAGCCCTGCCAGGTGGTGAACGGGATGCCTTTGCCCTCGAGGAAGTCGGTGACCGCATCCAGTTCCGGCTTGGCGGCCGGGGTGAAGTTCACGCTGTCGTCGAGCAGGCAGGCTACGGTCTCGTTGGCGTCGCCCTTGGTGTGGCCGATGAGGCCGACCGGACCGCGCTTGATCCAGCCGGTGACGTAGGTGGCGGGCAGGTAGCGGTCCGCACCGTCGGCGTCCTCATCGGCGAGGACGCGTCCGGCCTCGTTCGGGACGACGCCGGCCTGATCGTCGAACGGCAGGTTGGTGAGGTTCTGCGACAGGTAACCCACGGCGCGGTAGACGGACTGCACCTCCCAGTCCTTGAACACGCCGGTGCCCTTGACATTGCCGGTGCCGTCGAGCTGCGTGCGCTCGGTGCGCAGGCCGACGACCTTGCCGTCCTCGCCAAGGATCTCGGCGGGGGATTCGAAGAAGTGCAGGAACAGCTTGTGCGGCCGATTGCCGACATCGCGGATGGCCCACTGCTCCAGGGTGTTGGAGATCATGTCGACCTGCTTGGAGTGCCGGCGCGCGGCCTCGGAGCCCTCGTCGTAGTCGATGTCCTCGGGATCGACGATGACCTCGATGGTCGGGGAATGATCGAGCTCGCGCAGCTCGAGCGGGGTGAACTTGGCCTGGGCGGGGCCGCGGCGACCGAAGACGTGCACCTCGATCGCCCTATTGGCCTTCAGACCGTTGTAGACGTTCGGCGGGATCTCGGTCGGCAGCAGCTCGTCGCCGGTCTTGGCGAGCACACGCGCCACATCGAGCGCGACATTGCCGACCCCGAGGACCGCGACCTTCTCCGCCTCCAGCGGCCAGGTGCGGGGCACATCCGGATGGCCGTCGTACCAGGACACGAAGTCCGCCGCACCGTAGCTGCCGTCCAGGTCGATGCCGGGAATCGGCAGCGCGCGGTCGGCATTGGCGCCGGTGGAGAAGATCACCGCGTCATAGAACGCGCGCAGATCGTCGAGGGTGATATCGGTGCCGTAGTCGATATTGCCGAGCAGGCGGACCTGGGGCTTGTCCAGCACCTTGTGCAGGGCGGTGATTATGCCCTTGATGCGCGGGTGGTCCGGCGCGACGCCGTAACGGATCAGCCCGAACGGCGCCGGCATGCGCTCGTACAGGTCGATGCTCACCTCGGCATCGGACTTCATCAACGCGTCGGCGGCATAAATACCGGCCGGTCCCGCGCCTACGATCGCGATGCGAAGCGGGCGAGTCCCGGCGGTGTGCGCGTCAGGCCCGCCAGCCTGCGTAACCACGGAGGGCCCGTGTGCACCGCTAGTCGACTCTGCACTGTGTTCGGTCATCTTTTACGCGCACCCTTATGGTCGAAGCGTTCAACGGCGTCAGTTTTAGCTTAGGCTAACTTGACGCATCCTTTCGGTCGCACCTGACGATGCGGGCAGGCGGCCATCTCGGCTATGACAGCAGGACCGCAGCCTCGCGATTCTATCGGTGGCATACCGCGCACCCTGCGGCAGTGCGTACACCGGGTGTTCGCTGCCCGACTCACCTATCGTGACTACCCGCTCCGCCGACATCTATCGACTCCGCGCGTGCCGGATATCCGGGGCGGCCGGGGGCCGAATGCCGGATACCGTCCCCCACCAGGGATGATCGACCCATGACAGAGCAGCAGGGCACCGATGCAGAACCGGTAATCGAGGTCGATCAGACCGATCGTCGCTCCATCGCGCCGTTCATCGCGGCGGCCGGCTTCGCCGCTGTCGTACTGATCGCGATCGTGCTCGGTGCAGTGCTCTCGCCCGCTGAGAAAAATGTCACAGAATCGGACAAGATCGCCGCCGCGGTGCAGCGCTACGCGGAGGCCCGCGCCACCACCGACAACACGCCGCCACCCGGTGTTGCCTGTCCGGGATTCGACGAGAGCAAGACACCGCTCCTGGATCAGTTCGGTGGGGCCGCGGCCGGAAAGTCGATCAAAGTCACCAAGATTGAGAATGCGATGGTCGACGGCGATAAGGCCAAGGCGACGGTGACCATCGCGGTCGACGGCCGCGAAACGCCGGCGACCTGGAATCTGACCCGTTCCGGAGACCGCTGGATCGTCTGCGGTTGATTGCTCACGCGCGACGCGAACTGGGGTTTGACATGGCCACCCATGCCCAGGCAATCTCATTTTCAGGTCATGAGTACCAGCGCCAAGCCCCGGCTGGCTGGTCGGCAACCCTCCTCCGCGGTGGGGTGCTCCGGGTGACGACCTGGCCGCGCACCGAAACCCGGGTGCGGCAAGCGTGGATTCACAGGAGGATCGCATGACATATGCCGGTGACATCACCCCGCGGCAGGCGTGGGAGTTGTTGCAGGACAACCCCGAAGCCGTCTTGGTCGACGTGCGCACCGAGGCCGAATGGCGTTTCGTCGGTGTTCCGGATACGAGTTCGATCGAGCGGCCGACGGTGCTGATCGAATGGGTCGACAGCTTCGGCGCCCGCAACGGTCAGTTCATCGAGCAGCTGACCAAGGCGCTCGAGGGTCGCGATCCGGCGGCGCCCGTCGTCTTCCTCTGTCGCTCCGGACAGCGTTCCGTCGGTGCGGCGAAAGCCGCGACCGGCGCGGGCATCGCCCCGTCGTTCAATGTGCTGGACGGCTTCGAAGGCCCGATCGACGAGTTCGGACATCGTGGCGGCTCGGGTTGGCGCGCCATCGGCCTGCCGTGGCGGCAGTCATGATCACCGGTGGTGCGTTCGATAAGCCGCTGCCCGAAGGCATCGGTCCCGCGACGCTCGGCGTGCGAGGTGGCCTACGCCGCTCAGGGTTCGAGGAAACTGCCGAGGCGCTGTATCTGTCCTCCGGTTTCGTCTACGAGAGCGCCGAGGCGGCCGAGGCCGCGTTCACCGGCGATATCGAACATTTCGTCTATTCCCGCTACGGCAATCCCACGGTGGCCATGTTCGAGGAGCGGCTGCGGCTGATCGACGGCGCCGAAGCCTGTTTCGCGACCGCGAGCGGTATGTCCGCGGTATTCACCTCGCTCGGTGCGCTTTTGGGCGCAGGTGACCGTCTTGTGGCCGCGCGCAGCCTGTTCGGCTCGTGCTTCGTGGTGTGCAACGAGATTCTGCCGCGCTGGGGTGTGGAAACGGTCTTCGTCGACGGCGATGATTTGGATCAGTGGGAGCAGGCGCTTTCGGTGCCGACCCAGGCCGTCTTCTTCGAGACACCGGCCAATCCGATGCAGACGCTGGTCGACGTGCGGCGGGTGACCGAACTCGCCCATGCCGCCGGCGCGAAAGTCGTGCTGGACAATGTCTTTGCCACGCCGCTGCTGCAGCGCGGTTTCGAACTCGGTGCGGATGTGCTGGTGTATTCGGGCACCAAGCACATCGATGGTCAGGGCCGGGTACTCGGTGGAGCGATTCTCGGCGCCCAGGACTACATCGGCGGTCCGGTGAAAAACCTTATGCGCCATACCGGTCCGGCATTGAGCCCGTTCAATGCCTGGACCCTGCTCAAGGGGTTGGAGACCATGCCGCTGCGCGTGCGTCATTCGACCGAATCCGCACTGCGCATCGCGCGCTTCCTCGAGGGCAACAAATCCGTCTCATGGGTGCGCTACCCGTATCTGGAATCGCATCCACAGCACGACTTGGCGACCAGCCAGATGAGCGGCGGCGGCACCGTGGTCACCTTCGAACTGAACGCGCCCGCGAGCGAGGCCAAGAAACGCGCTTTCGAGGTCCTCAACCGCCTGCGCATCATCGATATCTCCAATAACCTCGGCGACTCCAAAAGCCTCATCACCCATCCAGCCACCACAACCCACCGCGCAATGGGCCCCGAAGGTCGCGCCACCATCGGGCTCTCCGATGGTGTCGTCCGGATATCGGTGGGACTCGAGGATGTCGAGGATCTGCTCAGCGATCTGGATAACGCGCTCAGCTGAATGTATGAGGCCGTGACGTTGGTGACGCCGACGTGGAGTCGGCTGACTGGTGGCCGGTTTCCGGCGCCAGCCGACTCCGTCGGGGATGCTGCCGACCTTTTTCACATCGAGGTGGATCATGCGGGCGATAAATCGCTGCGTTGCCGTTTGCGGCAACCCATGGTGGTCGACGTAGCATTCGCCGAGAATCGGGCAAATACCTGGCGGCCCAGGTCGGCGCTATGTCGCTTCTGATGCCATCGCGCAGCCGATCACCTAATTTGCAGGTTTGAGCGAAGAGTTCTGCGCCCATTTACTCGTACCGTCGGGCGCGTTGAGCGTTTCGATCAGCTCCATGGCCGAAAGCGCCAGCACCGGTCCCCCGGCAGCGATTGTCCCCAGAACGCCGCCGATCCCCGCACCGGCGATCGCCGCAGGTATGCAGCCCACCCCGAACAGCGGCAAACCGATAATGCATCCGGTAACGCCTCCGACGACCAGGCCGATCGCGGTGCCGACGAATGTGCCGATCGTGGTGGCGAGCCCGAATCGGGTCGCGAACTCCGCCAGCGCGGCCTGGTTCTCGACGGGCGATGCGACCGGCGTCGCGGTCGGCGCGGCGGCGGGACGCAGCTCACCGGGCGTCAACCGCAACTCCTTCGCGTCTTTGCTGAGTGTTGAGTCGACTGTGAGCACCTTGTCGCCCACGGTGAATCGCGTTGGCACGACCATCACGGGGGCGCCGCTCTCATTGCGAATTGTGAACGAGCTGTGATCGTGGTCGAGTACGAAGGTCCCTCCCGAGAGCGTGGTTGTCACAACACGTTCCGCCGAGGTGACCTTGTACTCGATGTCATGTTCGGCGGGTGCTTCCGCGTGGGCGGTTACCGGCGCGATTGCTGCAACGCATGCGATGGCGATCGCCGCGATGCGCGAGATTTCGATCACGAAATGTCCTTTTCTATTTCATGGACCAGGCATACGAGACGGACCTACTGAAGTGCGCGACCGGAGGCCGGCAGCTATGAGCCAACACCCAAGCACAGCCGTAATGTCCTGACCAGCTTCACACCGAGAATTAGGTGATGGGTGCGAGCAAATGTCGGGAAATCAGGCAAGGCGCATACCGAAAGTTCGCTTACGCCAGCGTTCGCTGACATCGGATTGTGCTAGAGGATGGCATCGATGTCCGCGCCTCAGTCGCCATCGTGCCCATCCGAGAAGTAACTGGGGACGCACGCGCGATCCAGCCGGGCGGGATAGGGGTCGCCCAATTGGACCGGTAGGTGGCCCTTTCGGTATGCCCGGTCCACATGGATCTGCGATAGCGGTTCGGACCCGAATGCCTGGAACTCCCAGCGTGTTCCCGTGGCATCCGGTTGCCAACCGTCTGGGTCGATCGCGTATACCCGCTGGACCAGTCGGTCGACGACAACGATGGCGTAGTGGGCGTTGCGTCTCGCGGCGCTGCTCACTCGCCACCATCGCCGATCTCGCTCGTAGAGCGCTTCGGGGGATCGGAGGGCAGACGGCCCGGCATCCGGCCACGGCTGCGAGATGATGAGCGCAATACGTTCACCGACCGCGGTGAGGGCGCCCCAGCGCTGATAGGCATGCGCCCGGTCCAGGCCGGTGACGGAGGCGACGTCGCCAAGCCCGGCCGTATGGTCGAGGGCGGCGGCAGCGGCTTCCAACATCCCGGCGTCGATCTCACTCGCTAGCACACTGTGCACTCGCAGCAGGGCTAGTTGGAACTCACGCGCCTCCACGAATTCCAGCTCACCGTCTTCATAGCGAGTCCATGCCTGTGGTCCGAGCCCGCTCAGTTGGCCGGCGAGTCCGACGAGGATGGCCCGCACGGACCGTGACAGCCATAACCGTTCAGTTGCCCACATATCTCGCGCAAAGGCATACCCGCCGCCTACCTGCACATCAGTCATAGCCAGAGACTCTAGCTGGGAGGTACATCCTGTTCACAGATTTACCGGATCGGTCTTAATTAAATTTCTTTCAATGACTTATTTGATAGCTGAGCATTAGCAGCGTGCCGAGCGGTTGGTTCTCGGCTACCGTTTGCTCGATTTCGAAGACATCAGCCGAAACGGGTCTTCCGGTCCACGAAATCCGCTCGAACAAAACCTGGACTCCAGATAGCGGACCTGGGGCGAGGCGAATGCCCGATGCCCTCCCCCAACCGATCGGCCCGCGTAACAATATCGCGTCCCACCACCGACGTCTGGGCATATGCGCGTTCCACGAACATTATCGATGCCCGAAAAGGGAGTAAACACTGATTACGACACCGACGAATCCATTGACATCCACGGCCGCCGAACCCATCACCACGGCCAACCGGTTCGATTGGTCGATCAGCCACACCGGCGACACGCTCGTGGTGACGTTCGGAGTGGAACGCGCCGGAATCGAGCTACCCGCTCCGCTGCGAATCGGGGTGGAGTTGTTTTTCCAGGACAACGGCCTGTCGGGACCCAGCATCGCTATCGATGGTCCGGTCGGGCGCCATATCCGGCTCGTCACCGGCGTCAGCAAAGCCGATCGGGCCATCGAGTACCTCCAACACTGTGGGGCGGTGCTGCACGTCGGCCGCGCCGTATGGCCCCTGCCCCCCGTTTCGGGACCTGGCCTCGCATGGTCGGCGAACGGCGGACACGGCCATCGCATACCCCCGCTGGTAGCGGTCGCCGCCGCGGTTCGAGCGGTACGTCTGTACACCCCCGACGGACTCGAGAAACTCACATCCGACTAGCGAAGCTAGAGAGCCATGCACCGGTTTCCGGCGGTGTTGTCGTTGGGCCGCAGGCGATGTCGTGGAAGGCCGCGCGGAACAGGGCGATGATGCGCTCGGGCGGGGCATCGCACAGTCGGTCCAACTGGAGCAAATGCCGATCGATGCGGCGCCGATGGTGATCGCGCCGATCAGACCGGCGCGCAGATCCGCATCGTGCGTTGGGGCTTGCGAACCGTCTCGCGCTGCGAGGTGATGCAGCTTCAGCGTTATTGTCATACAGTCAATACAGCCTCGCGGGCGCGCCCGGGGAGCGCTTGATCAACGACGAACCGAGGTAGGGCGTGAGCACACCATCCACCGCCGAACTGGGCCCGCTCGCGGGCATCAAGGTCATCGAGCTGGCCGGCATCGGGCCCGGTCCACATGCGGCACTACTGCTGGCCGACCTCGGCGCCGATGTGGTGCGGATTCAGCGGCCCAATATGCTGCCCGGCTTCATGGAGCGGCCGCAGTGGCGCGGGCGCACCATCGTCGAGGCCAATCTGAAAGACCCGGCGGATATCGAAAAGGTGCTCACGCTCGCCGAGAAGGCCGATGTGCTGATCGAGGGCTTTCGGCCCGGCGTCACCGAGCGCATGGGCCTCGGTCCGGATGCCGTACTCGCGCGCAATCCGCGGTTGGTCTACGGACGGATGACCGGCTGGGGTCAGCACGGCCCGCTGGCCGATCGCGCCGGACACGACATCAACTACATCTCGCTGACCGGTGTGTTGCACGCCATCGGCCGCAAGGGTGAGCGTCCGGTGCCACCGCTGAATATGGTCGGCGACTTCGGTGGCGGCTCGATGTTCCTGGTATTCGGCATTCTCGCGGCCCTGGTCGAGCGGCAGAGTTCCGGTAAGGGACAGGTCATCGATTCGGCGATGATCGATGGGGCGCTTGCCCTTTCGCACATGATCTGGGGTATGCGCGGCGTGGGCCTGTGGTCCGACGAGCGTGGCACCAATCTGCTCGATACCGGTATGTCGTTCTACGACACGTACGAGACTTCGGACGGCAAGTACATGGCGGTCGGGGCGATCGAGCCGCAGTTCTACGCGGAACTGTTGCAGGGCTTGGAGATCGATCCCGAGGGGCTGCCGGCGCAGCTCGATCCGAATGGCCAGGATCAGCTGAAGAAGCTGTTCTCGGAGAAGTTCAAGACCAAGACCCGCGACGAATGGGCCGCGATCTTCGATGGTACCGATGCGTGCACGACGCCGGTGCTGACTTTCACCGAGGCAGAACAGAATCCGCACATTGTCGCCCGCACCGGGTTGATCGAGATCGACGGTGTCGTCCAGCATGCGCCGGCACCACGCTTCTCCCGCACCCCCACCGGTACGCCGACCCCGCCGCCCAGTGCTGCGACGCCGTTCGAATCCGTCTGGGCGGATTGATAATTCGCGGCTAGTGGCGCGTCCAGTCCGGCTGGGCGAAGTGCGCGATGCGGGCGGCGGCGGGTTCGCGGCCCAGCAGCAGGACTTCGCGGAACTGCCAGAGCATCGCGCCGGTCGGTGCGTGGATGGTCATGTTCTCGGCAAGGCGCATCTGTAGTAGACCTGAGCCTTCGGAAGTGACCGAAGGCGCGTCGGCCCGCAGATCCTGTTGTCGCACCGCGTCTTTCGGGTGCACCCAGTGCGGGACATCATCGGCGGCCAGCCGGGCGAGATCCACCAGATGAACCGAGTGGACCTCGTCCGGGCTCGGCCGCAGCCCGGACGCGTCGGCGAGAGCCGCCACGATCGGGGTAATGACGAAGCCCGATGCGGCGGGGAAGTCGTCGAGCCTGCCGAGCAGATCGGCCGGGGTCGCGGTCAGTCCGAGTTCTTCATGTAGCTCACGTATCGCCGCCTGTTCAACCGTTTCCCCCTCGTCGACCCGCCCACCCGGCAATGCCCACTGCCCGGCATTGCGCCCGCGATACGCGCGCATGATGACCATCACCGACGGCGGACCGTCTACCGTCACCACGCACAGCAACACCGCCGCCCGACGAATACCTGGTGCGTCGGCAACTTCCAGGTACGGAAATGCGCCCAACCGTGCGCCCGCCAACTCACGGAAACCGTCGACACTATCGGGGACGCACGGTCCCGAAATGAGATCCATGCCTTCGATCTTGCACCCGGTCAGTAACAGGTGATGGGTTGGAGCGGGTCAGCGGCGCGGGGTGTGAGGGCTTCGTAGGCGGCGGCAATGGACTTCACCGCGAGGCGGAGTTCGGGTTCGGAGTGGGTAAATGGCAGGCGGATGAAGCGTTCGAAGGCGCCCTGGACACCGAACCTCGGTCCAGCGGCGAGCAATACACCGTGGTTGGGGGCTGTGGCGGCCAGTGCGGTCGAGACCGGGACCGGTAGTTGCGCCCACACCGACATGCCGCCGTCGCCGACGATCGTGCGCCAGTCCGGGAGGTCTTCGGCGAGCGTGGCGAGCAGGGTCGCACGCTGGGCATGGAGTTGGTCGCGACGGCGGGTGAGGACGGTGTCGGCATGTTCGAGCAGGTGGATGGTGGCCAACTGGTCCATGACGGGCGTACCGAGGTCGACGGTGGAGCGGATGCCGAGCAGTTTCGTTATCAATGTTTGGTTCGTGCGTATCCAGCCGACGCGCAGACCACCCCAGAAGGATTTCGAGGCCGACCCGATGGTGATGATCTCGCCGCCCTTGGCAAAGGCCGCGACCGGCGGGGGCGCGGTCCGGCCGGTCAGGCTCAGATCCACCATCGATTCGTCGATCACCACGGTCATCCGGGTCTCACGGGCGATGGCGGCCAGTTCGGCGCGGCCTTCGGCGTCGAGCAGCAGGCCGGTCGGGTTGTTGAAGTCCGGCACCAGGTAGGCCAGGGTGGCCGCGGTTTGTCTTGCGGCACTGCGGATTCCGTCGAGATCCCAGCCGGACTCCAGAGATTCGGGGCGCAGCGGCACCGGTACCGGGCGAGCGCCGACATCGCGGATCGCCTCGATGGCATTGGGATAGGTCGGGTGGTCGATGAGCACCCGGGCCGCGGGTGCGGTGAGCACATTCAGCAGCAGGCGCAGGCCGTGCTGAGCGCCGAGGGTGACCAGGATCTGGTCCGGTCCGGTGGGCAGGCCACGCTCGGTGAAGCGGCGGGCCAGTGCCTCGCGCAGCGCGAGCACGCCGATCGGATCCATACCGTGCGTGCCGAGATAGGCCGGAAGCTCCTGCAGCGCAACGGAGTACGCTTCCTGCATTTCCAGCGGCGCGGCCATCGCGGCATAGGTCATATCGACGGTCGGCAGTTCCGGTTGCGCCATCATTGCGAGGATGCTGCGGGCCGGTTTGCTGCCGTCGTGCTGCACGTCACGCGGGAGGGCGACGGTGCTGCGCGAACCCTGGCGGCTGATCAGATAACCGTGTTCGCGCAGCAGGCTGTAGGTAGAGGTGATGGTGGTACGGCTGACGCCGAGGGTCGCGGCCAGGTCGCGCTCACTCGGCAGGGCGACGCCGAGCGGTGCGCGGCCATCGTGGATGAGCAGACGGATGCCTTCGGCGAGAGCCAAATAGGCCGGGCGCGTCGACCGGCGCTCCCCCGGTTCGCCGTTCTCGTCGGCACTGCGCCAGCTCCCCAGATCACGGGCAAGGCTGGCGGCACCGATAACTCTCGTCGACATAAAGTCCAGTATTGGCTGAGTGGATATTTAATGGCAAGGCCAGTGAGCGCATCCTGGCTCGCATGACCGCCCTCGCTACTCTGCTCGTGATCGCTGCCTTCGCCTATTTCGTCCACCGGTTCGGACCGCGACGCTCGAGCGAGGGCTTCCGCCTCGATCGGTTCCGCGCGGCGGGACCGTTGACCGAATGGTCGCCCTCGTACTATGAAAACCAGCGCCAATACACGGATCTCACGGCAATCTACGGCCGTGATGACGTGCCGGATCCGGATGTTCCCGCCCTCGCACATCCCGAACGGGCCGGGCAGCGCCCGATCTCGAACCCGGGTTGCGGTGCCGCGAAGTCGACCGTCGGTGGAACCCAGGCCAGTTTTGGAAAACTGGACTGGTCTGCTCGAAGTTGTCGGACCCGCAGTGCACACTGACCGTATGAGTGCTTCCGCTCGCTCGGTCACCGGGTCGGCGCTGTTCGACACCGCGATCGGCACCTGCGCGATCGCCTGGACCGACGACTTCGTCTTCCGATTCGGACTGCCGGAGGCGAGCCCCGCCGCGACGCGGACCCGGATCATGCGTCCGAGCAGCCGAATTCCGGACGCCGAGAAAATTCCGGAGGCGACACCCTCCGGCCCGATCGCCGATGCCATCGCGCACATCCGGGCCCACCTCGCCGGCGAACTCGATGATCTGCGCTGGATTCCCGTGACCACCAAGGGAGTTCCGGAATTCCACCGCGCCGTCTACGAAATCACCCGCGCCATCGATCCGGGCCGCACCCTCAGCTACGGCCAGGTCGCCGACCGCATCGGCGCCCCCGGCGCGGCCCAAGCCGTCGGGCAGGCCCTCGGCCGCAACCCGATTCCCCTGATCATCCCCTGCCACCGAGTGCTGGCCGCCGACCACGCGCTCACCGGGTTCTCCGCTCCCGGCGGCATCACCACCAAACAACGTCTTCTGGAAATCGAACGCACCCCTGGCTTCGGCGAACCCACCCTCTTCTGATCTGACCGCGGGCCAGCGCTACCGCGATCTACTTTTATTGCTGCCGGGTGCGCAGCCGGCACGGCATACGGTGCGCTCGGATGAGTTGTGGCTATGGCATCGGGGGGCGGCGTTGGTGCTCGACATCGGGGGCGGGAGATTGTCCTCGCGCCGATGTCGAGCACGGACAGGCGGTGGTACCGGATGGGGTCGGTCAGGCCGCGCGCCCGGCCGGCGCTGATCACGTGCTCGTGAGCTGCATCGTTTCGCCGGGATTCGACTTCGCCGACGCCACCATCGACTGATCAGTCGATTTCCAGTACACCCTCGTCGACGGCCCATTTGATCGTCTTCTCCAACTGCGCGCAGGATTCCGGACGCCCCGGCCCGTAACCCTGCGCGCTGAGCCTGGCGAAGACCGGGCAGCGCGCGGCCGGATTCTCGGTCCACTGCACCGAAGTCTGGTGCGTTGAACTTTTCCGGACCAACACTTCGATTTGGCATGACTGACACCGCAGCGGCGTCAGTCCCTCCTCCAGATAGCGCTGCTTGTCGGCGACGGTCTGGGCCTGCACCGCGGCCCGCCGCGCCGGTTGGTCAGCGAAGTCGGGTGCTTTCGCCCAGGTCGGCGCCATCAGACCCCTGCTTCCGCTTCCGTTTCCCGCTTGCGCCGCAGATTCTCGGCGACCTCGGCCTCCCACGCCTCATTCGCCTTGGTGGTATCCACCTCGAATTCGAAGCGCTGGGTCATCTTGTCGGTCACATCGGCCAGATCCACATAGAACTGGTCGTACCATCGACGCAACTGGTAGACGGGGCCGTCCTCCTCGCACAGCAGTGGATTCTCGACTTTGGATTTATGCTTCCAGATCTCGACATCCTGCAGGAACCCAACGCTGATCCCCTCGGTCATCTTCGCGGCCAGCTTGTCGGCCATCTCATTGTCGACGCCCTTCGGCTTCTCCAGCGAGACGCCCCATTGCAGCACGAACGAATCCTGCGTCACCGGATAGTGGCAGTTGATCAGGACACTCTTGACCTCGTATCCGCTGTAGATATTGACCAGCGGATTGATCATGTAAGACGGCCCGAAGTACGACGCCTCCGACTTCAACAGGGTGTCGCCGCCGTACTTCGTGGCCATGCCGATATCGGGACGACCCTTGGTCTCCAGGAACTGAGTGGCGATATGCCCCTCGAAGACGTTCTTGAAGTAGGTCGGGAAGGCGAAGTGGATATAGAAGAAGTGGGCCATGTCCACCACGTTGTCGATGATTTCGCGGCAGTTCGCGCCCTCGATCAGCAGGGAGTTCCAGGTCCATTCGGTCCACCCGCTGTCGAGTTGTTCGCTCGGGTTGCCATCCGCGTCGGTGTACGGACCGACGATGTGCGGAATGGTCACCTCCGGCGGCGGCTGGCTGCCCTCGACATCGTGCCAGACGAACAGTTGGCCGTTGCGCTCGAGCGTGGTCCACTTGCGGGTCCGCGCCAGCGGCGGCACGCGCCGCGCATAGGGGATCGCGGTGCATTTGCCAGTGGTGCCGGACCAGCGCCAGTCGTGGAACGGGCAGGCGATATCGCCGTTCTTGACCTCACCCATGCTCAGGTCGCCACCCATATGCCTGCAGTAGGCGTCCAGCACTCGGATTTCGTCATTGCTGTCGACCCAGACGACGAGCTTGGTTCCGAACACCTCGACCGCGTGCGGCTTGCCGTCGCGGAACGACTTCGCCAAACCGAGGCAATGCCATCCCCGCGCGTATCGGGTGGGCACGGAGCCCACATCGAGCTCGCGAACCTTCGCACCGCTCCGCAGTGTCTGATTTGCCGCCTCCCGGGTCCCTCCGGGGTTACGCACGCTGCCACCTCCGGGCCCGTCGCTCGGCGGCGGTGGGGTAACTGCCATCGCGATTCCTCCTCGTTCTGTACTAGAACACGTTACAAAAATGTCGCGTTCCACGCCAGCGATTCAGTCGACCACCTGCGAATCGGTGACGAATGGCCCTAATGGTCACCCGTTCTCGACATAAATAAGAACCTGTTCTAATCTCAGAGGCAAATGAGTACCGGTTACCAATCCGACCAGGCAGGAGCGGCTCCCGCGATGACGCAAGAAGTGACCGAACGGGTCGAAGCACTGTTGCCGATGCTGCGCGAGCGCGCGCAGGAGGCCGAGGACCTGCGGCGCATCCCCGACGAAACGATGAAGGCACTGCAGGAGACCGGCTTCTTCCGTCTGCTGCAGCCCAAGCAGTGGGGTGGCCATGCGGCCGATCCGGTCGTGTTCTACGACACGGTTCGCAAGCTCGCCAGCGCCTGCGGTTCCACCGGCTGGGTGGCGGGCATCGTCGGCGTGCACAACTGGCACCTCGCATTGTTCGCGCAGCAGGCGCAGGAGGACGTGTGGGGCGAGGACAACGAGGTCCGGATCTCCTCGTCCTACGCCCCGATGGGCGCGGGCACGGTCGTCGACGGCGGCTACCTCGTCAAGGGCGCGTGGGCCTGGTCCTCGGGCTCGGATCACGCCACCTGGGCGGTGCTCGGCGGTCCGGTGATCAAGGACGGCAAGCCGGTCGACTTCGGCAGCTTCCTGGTCCCGCGCACCGACTATCGCATCGATGACGTATGGAATGTAGTCGGCCTGCGCGGCACCGGCTCCAATACCGTTGTGGTGGAAGATGTTTTCGTGCCATCGCACCGGTTTCTCAGCTTCCGCGCGATGAGCGAGCTGAAATCCCCCGGCCTGGAACAGAACACCGATCCGGTGTACAAGATGCCCTGGGGCACCATCCATCCCACGACCATCTCGACACCGATTGTCGGCATGGCATACGGCGCGTATGCCGCCCATGTCGAGCATCAGGGCAAGCGGGTGCGGGCGGCCTTCGCCGGTGAGAAGGCCAAGGACGATCCGTTCACCAAGGTGCGCGTCGCCGAAGCATCCAGCGATATCGATGCGGCTTGGCGTCAGCTGTCGGGCAATGTCGCCGACGAATACGCATTGCTGGTGGCGGGCAAGGAGATTCCGTTCGACCTGCGGGTGCGGGCCCGCCGCGACCAGGTGCGCGCGACCGGCCGGGCGATCTCCTCGATCGATAAGCTCTTCGAGGCCTCCGGTGCCACCGCGCTCGCGAACGGCACTCCGCTGCAGCGCTTCTGGCGGGACGCGCACGCCGGCCGGGTGCACGCGGCCAATGACCCCGAGCGCGCGTATGTCATGTACGGCACGCACGAGTTCGGGCTTCCGGTTACCGACGGCATGGTCTAGGCATGACCGCGACAGCCGAACTCACCTACGAATCGACCTCGCGATACGCGCAGGCGCGGCGCGATCTGCGCCTGCACTATCACGAGGCCGGAGTCGGCAACGGCCCTACGATCGTGCTGCTGCACGGTGGCGGGCCCGGTGCCTCTTCGTGGTCGAACTTCGCCCGCAACATCCCGGTGCTGGCGCGTGACTTTCATGTGCTCGCCGTGGATCAACCGGGATTCGGGCGCTCGGATAAGCCGACCGAGCATCCGCAGTACTTCACGCACAGCGCCGCGGCGCTGAAGGATCTGCTCGATGCGCTGGAGATCACCGAACGCGTACACCTGCTGGGCAATTCGCTCGGCGGCGGTACCGCGGTGCGATTCGCGCTGGACTATCCGGATCGGGCGGGCAAGCTGGTGCTGATGGGTCCAGGCGGGTTGAGCGTCAACCTGTTCGCACCGGATCCGACCGAGGGGGTGAAGCACCTCGCGAAGTTCAACCACGAGGCGACTAGGGAAAACCTGGAGGCATTCCTACGGATCATGGTCTTCGATCAGTCGCTGATCACCGATGAGCTGATCGATGAGCGCTTTGCCTCGGCGAGTACGCCCGAGGCACTGGCCGCGACCAGGGCGATGGGAAAGTCCTTCGCCGGAGCCGATTTCGAGCAGGGCATGATCTGGCGGGATGCCTACAAGCTGCGCCAGCCGGTGCTGCTCATCTGGGGCCGAGAGGATCGGGTGAACCCACTCGACGGCGCGCTGGTCGCGACGAAGATGATCCCACGGGTGCAGCTGCACGTCTTCGGTGGTTGCGGGCACTGGGCCCAGCTGGAGAAGTTCGACGAATTCAACCGGCTGACAACGGACTTTCTTGCCGGCGTGAAGGAGAAGTGATGGGTATTCGATCACTGGCGTATCTGCGCATCGAGGCCACCGATATGGCGGCCTGGCGTGAATACGGCCTCAAAGTGCTCGGCATGGTCGAGGGCAAGGGCACCGATCCCGAGGCGCTGTACCTGCGCATGGACGACTTCCCCGCTCGGCTGGTCATCGTGCCCGGCGAGCAGGATCGGCTGCGGGTCTCCGGCTGGGAGACCGCCAATGCCGCTGAGCTGCAGGACATTCGGAACCGGCTGGATGCGGCTGGGGTGCCGTTCAAGGAGGGCACCACACAGGAGAAGGCCGATCGCCGGGTCTACGAGTTGATCTCGTTCGAGGATCCCTCCGGCAACACCCTGGAGGCGTTTCACGGTGCGGCACTGGAACATCGGCGGGTGGTCAGCCCCTACGGGCACCGATTCGTCACGGGCGAACAGGGACTCGGCCACGTGGTGCTCAGCACCACCGACGATGCGGCCGCGCTGACCTTCTACCGCGATGTGCTCGGCTTCCGGCTGCGCGATTCGATGCGGCTGCCACCGCAGATGGTCGGGCGGCCCGCCGACGGTGAACCGGCCTGGCTGCGCTTCTTCGGCTGCAACCCGCGCCACCACTCGCTGGCCTTCCTGCCCATGCCGACGCCGAGCGGCATCGTGCACCTGATGGTCGAGGTGGAGGGCTCCGACGATGTCGGGCTCTGCCTCGATCGCGCACTGCGCAAGAAGGTGAAGATGTCGGCGACACTGGGCCGGCACGTCAACGACAAGATGCTGTCCTTCTATATGAAGACACCGGGCGGCTTCGACGTCGAATTCGGTTGTGAAGGTTTGGAAGTCGACGACGCCGACTGGATCGCACGGGAATCCACCGCGGTCAGCCTGTGGGGTCACGACTTCACGGTCGGACAGCGGCAGCAGTAATGTACCGGGCGAGCGGGGAGACGATGACGACCGACGAGTATCCGGCGATCGACGGGCGGCAGTTCCGAAATGTACTGGGGCAGTTCTGCACCGGCATCACGGTGATCACCACCTTCGATACCGACAGCGCCCCGATCGGCTTTGCCTGCCAATCCTTCGCCGCCCTGTCCCTGGAACCACCGCTCGTGCTGTTCTGCCCCACCAAGACCTCCCGGTCCTGGGCAGCCATCGAACAGTCCGGACGTTTCTGTGTGAATGTCCTCGCCGAGGAACAGCAGCAACTGTGTGCCCGCTTCGGTTCCCGCGAACCCGATAAGTTCGCCGAAACCAAATGGCACACCTCGGAACTGGAGCTCCCACTCCTCGACGACGCCCTGGCCACCATCCAGTGCACAGTGGACAGCGTCGTCGACGGCGGCGATCACTACATCGTGATCGGCCGAGTGCTGGCCCTGTCGGAGTCGACGAGCTCCGGCAGGCCACTGTTGTTCTACCGCGGCCAGTACACCGCCATCGAACCGGACAAGACCGTACCAGCGCCCTGGCGGCACGATCTGGAGCATTTCCTCACCACGACGACGCTGGACACCTGGCTGTAGAAAATGTGGCCTCGCCCGGAATCGACTGGACGGGGCCATATTTCAGCCCGCGGGCCGCGTGCTGCGGAAGGTGAGAGCGACAACGATGGACAGGGCGGCGATGACCACCGCCCCGGTGAAGGCCGCGATGATACCGCTGACCAGAGCATGCTGCGCCGAACCTTCGGCATTGCGGGAGGCGGTGCCGAATATGGTGACCAGAATGGCGAGGCCGAGCGAGCCACCGGTCTGCTGCAAGGTCTGCAGCGCGCCACCCGCGGCACCGGCTTCGGTCGGCGCGATGCTCGACATAATGATCACATTGAACGGTGAAAAGAATAGACCGATACCACTTCCCATCAAGATCATGGCGATGAACAGCATCGGAAAGTAGGCTGTGTCGACCGTCAGTTGGGTCAGCAGCACCAAACCGGCCGCCATCAACACTGCGCCGATTACCGTCACTGGTTTCGGGCCGAAGCGCGGCAGCAGCCGCGGGATCAGCCGGACCATTTGGTTGAAACGTAAACGGTGTGTGGCGCCTGGAAGTAGCCGCGGACCCGGTCGGGCAGTTTCTGGACGCGGTGGAACGAGGAGCGGACGGCGGTCTCCATCTGGTCGCGGCTGGTGATCACTTGGTCAGCGAGGGGTGCGTTTCAGGTCGGCGTTGCGTCCGGGTCGGGTGTGCTCAGCGCCCTCGTTGCTTCGTCCATGCGTTGCTCACCAGGCCGAATCCGGGCCTCATCGACAAAGGCCGCCTCGATCGAAAGATGGAGGCGGCCTTCGCTGTTCAACTCGCGCGCAGTGGTCGCGAGCGACGAATGGTGGGGATCGAGCGATCGCGCCGCATCAGCTGATGCGGATCAGCCAAAGCTGCCGGTCGAGGGCCTGCCGGTAACGTCGACGGTAATCACGTCGCTGGTCGAGGCGTAGTCCTGGTTGCCGCCGTTCGGGCGCGATTCCGCGCAGACGGCGCGGACGCGGATCTGGCCGGTCGGGAGGTTGCTCAGCGAGGCCTGAACCGTCTGGCCCGCCTGGGCGAAGGAGGTGGGGTTGTTGCCGCCGAAGATTTCTCCGGTGGCGTCGTTGAGTGCCCAGCAGACGCCGATCGAGTTCGGGTTGTGGAAGGTCGCCGAGACGGTGCCGGGCACGGTGGAGACCTCGAGAGTCGGAGGTGCGGCTCCCGCTCCCGCGCTGGCGATGGCGCCGGTGGCGAGCGTCCCGGCCATCGCGGGCAGGACGAGCAATGCGGCAAGTGTGAGTCGTCGATGGGGCATATCTGTCATCCTGTCATCGTGCCGGGCATACTTCAAACCGCCGATTACGCGAGAACCCTTGATAGGCACTACTTTCCAAACGATTCGGATGGGGAGCTGGAACGTCACGTGGCGCTCCGAATGCAGCAGCAGCACAGCGTCACGCGCCAGCGTCAGCCGGTGCGGCTCTCGGTCATCCTGCATGAGAATGTGTTGCGTACCATCGTCGGCGGACCGCGCGTAATGGCTGCCCAGTCGCGCCACATCGCGGACCTGCGCACCCGCGAAAACGTCCAGGTGCGAGTCCTGCCGCTCCGTGCAGGCTTACCCACCGGCGCCGTCGTGTCGCAGTTCATCGTCATGACGTTTCCCAAGGACAGCAGGGGTAAGCCGGTAGAGCCGACCATAGTGTTTGCCGAGAGTTGTCGCATCGCCGATGAGTCGCCGAAATAAACGGCACTGCAACAGCTTTCACCTACCGCACTGGCCCGGCATACCTGGTCCGGGTTCGACGGCGGTGTGGCATCGAGGACGGGAGAACTCTATGGGCATCCACCAACTGGTCGTAATCGGCTTGGACGAAGCGCTGGAGACCGGCGGCGTTCTCGAACGCATGTGGTTCGACTTGAATTCGACAGCGCTACAAGATGATTCAACTGGCCTTCTGGTAGCGGATGAGCCCAATGTGCCGTGGGTCGGGTGCGATGTGTTCGATCCTGTGCGCGAATGGTTGGACGAGACGGTTCCGGTCTTCGCCACAGGCGGGAACCATCGGCGTGTTGGCACCAGGTCATGTGGTCGATGTGCGACGTGTTCTCTAATGCGGACCACCATCTCGGTGGCGGCTACGCGCGTGCAACTCTGGCGCGGTTTCTTGATGACGTAGTCGGACCGGCACTGCGTGGCTCGTACGATAGTCGCACGGCGCCCGAGCTGTTTGCAGTCGCGGCGCGACTGTGTGACCTGACGGGGATTATCTCCACCAGCTTGGCCTATGCGCACGAGGCCCGCATCGTGCCGAATCCGGTCGGGCTCGAGAACGAGGATGGCAACGACCTGATCATTTTGCACGAGTAGCAACTTCGGTAACCTGCAGGGAAGGGAGCCAGAGTGGGTCCTTTCCGCAGGTTATTCGAGCTGCAAGTAGTCGTGGGCGTGATCCTCGGTGCGGTGTTGTGGACGGCAATCCAGGTCGCCACGCCAGATTTCGGGGGCTAGCGGTCGCACTCGTCTTGGGGCCATTGCTGGTGGGTTCGGTAGCATGGCTGATTCATCGCAAAGCGCACCGATTTGCCATTTTCGGATGGTCGTTGGTGATTGGCATCATCGCAGAACGCAGCAAGCCGAACCACTCGGTCCGAATGCGAGGATCACCATCGTTCGTGATGGCCGCGACTGATCGGCGTACTCGGCCATCACCTCCCGCGCGGTCTCGATCCAGCGCTCATCGGTGAGCAAGCCAACTGCCTCGCCGCCGGCGCGCCCTGCTGCGGAACCAGTCCAGCCTCGCCATCAGCACGGAATCTAAACACCCATTGCGAACCGTCCGGACAGTCACCGCAACTCTGCTGCCTTCGCCTCAGGTATGTCGTCCTACAGGCTGTCGATCGCGGTGCCGAGGTCAGCGCCATAGCTGGACCAGCAGAAGATCGGTTCTCCCGACCGGCCCCGGTCGCCCATGTACCACTCGCCGTCTTCTATGCAGCGCGCGAGGCACAGACCAGTGAAACCGATGATCAGGTCGACTTCCAGGAAGACTGCTTGGTCAGACTCGGCGAAACGTAGAAATACCCGGGTGCTGGGATCCAATAACTCCACGGTGTTGTCTTGGGCGCGTTGCCGTACCTCGTTGATGGTCCAACCGTCCGGAAGTGCACCCTTGTTCACCACGGGATTCTTGCATGATCCAACGTCCCACTCCCCGCCTGGATGCCAGCCCCTGGATCGGCCGCATCGTCGATCCGCTCGACCGCACGCTCCAACGCTGTGAGCAGCTTCGCGGGTGGCACGCGGCGGCCACCAACCGTCGGCGAGCCAGTCAATCTCCACCTCCGATAACGGTTCCCCCGCGCGCAAGGCCGCGACCCGGTTGGGGCACGGCCTTGCGGACCGAGGTCAGGCGGAGACGGAGGTCTCGCGCTGAAGCTCCAGCGCGATATCGATCAGCTGGTCCTCCTGACCACCGACCAGCTTGCGCTTGCCCGCACGCACCAGCATTTCGGCCGCCGAGACCCCATAGCGTTCGGCCTGACGCTCGGCGTGCTTGAGGAAGCTGGAGTACACACCCGCGTAGCCCATCATCAGGGACTGGCGGTCCAGCAGGCATTCCTGTGGCATGACGGGCCGCACCACATCCTCGGCGGCATCGGCGATTGCGAAGAAATCGATACCGGTCTTGATACCGAGCTTGTCGCAGACACCGACGAATGCCTCGACGGGTGTATTACCCGCGCCTGCACCGAAACGCCTCGCGCTGCCATCGATTTGCTTCGCACCGGCACGAACCGCGTATACCGAATTGGCGACCGCCAGGTCCAGGTTCTCGTGCCCGTGGAAGCCGACCTGGGCGTCGTCGCCGAGTTCGGCAACCAGTGCCGCCACCCGGTCCGAAACCTGTTCGAGCACAAGCGCACCCGCGGAGTCGACCACATAAACGCACTGGCATCCGGCATCGGCCATGATGCGCGCCTGCTTGGCCAGCGCCTCCGGCGGCTGGGTGTGCGACATCATCAGGAAGCCGACGGTTTCCAATCCCAGCTCCCGCGCGAGGCCGAAGTGCTGGATCGATACGTCCGCCTCGGTGCAGTGGGTGGCGATGCGGCAGATCGACGCACCGTTGTCCTGGGAGATCTTGATATCTTCTTTGACGCCCACGCCGGGCAGCATGAGCACCGCGATCTTGGCCTGCTTGGCCGTTTCCGCGGCGATCTTGACCAGCTCCTGCTCGGGAGTGTGCGAGAAGCCGTAGTTGAACGACGAGCCGCCGAGGCCGTCGCCGTGCGTCACCTCGATGACCGGCACGCCGGCGCCATCGAGCGCCGTCACGATATTGCGCACATCGTCGGCGGTGAACTGGTGGCGCTTGTGGTGCGAGCCGTCACGCAGCGAGGTGTCGGTGACGCGGATGTCGAGTTCTGCGGAATATGCCATGGTTGAGCTCCTTTACACCCGAGCCGACAGAATCTGCTGTGCCATGACCTCGCCGACCTGGGTGGCGGCCGCGGTCATGATGTCGAGGTTGCCCGCGTACGGTGGCAGGAAGTCGCCCGCACCCTCGACCTCGACGAAGACCGAAACCTTCGCCATCCCACCAGAAACCACCGACGGCGGGTCGAATTGCGGTTCGTTCAGGAGCCGGTAACCGGGCACGTATTTCTGGATATCGGCGACCATCCGATGAATGGAATCCGCGATCGCCTCGGTATCGGCGTCCTCGGGAATCGCACAGAAGATGGTGTCGCGCATGATCATCGGCGGTTCGGCCGGGTTCAGGATGATAATCGCCTTGCCGCGCTGCGCACCGCCGATGGTTTCCACACCACGCGAGGTGGTCTTGGTGAACTCATCGATATTGGCGCGGGTGCCCGGTCCGGCGGACACCGACGACACCGAGGCGACGATTTCGGCATAGGGCACCGGCACCACGCGCGATACCGCCGCGACGATCGGAATGGTTGCCTGACCACCGCAGGTGATCATATTGACATTCGGCGCATCGAGATTCGCGCCGAGATTCACCGGCGGCACCACGGCGGGCCCGACCGCGGCGGGCGTGAGATCGACCGCGCGAATTCCGGCCTCGGCGTACTTCGGGGCGGCCGCCCGATGCACATACGCCGAGGTCGCCTCGAATACCAGATCCGGCAGTTCCGACTGCGCCAGCAACCAGTCCACGCCCTCGTGCGAGGTTTCCAGACCGAGCCCGCTGGCACGCTTCAACCCCTCGCTCTCCGGGTCGATTCCGATCATCCACTTCGGTTGCACTCTGGTGGAGCGCAGCAGTTTGTACAGCAGATCGGTGCTGATATTGCCGGATCCGACGATCGCGGCGGTGACGGTCCCCGTTTCGGACACGGCAAGCCTCCTACTTGAATTGCAAACGGACAGAACCGAGTCCGGCGAACTCGGCAACGAACGAATCGCCCGCGCGGGCATCGATGGCGCGGGTGCAGGAACCGGGCAGCACAATGTCGCCCGCCTTCAATCGCACTCCGAAACCGGCGACCTTGCGCGCCAACCAGGCCACCGCGATCACCGGATCGCCGAGCACCGCATCGCTGCGGCCCTGCGCGATCACTTCGCCGTTGCGGGTGAGCACGGCATCAATGGCCTTGATGTCCAGGTCTTTCGGCGCGACCCGCGCCGCGCCCAGCACGAAACCGGCCGAGGACGCATTATCGGAAATGGTGTCGGCCAGCCCGATCTTCCAATCCTTGATCCGCGAATCGATCAGCTCGATGGACGGCGCGTAGGCGACCGTCGCGGCGAGGACATCGGCCTCGGTGCAATCTTCGCCGGGCAGGTCCGCGCCGAGAATGAATCCGACCTCGACCTCGACTCGCGGAATGAGATAGCGCGCGGCCTCGACCGGAACATCCTCGAAGACCTCCATATCCGCGAGCAGATGACCGTAATCAGGTTCGTCTACACCCATCATCTGCTGCATCGCCAGCGATGACAGTCCGACCTTGTGCCCGACCACCTTGGCGCCGTTATCGAGTTTGCGCCGGATATTGATCAGCTGGATCTCATAGGCATCGATGACATCGATATCGGGATGCCTCGCGATGAGCGGGTCGATGCCGACCCGATCGCGTTCGGCGGCCGCTAGTTCATCGGCCAGTTCGATTCGTATAGCGTCGGACAGCAAGCTAATTTCCTTCCACTGTGGTCGCTTCGGGCAGCGCTGCCCGGGAAAGCCCTGCGGCGTCTGCGGCGAATCTCCCCGCACGCCGACCGGAGAAAATGCAGTCGGCCAGGGACAATCCACTGACATAGGAGTCCGAGCAGATGCCGATCGCCGTCCGCCCGGCCGCGAACAGGCCGGGAATATCGGTTCCGGCAGTGGATTTCACCGCTCCGGTGTGTTCGTCGACGACGACACCGCCGAGGGTGAGCATCGGGCACGGATTGATGACGCTCGGTTTGATACCCACATCCAACAACCAGAACGGGCCGGCCCCTACCGTTTTGGTGAATTCGGCGGGCTTACCGACCGGATCGGGCGCACCATTCGTGATGGCGGCATTGTGCTCGGTGACGGTGGCGCGTAACCCATCGGCGTTGATACCGGCCTTTGCCGCGACGGCACCGAGGGTTTCGCCGCGCACGGCATTGCGCCGCATGGCCTCGAACTGTCCGCGCTGAAACCAGGCCGACTGTGTCCGAATCTGGGAGATCGCGGTGCGCATGAGTTCGTTGTCGGCGAGCAGCCAACCCTTGCCGCCGTGCTCGGTGATGAGCGCATGACCGACCGCGGCACCGTAGCGGGTTTCATCGATAACCCGGCGCCCCTGCGCATCGACCAGCACCGAACCGGTAAAAGCACTGGGCGGCAAGATGAATCGCCACGCCGAGATATTGCCCATCCGATCCGTCGCCGCACCGACCTGTTCGGCCATCCGGATGCCGCTGCCGTCATCACCGGTGGTGCCGAGCGCGAGGCCGCCGCGGTATTGCGGCCCGTGTTCCCGCAGCATCTCCCGATTCGCGATGAATCCGCCCGCGCTGAGCACCACACCGCGGCGAGCCTGAACCCGAATTGTCGTGCGGTACCGGCGATCAAGCTTCGCGAGCCGCCACTCCAGCGCTTTGCGCAGCGGCGGATAGTAAATGCCCGGCTTGGCGGCGATTTTCGCCATCCGGGCGTAGCGATCCCGGATCCGCCCGGGTGCGTCGCGCAGTGACTCGCATTCGACGCCGATTACCGCGCCGTTGGCATCGGTGATCAATCGCGTTACCTGCGTGAGGGTTTCCACCCGAACCCCGCGCCGCGACGCCGACGCGGCGAGCGGACCGGTGAGCTTCTTCCCGGATGTGCCCTTGCCCTTGACCCGATGTCCGCGCTGCGCGGGCGTCGCGACCTCGCGGCCGTAACCGGAGACCTCACTACCGGAGTAGTAGAGGTAGAAGCTGTCATTCGGATACGACGTCTTGTACGGACACAGCGATGCCTCGAACGGCACCCCGTGCCCCTTCAGCCACTCGATCAGCGCCGGACTCTCGGCCACGAACCGCCGCAGCGTCTCGGACGTGACGGCCGTGCCGACCTCCCGTTCGAGGTAGGCCAGCATCTGTTCCGGCGTATCGCGTACCCCGGCCTCTTGCTGCACCGAAGTGCCACCGCCCGCGTAGATGACGCCGCCGGACAACGCCGAAGCCCCGCCACCGGCGAACCGCTCGAGCACCAGCACCTGCGCACCCGCCTCGGTCGCTTCCAGTGCGGCAGCGGCCCCCGCCGCGCCGTAGCCGACGACGACCACATCCGCAGTCAGGTCCCAGTCGCCGCTGGCGACTGCTTGCAGGTCGCTCGAAACAACACTGCCCATGTACCTCACTCCGGTCATAAACTGAAACAAGTTTTCTCGACTAATGGAACGTCGAGTGCGTCTTCTGCCACTCAACATAGACCAAATGCGGTCCCATTCTATAACGTGTTCTACATGACTGATCCGGTTAATGATCCGCACAGCTATGACGTGGTAGTGGTCGGCAGCGGCGCCGCCGGGATGACCGCCGCCCTGGCCGCGGCCCATCACGGGCTGAGTGTGGTCGTCATCGAGAAGGCCGCGCACTACGGCGGATCGACCGCACGCTCCGGCGGCGGCGTGTGGATCCCTGGCAATAAGGCACTGAAGGATTCCGGCCGTCCCGATGACCGCGAGGACGCCCGCACCTATCTGCACAGCATCATCGGCGACGTGGTACCGAAGGACCGGATCGACACCTACATCGACCGTGGTGCGGAGGCCTTCGACTTCGTGCTCGAGCACACCCCGCTGAAGATGAAGTGGGTGCCCGGCTACTCCGACTACTACCCGGAGGCCCCTGGCGGCCTCGGCCAGGGCCGCTCGTGCGAACCCGCGCCGTTCGATGCCAAGACCCTCGGCGCGGAGCGGTTCAACCTGGAGCCGCCGTATGCCAAGGCACCGCTCAATGTCGTGGTCATGCAGGCCGACTTCGTCCGGCTCAATCTGATCCGGCGCCACCCCAAGGGCATTATGCGGGCCATGCGCGTCGGCGCCCGCACCTACTTCGCCAAATGGACCGGCAAGCACATCCTCGGCATGGGACAGGCGATCATCGCCGCCATGCGCAAGGGGCTCATGGACGCGAACGTGCCGCTGCTGTTGAACACTCCGCTGACCAAACTCGTCGTGGAGGACGGCGTGGTCACCGGTGTCGAGGCCGAGCAGAACGGCGAACCCGTGCGGTTCACCGCGAAATACGGCGTGGTGCTCGGCAGCGGCGGTTTCGAGCACAACGCCGAGATGCGCACCAAATACCAGCGCCAGCCCATCACCACCGAGTGGACCACCGGTGCGGCCGCCAATACCGGCGACGGCATCAATGCCGGGATGGAGGTCGGCGGCGCGGTCGACTTCATGGCGGATTCCTGGTGGGGGCCGACCATCTTCAAGGGCGGTAAGCCGTGGTTCGCGCTGGCCGAGCGGAATCTGCCCGGCACCATCATGGTCAACGGCGACGGTAGGCGATTCGGAAATGAGTCCGCTCCTTACGTCGAGGCCGTGCACACCATGTACGGCGGCGAATACGGGCAGGGTGCGGGTCCGGGCGAGAACATCCCCGCGTGGTTGGTGTTCGACCAGCGCTACCGGAACCGCTACATCTTCGCCGGACTGCAGCCTGGTCAGCGGTTTCCGTCCCGCTGGATGGAAAACGACCTGATTGTCAAGGCCGATAGCCTCGCGGAGCTGGCCGCCGAGATCGGTGTGCCCGCCGAGAATCTGACCGCGACCGTCGAGCGGTTCAACACCTTCGCCGCGACCGGTAAGGACGAGGATTTCGGCCGCGGCAACAGCCACTACGACCGGTACTACGGCGATCCGACCGTAAAGCCGAACCCGTGCCTGGCCGGGCTGGTGCAGGGCCCGTTCTACGCGGCCAAGATCGTGCCGGGCGACCTCGGCACCAAGGGCGGCCTGGTCGCCGATACCGCCGGGCGGGTCCTGCGCGAGGACGGCACGGTGATCGAGGGCCTGTACGCCTCCGGCAATAGCGCGACACCGGTAATGGGTCATACGTACGCGGGTCCCGGCGCGACCATCGGTCCGGCGATAACCTTCGGCTACCTGGCGGTGCTGGATATCGCCGAGCGTAAGAAGCGGCTGTCGGCCGCGGACACCGCGCAGGCGTAGGCCGGGCGTGGCGTCTCACGGAGCGGACGCCACCTTGCCCGCCGCGGCGCGGCCGCCGCACGATTGATACGACGAATATGCACAAGGAGAACCTGGGATGCCCATCGACCCGAATATCGCGCTCGGCGCGGAACTTCCGAGCCGGGAGTTCGCTTGGACGCCGTCGGATGTGCAGCTGTACCAGCTGGGGCTCGGGGCGGGTACGCGCTGGACCGATGCGGCCGAATTGCGCTACCTCGACGATCGCGCGCCGCAGGTGCTGCCCACTTTCGCGACCGTGGCGGCCACCTTCCACGACACCGAACCGCCGCAGGTCAAGTTCCCTGGCATCGATATCGATCTGGCGAAGGTGGTGCACGGCCATCAGGAGGTCGAGGTGCATCGCCCGATACCGGCGTCGGGCAAGGCGACCGGCACCGGACGCATTACCGAACTCTGGGACAAGAGCTCGGCCGCGGTAGTGGTCCAGGAGCAGACGGTCACGGGTTCCGACGGTCAACCGCTCTGGACCGCACGCTCATCCATTTTCGCCAAGGGTGAAGGCGGCTTCGGCGGCGAACGCGGCCCGAGCACCAAGGCCGAACTCCCCGACCGCGCACCGGATTTCGATGTCACCACGCCGACCCTGCCCCAGCAGGCACTGCTGTATCGCATGTGCGGCGACCGCAACCCCCTGCACTCGGACCCCGAATTCGCCCGCGCCGCTGGCTTCCCCAACCCGATCCTGCACGGCCTGTGCACCTACGGCATCGTCTGCAAAACGGCCACCGACACCGTGCTCGATTCGGATGCGAGCCGGGTCACCGGATTCCGCGCCCGCTTCGCCGGTGTGCTCTACCCGGGCGAAACCATCCGCACCAGAATCTGGCGCACCGAGGGCGAGCTGATCATCAGTGCCACCGTCGTGGACCGCGACGACGCGCCGGTACTCGCCGACGTCAGCCTGCGCTTCACCTGAGCGCCCGAACCATGTGGTGGTGGCGAACACCCGGCGCCACCACATTCTCGAACACAGCGCGGCATCACGAAAGCTCTGGGCCGCTTTATGCGCTCAGTTGAGCGGTCTCGTCGCTATCACGTGCCCGCTTGATCGCGATGCCCTGGATTACCACGGCATACAGCAGGATCACCAGGATCGGGGCGGCGATCGGAACCCATGCCAAGCGCAAGGGAAGCAGCGCCGCACCGACAGCCGCGGCGGCGAATGCCATCGCACCGATGACCGACGGCACCGTGGTCGGCACAACACCGACCGGCGCGGACACCGTCGCGGTATTCAGCAGATAAGCCGTGGCCACCAAACCCGTTGCGGCTGCGGCGAGTACACCCGTGTCGGCCGCGGCGAGCACCCCGACCGCGAGAAGTACCGCGGCGACCGCGGGCAGCCGGAACCACCAGCCCGCCACCACGAGTGCCACCGCCGGAATTCCCGCCCATGGCGTCATCAATGTCACCGCGGTAACCAGCAGCACCCCGGACAGCATGGCGAGGAATCGAATCATCGGCGCACCCTTACGGTTCGGCGATGATCCGGGATCAATCGCATGACCTGATCGAGTCGCGCGTCTTCGGTCCAGGCCACGATATCGACGCCGACGGTTCCCATATCCCGATACATCGAGGCCCGCTCCAGATTCCACATCCGAGCCAGGGTCGGATCGAGATGTTCGTGGAAGGGCGTGCCGCGCAAGACATCGACGACCACAACCGCATGTCCGCGCTTGCGCAGATCGATCAGCGCGAGCGCGAACTGGGTATCCAGCAGTGTGGAGAATGCGACGATGATCGCACCGAGCGGGACGGCCGCATGCGGCGCCAAGGTGCCGGTGGTCGGAATATGCTCGTCGCCGACATCGAGCACGGCATCCACGATCCGATAGAACTGCCGTCGCCCGATATCCGGACGCAGCCAGCGCGGAGACTGGCCGAGGCAGACCACCGCGGTACGGTCCCCGGCCTGCAGCGTCGACTGCACCACCTGCGCCGCACCGCGCACCGACAGCTCGAGCGAATCGGTGGCCGGGCCCGGCGCCTGCTGCGAAGTATCCACCAGCACGACCACATCCGCGGATCGGTTGGTCAGCCGCTCGGTGACATACAGTCGCCCGCGTCGCGCACTCACCGGCCAGTTCACGATGCGGAGCTGGTCACCGGGCGCGTAGGCGCGGATACCGGCGTACTCCACACCCGGCCCGTGCTTGCGGGTGAGGTGGGTGCCGAGCCGTTCGGGAAGTTCGGTGCGCGGCAACTTCATTCGCTGCGGATCGGTGATCGGGTAGACGAACAACTGGCCCGCGGGCAGCACCGCCGACGCCACGGACAGTCCCGCCGGGCTCAGCGCGGTGACCCGCACCGACAGCGGATAGCGACCCCAGCGGTCCGCCGTCAGGGCCAACCGCAGCCCGGCGGGCGCCCTCCCGGAATCGATCGCCTCCTCGATGCCGATCCCGAGTCCCGCGAGCTGCTCCGGCTTCAACCGAAGCAACGCGTGACCCGATGCTACGAAGGCGGCGAACGTCGTCACGACCTCCTCCGTCTCGAAACAGCGCAGCGTGCCGCCGCCGTCCACCTGGATCCGGGTCCTGGACTGCTGCCACGGCGCGGTGGCGAGCACACCGAGCAGCGGCGCCGCGAAGACGACCAACTGCCAGCGGCCGAGCAGCACCGCGAGCACCAGCGCCACGGCCGCGCTCACCGCCAGCATGAATACCAATGGCGCGGGACGCCAGCGCAATTCGGCCTCGACGGCGGCACTCACATCCCGATGACGCGCCCCGCCGGCCAGCTGCTCGTCCCGGGTCGGCGGTCGCGCCGCCGCGGCATCGGCCGCCGCGATCCCCTGGATGGCGGGAGCGGAATCTGTGGTATCCGGCGCGGTCATGGCCTGTCCCACCGGGTCATGTCACCGACGCGCGCGGCACCGGCAGACGGCGCAGCAATTCGGTGATCACGTCCTCGCCGCGGATCCGGCGCACCCACATCTCGGGACGCAGGGTAATGCGGTGTGCCATGGCCGGAACCGCGAGCGCCTTGACGTCTTCGGGGATCACATAGTCGCGCCCGAGCAGCAGCGCCCGCGCCCGCGACATCTGCACCAGATCGAGTTCGGCGCGCGGACTCGCACCCACCTCCACCTGCGGATGCGCACGCGTCGCACCGGCCAGCGTGACCACATAGCTGACCACATCCGGATGCACCGTGACGAATTCGACGGACTGGCGCATCTCCAGCAGGCCGTTCGCGTCCACCACCTGCCCCACCTGCGGTGTCGCCGAACCGCGCTCCAAGCGGCGGCGGATCATCTGACGTTCGTCGTCCTCCGACAGATAGCCCAGCCGCAGCTGCATCGCGAACCGGTCCAGCTGCGCCTCCGGCAGCGGATAGGTGCCCTCGTATTCGATCGGGTTATCGGTCGCGAGCACGATGAAAGGCTGTGGCAGCTGGAAGGTTTCGCCGTCGATGCTGACCTGGCCCTCGGCCATCGCCTCCAGCAGCGCCGCCTGGGTCTTCGGCGGGGTGCGGTTGATCTCGTCGGCCAGCAGCACGTTGGTGAAGACCGGTCCGCGCCGGAAATTGAAGCGGCCCGAGGACATGTCGTAGATGGTGGAGCCGAGCAGGTCGGCGGGGAGCAGGTCGGGCGTGAATTGCACGCGGGTGAATTCCAGACCGAGCGCGGCGGCGAAAGACCTGGCGATGAGCGTCTTGCCGAGTCCGGGCAGATCCTCGATCAGGATGTGACCGCCGGAGAGTACGGCGATCATGATCAGCTGCAACTCATCGCGCTTGCCGACGATTACCCGGGATAGCTCCCGGAGCACCGCGTCGCTGCGCTGGATGGTCGTGTCCATCGGAATCGTCATATGTCTACTCGCACTTGCCTGAAACCCATTCTCTCGAGACTGCATTCGATGTGGCATGAGCGGAGCCCTACGTGGTTACGCAAGCTGCCTCCTCCGGGCCTGACCACTCATGCCGGATTCGATGTGGCATGAGCGTCCGGGTCACATCTTCTGTAGGCGGCGCAGGATCTCGTCCAGCGCCGCCCGCCCGGGTGCGGGAGTCGTCTGATCCCGCAGTGCCGAGTTGGCCGGATCGACCCAGCGCCACAGCTCCGGGCCGAATTGCAATATTCCGGCGGCCTCGGTCGCCTTGCGGTTCTTGGCGACTCGCAGGCCGGTGGACAACTCGAACTCCTTGGCCAGCAGCGGACGCAGATGCCGATCCCAGTCGGCTCTGGTGCCGTCCGCGCGATCGGCCAATATCTCCGCTCTGGCATGCCAGTGCCGCAGCATCTCCGCGGGGCCGTTGTCGATTTCGTCCGATCCGGCATCGGTTCGCATGGCCGACCGGCCGGTCAACGACCAGATGAGCGGAATCATGGCCAGCGCCACCGGAACTCCGGCGGCGATGAGCAGTGCGTCGCGGGCCTCGCCGAGGGTGACGAGCTCGATCAGCACGACGAGGATCAGCGCACCGATCACGATCGCGCGGTTCAAATCATCTCCCCTTGCAGATCGGCGAGCACAATACGCAGCAGTTGTTCGGCCCGCATCCGCTGCCATTCCAGCATCGAATGCGGACTGAACCTGGCCTCCTCGAACAGCGCGACCAACTCTCGGGCCGACGCGTCGTGCAGCGCGCCGCGCTCGAAAGCTCTGGCCAGCACCTCCATCGGGGTATCCGAAGCCAGTGGTGCGGCCGCGCGATCGAAGGACAACCCACGTTCCATCGCGACGTAGCACGCGATGATGGCCTCGCGCGGATCCTGGCCGGGCATATTCATGGCGGCCAGGCCCATCTCGGCCGCTCTGGCCAGCGAGCCAACGACCGTCGGCGCGGCCGGAGGCACCGGGACCGGCACGGTACGCGGCTTGCGCTGTCCGGCCACCGCGACCACGATCAGCCCAACCAATGCCGCGCCGACCAACGCGATGGCGGCGAGGCCGGCCACCAGCAGCGCGGTACCGGTGAGATGCGGTGTGGGTGCGCTGTCGGGAGTCGCCGGGCCGGTGACGGCCGCGTGCGAGGTGTGGATGGTGGTTTCGTGTGGCGCCGCCGACGGCGCTGGTGCACCCCTGCCGCCGAACCCGACGAAGAAGATCGCCGATGCCGCCGCGATGATCAACGAAACGACCGCCAGCGCGCCCAGCACCAGCAGGCCGGTGCGGCCGAGCAGTCCCGGCCCGCGCTCAGCGTCACGATCCACCTCCGGCATGGCCAGCGGCAGTCGATGTTGGCTGGCTATCACCCCCGCGATCAGGATCACCATCGATACGGTGAGTAGCACCGGCATCAGCACCACCGAAATCGCCGATGGCACGGTGCGGTGATCGCCGGAATCACCGGCCCCGGGAATGTGGCCGCGCAGCGCGATCGCGGCACACACCAGCAGCGTGATCAGCACTATCACGCGCGATATCGGCGCTCCCGCCCTGGCCACCTGTTACCACCACATCCGAGTACAGCTCTGAACAGGCACATAGTTGCATGCCGAGTGGCCCGCTCGGGATGAAATCGAATACTTCGGCTCGCCTCCTCTTACCGACCAGTATTCAGGCGGTGCGCAGCTAGCGGAGCACGGCGGATTCGGGCTGACGGAGTTCGCTCAGGCGGCTAGCGGTCCGGGCCAGGTCGGGGATGGCGGGGACATCGGCCACCAGGTCGGATAGTGCAGTGCGGGCCGCGAGGGTGAGTTCGAGATCGGCGTCGTACAGCACATCGATCAGATTGACCAAGCGCATGGCCCAGTCGGGTGGGACCTCCCGCAGGGGTGGGACGTTGCGCACGGTCCAGCGGCGAAAGCGGCGGGCGAGTTCGACGTAGTCCGCGGCGGCGGTGGCGGTGCCGCACAGGGCGGCGAAGTCGAAGGTGATCGCGGAGCCGTCGACGGCGCTGGCCTGGATCTCGCGGGTGCCCGCGAGAACAACCTCCGCGGTGTCGACGTCGCTCACGTCGTCGATGCGGTAACACCCGGCGGCGAAGCCGGTGCCGCCGTGCGCGGCGCGGGTGCGGTAGTCGAGTGCGCCGTCGACCGCCACGATTTCCAGATGCGTGCGGATGCGCGCGATGGTCGGGAGGAAGCGGTCATGGAACAGCGGGTTCGGCAGCAACTGCTCCGGCGGGTAGTTCGAGGTCACCACCAGCACGATGCGGCGGGTGAGCAGCGCGTCGAGCATGCGGGCGATCAGCATGGCGTCGCCGATATCGTGCACGTGGAATTCGTCGAAGCAGACCAGTTCGGCCCGGCCGAGCAGGTGGTCGATGGCCTTGTCGATGGAGCCCGACTCATGTGCCACGGTATGCAATTGGGCGAAGAAACCGTGGAAGTGGAAGCGGCGCTTGCGGTTCGACGCCAGGCCCGCGAAGAAGTCGTCCATCAACATCGTTTTGCCGCGACCGGGTCGGCCGTGCAGGTAGATGCCGCGCTGCCGCTTTATTATCGGCCTGCCGTGCCGGTCGAGCAATTCGAGCAGGCGTGCGCGAGCCCGTAGTTGGTCGGCATCCAGCGTGACGTCGTCTTTCATGACACCCTCCTGATCCTCTACAGTTGTAGAGGATCAGGAGATGCGGTCGCCAGAAAGGTGATGATGTCCACACCCGATCGACGCGCGGCACTCGTGGACGCTGCCATCGATGTGATTGCCACCCAGGGCATTCGAGCGCTCACGCACCGCGCCCTCGATACCGCCCTCGACCTACCCGGCGGGTCGGCCTCCTACTACTTCCGCACCAAACGCGCGCTCATCGAGGCGATCGCGGACCGGATCATCACCCGCTCCCGCGATGACTTCACCGCCGCCGAGCTCGTCCCCTCGGTATCCATCGACCCCGAAGCCACTGCGCAGGCCATCGCCAGCTGGCTCGACCGGCTACTCGTCGACCGGCGTAATCACCTCATCGTCCGGCATGCGCTGATCATCGATCCGCTCTGCGACCCCGAATTGCACCGGCGGCTGGCACACAGCCTGTTCTCAACCGAGCGGGCACGAGACCTCTTCCACGCCTTGGGTTTTCCTGAACCGGAGGCAACCGCCGCGGACTTCGTCGCGGTGCTCGAGGGCGTCGTCTTCGATAGATTCGCGGGCGCACGGGCACATGTTCCGGCAGGGACCCGGGACAGCGTCGACCAGCTCGCGGCTGTGCTGTCCCGCTATCTGACCCTGTAGACCCCGGGGTCAGTTCGCCCAGCCCCACTCACTGTAGGGCGTGCCCATCGTGAACCCGCGGATTCCGGTCGCGGAATAGCGAATCAGCGACTCTTCCGGCAGCGTATCGAGCGAAAACCAGTGCAGCCCATAGCTCTTACCCGGCTCCCGATTCACCGGCTCACCCGCCCAACGCAGCGCGTGGAAGAACAGTCCGAGCCGGGCTTCCCGCCCGGACCCGATCACGTGTGCGGTATGAATCAGTCGCAGATCCGTGGGATCGATGACAACCCCGATTTCCTCGGCCGTCTCGCGTGCCGCAGCAGCAGTGGCGGACTCGCCAGTCTCCAGCTTGCCCGCGGGCAGATGCCACAACCCGTCGAACTCGTCCGCACTGCGCCGCCTGCTGAGCAACAGCTCACCACCACGCACAAGCAAGATATGAACATCGACAAGATGCCGGTCGACCATCCAGTTCCTCCCTCAGCGGCAGCGCTGCGAACGGCAACGGCCCTAGTCCGAGACACGACCGGAGCAGGGCCGCACGAGTGGTTCCCCAAGCATGAGGACCTGTGGAACGCAGTAAGAGACGACCTCTGGCCCGCACTACTGAACACCGATGGTAGGCCGTAATGTCCGAAATTCATCGACAGCGCAACGAGATAGACCCCTCGGTATCGGAACTACTCGAGATCTTCCACACCGACACCCAGCAGAAACTGCACCTCGCTCCAATGCGCAGCCATCCGCTATTCCACAGCGATACCGGAATATTCCAACTAGCCGATGACGGTTGGCCCGAAGTCCCCTGATACCACTGGAAGCGGCGGCATCAGGCAACATCCTGGACGATCGTCAGAACCGACGGAAGTCCGATCTCCTCGAGGCCTAGCGTGACGGCTTCGTGTAGGTCGGCAACCGCCTCATCCGGGGTCTGACCGACCCCATGCGCGCCGCCGTTGGGGACGACGGTGTGAGCACCCCAGGTACCGTCTTCCTCCTGCTCCAGTTCACTTTAGCGGTGGTAGCTGAGGCCGATGACTCCTCGCCGTTCCTGCGCCGCTCCAACCTGCAGAAGCAACCGGTATACTCCAGAGTATGACTGCCACAACCATAAAGGTGCCGAAGGCAACGCGTGACAGGCTGCACCGGCTGGCGGCCGCCCACGGGCTGACGCTGGCCCAGCAAATCGACCGACTGATCGACGAGAGTGCGGTGAAACCGCGCCCGACGATCGGCGGCTACCGTAGCGACCGGCCGCTCAGCGCCGAAGAGATCGATGAGGAACTGGCCCGAGGCTTCGGCGAGTGACCGCGCTCATCGTCGACACAAGCGCCATTCTGGCCGTGTTCGACGAGGTACATCCCGAACATTCCGCGATCGCGCGCATTCTGGGGGAGGCCGATGACCTGCTGGTTGTCTCGCCGTTCATCGTCGCTGAAGCCGACTACATGTTGTCATCGCGGCTCGGAGCCGATGCGGCGCGCTCCTTCGGTCAGGATGTCGTGACAGGCGCCTACGAACTTGCCGAGTGGAGCGCGGAAGACCACGCCGTGGCGGCGGCCATTACCAGCAAGTTCGACGGGCCGAAGGATTACATCGGCATCGCCGACGCGTCGAACGTCGTACTCGCCGACCGATACCGCACCACGGTGATGGTGACCTTGGACCAACGCCACTTCCGCCAACTCCGTCCGTTGTGGGGTGCAGACCATTTCACTTTGCTGCCCTACGACACCGAATAATCGGACTCCGCACGGCGGCGACTGAAATCGGTTGGCGCTGAGCAGGACCTCCACCAGAACGACGCTATCCCCATCCAGTCAACCAGCGTGGCACTCAGCGGCTTAACACCAGGCCCGACGTTGGGACACCAGTGCCTGCCGTGACCACGATATTCTCTACATTGTCCACCGGGTTGACGGAGCTGCCGCGGATCTGCCGGACCGCCTCGGCGATCCCGTTCATACCGTGGATATAGGCCTCGCCGAGCTGGCCGCCGTGGGTGTTGAGCGGCAGGCGGCCACCGATTTCGATGGCGCCGTCGGCAATGAAATCCTTGGCCTCGCCGCGGCCGCAGAAACCGAGTTCCTCCAATTGCATGAGGACGAACGGGGTGAAGTGGTCGTAGAGGATGGCGGCCTGCATATCCTCTGGTCGCAAACCACTCTGTTCCCAGAGCTGATCGCCGACCAGCCCCATTTCCGGCAAACCGGTGAGGGCATCGCGGTAGTAGCTCGTCATGACATATTGGTCCGCACCGGAACCCTGTGCGGCGGCGGCGATTACCGCCGGACGCTGCGGCAGATCCCGGGCCCGCTCGACACTGGTGACCACGATCGCGACACCACCGTCGGATTCCTGGCAGCAGTCGAGCAAATGCAGCGGTTCGGCTATCCAGCGCGAATTCTGATGGTCTTCCAGAGTGATCGGCTTGCCGTAGAAGAAGGCGGCCGGATTCACCGCGGCATGTTTGCGGTCGGCGACGGCGACGCGACCGAAGTCCGCACTCGTCGCGCCGTAGACGTGCATATACCTGCGGGCCACCATGGCCACCTGCGCGGCCGGTGTCCCCAACCCCTGTGGATAGGACCAGCCCGCATCGATGCCCGATGAGGTGGGCGCGGTGGCCAACGCCGTGGAGAACTGGCCGAAGCGGGAGACCGAACGTTCGTTGAAGGCACGGTAGGCGACAACGACATCGGCCACGCCGGTGGCGACCGCCATGGCGGCCTGCTGGATGGTGGCGCAGGCCGCGCCGCCGCCATATCCGATGTGGCTGAAGAACTTCAGCTGCGGGATACCGACGGCCCGCGCCACGGCCGCTTGGGTGTTGGTATCCATGGTGAAGGTGGTCAGGCCATCGACATCGGCCGGGGTGAGGCCCGCGTCGGCGAGCGCCGCGGTGACCGCCTCGGCGGCCAAACGCAATTCACTGCGGCCGGAGTCCTTGGAGAAGTCGGTGGCGCCGATGCCGACAATGGCGGCGCGGCCGGAAAGCCCGGTGTTGCTGTCAGCGCTCATCATGGCCTCCGCAGTGCGATAACGGCTTTCGCCGTGATGTGGTCACCGAGGCTGTCGCGGCCGACGATATCAATATGGATGTCATCGCCCTCGATCGCGGCGACGGTGCCGGAAAGGGTCAGGGTGTCACCGGCATACAGCGGCACACCCAAGCGCAGCGCGACCGATTTGACGATGGCGCGCGGTCCGGCCCAGTCGGTGACGAAGCGCTGCACCAGCCCGGTATCGGTGAGGATATTGACGAAGATGTCCTTGGAACCGCGGGCGACCGCCTTGTCCCTGTCGTGGTGCACATCCTGAAAGTCCCTGGTGGCCAGGGCAGTACTGATCACGAAGGTGGGATCGGCGGTAATGACCAGCTCGGGCAGTGCGGTGCCGACCTCGATCGTGGCCGGTTCGACGTAGGTCATGCGATGTCCTCCTTTGCATGCCCGAGGGACCCTCCGTGGTTACGCAGGCTGCCGCCTCCGGGCCCTGACTCGGTCATGCGGTCACCCGCCAGACCGGCAGTACGGCCTCGTCATCGAGTTTCTCGAACTCCACCTGCACCGGCAGGCCGATCTTCACCTCGGCCGGATCGATGCCACGCAGTTCCCCGAGCATCCGCACACCCTCTTCCAATTCGACCAGCGCGACCACGAAAGGCAGCTGCCGTCCAGGCACTTTCGGCGCGTGATGCACGACGTAACTGAATACCTCACCCCGCCCGGAGGCGATGACGTAGTCGGTCTGCACCGACTTGTCCTGCCACAGCGCCGGAATCGGCGGATGCCGCAGCGTGCCGTCGGGCAGCCGCTGGATCCGCAACTCCCCGACCTTGGTGCCCTCCCAGAAGAATTCGGTATCCCAGGAGACAAGCGGTTTGACCCGTTCCCCCGCGGGCACCTTCGGTGCGGTGCCGGTGCCTGTCCCAGGTGCGAATTTCAGCAGCCGGAACAGCATTTCGGCGACGATCTCGTCACCGACGTGCCAGCTGGTCTGGAAGGTGACGAACCAACCCTCACCGAGCGCGGTCTTCTTCGGGCCACGAATCTCGGACAGCCTGCTCGTCACCGAGATCTGCTCGCCGACATTCACATACCGGTGATAGGTCTGCTGACAGTCGGTGGCGACCACAGAGGTGTAGCCCGCGCTGTCGAGCAGTTCGGTGACCTGCGCCATCGGATCATCGTCCGGACGCGAACCATTGAGCCCGAACATGGTCCACACCTGCGCCATGGCCGGTGGGGCCACGGTGCCGGGATGTCCGGCGGCGCGGGCGGCATCCTCGTCGACGTAGATCGGATTGCGGTCCCCGAGCGCCTCCACCCAGTTGTTGATCATCGGCTGGTTCACCGGATCACGCCCGAGGCGTGGCGCGCAATCACCCGCCGCGATGATCTTCTCGGCGGCGTCGGTAATCGCTTCCGGAGTCATGGTTTCCGGCACGCGCGGCTCCTTGTGGTCGTGGCGTATCGCGGGATTCATCGAGGTACCCGAGGCAGTTTCAGCCCGGAGGAGGCGACCAGTTCGCGCATCACCTCATTGACGCCGCCGCCGAAGGTCACCGCCAGATTCTGTTTGGTTCTGCGGTCCAGCCAGATCAGCAGTTCGGCGGTGTCCGGATCGGCCGGATCGCCGTAATGCCCGACGATCTCCTCGGCCAGCCGACCGGCCTCTTGGAGCGATTCGGTGGAGTACACCTTGGTGGCCGAGGCATCGGCGATCACGGAGGCCTGGTCACCATCCACGGTCGCGGCGTGAGCGACGGGCCCGGAGGCGGTAGCGGAGCGTGACCCCGCAGGGCCCCGGGAACGCCGCAAATCAGATGCTGCGGCTACCTGCCAGTTCAATAATTCGTTGAGCCGAACCATGGCGTGCATGCGGCCGAGTGCGCGGCGCACGTCGGCCTCGGCGAGCACACCCCACGCCTGGGCCCATTCGCGCACCCGGTCGTAGAGCTGTTCGATCTTGCCGGACGGGCCGAGGCTCACCCGCTCGTGATTGAGCTGGGTGGTGATCAGCCGCCACCCCTTGTTCTCCTCGCCCACCAGCATGTTCGCGGGCACCCGGACATTGTCGAAATAGGTGGCATTGGTGTGATGCGCACCATCGCAGGTGATGATCGGGGTCCAGGAGTAGCCGGGATCCTTGGTGTCCACGATCAGGATCGTGATGCCCCGGTGCCGCGATTCGACCGAGCCCGTACGGCAGGCCAGCCAGACATAGTCGGCCTCGTGCGCACCGGTGGTGAAGATCTTCTGCCCGTTGACGATCCAGTCCCCGGATGCGTCGCGCACCGCACTCGTGCGCAGCGCCGCGAGATCGGTGCCAGCCTCGGGTTCGGAGTAGCCGATCGCGAAATGGATATTGCCGGAAAGGATTCCGGGCAGGAATTTCGCCTTCTGCTCTTCGGTGCCGAAGCTCTGCAGTGTCGGGCCGACCGTCAACAAGGTCACCAGCGGCAGCGGAACATCCGCGCGCACCGCCTCATTGAAGAAGATCTGCTGCTCCATCGGCCCGAATCCCTGGCCGCCGAACTCCTTCGGCCAACCGACCCCGAGCCAACCGTCTGCGCCCATCCGGCGCACCACCGCGCGATAGGCGTCACCGTGCCGGTTGATCGCCATCTCGGCCTCCTCTTCGGGAGTCACGAGATCGGCGAAGTAGGTACGCAATTCATCGCGCAGCTTGCGCTGCTCCGCGGTCAGATCGATGAACATCTGGCCCCCAATCGATCAAGTCGGAACGATTCGCCGCCGAGCCAGCGGGCGATGTCCTTGGCCTGTGAGTAGTAGCGGTGCATCGGATGGGTCACATCGACCCCGAGGCCACCGTGCAGGTGATGGCACTTCTGCATGGCGGCGGGCAGTTCCGATGCCACGGTGTAGGCGAGCACATCGAGGTCGTCATCGATGCGCTCCTGATGCGTCGGCGCCGAATCAGACTGTGCCAGTGCCCAATTCGCCGAAACTGCGGCCGCGTGCAGGGTCCGTGAAACGACGTACACATCGGCGATCTGCTGTGCGACGGCCTGGAATTCGGCGAGCGGCCGATTGAACTGACGGCGGGTCCGCAGATGCTCGGCCGTGAGCACAAGCGCACCTTTGAGCAGTCCGTCCGCGGTCGCGCCGATCGAGGCGATGGCCAACCGATGCAGTTCACCGATGCCACCGGGCAACAGTTGCTCGGCCGGAATCTCGACCTGATCCAGGCGCACCGTATATTCCGGAATCCCGCCGGAGGCCGGTGACGGCGTCAGGGTGAGCCCGGCCGAATCCGAATCCACCAGTGCGATACCGGAATTCGTCGGAATCAATAACCAGCGCGCCTGCTCCGCATAAGGCACCGCCACCTTGTGACCGGTGATGCGCACGGTGTCGCCGTCGGAAACCACGGTGGTCTCCGGCTTGACCACGAACGGATTCGCCCGCTCGCTGAGCGCGGCGGAGAGCACCGCACCCTTGGCGACCTCCGGATAGACCCGCTCGGCGACACTGTCCGGCAATGCGGGCAGCAGCGGCAGCAGCCCAAAGCCGAGGGTCGGCAGGGCGGGCACCGCCACCGCATCAGTAGCCAATTCGGTCAGCAGAACCGAAACCTCCGGCAGCCCCATGCCGTCACCGCCGAACCGCTCCGGCAGCGCCAGCGACAGCAGTCCGGTCTCGACCAGACTCGGCCACAGCTCGATATCGCGTGCCGGTTCACGCTCCAGCAAACTCACAACGACTTCGGCCACGGCATCCTGGCCCTCGTCCCGGGTGAAGTCCACGCTTTACTCCCAGTTGGTTCTTCGACTAGCTGTCGGCGTCGCGAGGCAGTCCGAGAATTCGCTCACCGGCCACGGTCAACAAAATCTGTTCGGTTCCACCAGCAATCGACAAACAGCGCGTAAGCAGGAATTCTTTTATCACTTCCGAGTCCTGCGCACCGGCAGGGCCTGCCATCTCCACGGCGAATTCGGCAACCGCCTGGCGGTGCCGGACACCGACGAGCTTGCGCACACTGCTCTGCGCCCCCGGATCACCGCCCGCCAGCATCCGAATCGCGGCACGCTGTTCCAGCAACAGTCCAGCGATCGCATCGGCAATGAAGCCGCCGAGCCGATCGTTCACAAGCTCCGCGCCGGGCCCGGTGGCGGGCAGTTTGGCGATGAGCTCCTCCAGTACCGGCCCGATTCCGTTGCCGCCCATGGCGACGCGTTCGGTCGACAGGGTCGAGCGGGCGATCTTCCAGCCGTTGTTCAGCGCGCCGACCAGACAGTCGTCGGGTACGAAGACATCGTCGAGGAAGACCTCGCTGAAGTGCGCCTCCCCGGTGATCTGCACCAGCGGACGCACTTCGAGTCCGGCACTGCGCATATCGACGAGGAAGTAGCTGATGCCGCGATGTTTCGGTGCGTCCGGATCGGTGCGGGCCAGGCAGATCGCCCAATTCGCGGTATCACCCAGCGACGTCCACACCTTCTGTCCGCACAGCACCCAGCCGCCGTCGACCTTCTTCGCGGTGGTGCGCAGCGCGGCCAGATCCGAACCGGCCTCCGGCTCACTGAACAGCTGGCACCAAACAACCTCACCGCGCAGCGTCGGCCACGCAAACCGATCGATTTGCTGCTGCGTGCCGTGCTGCAGCAGGGTCGGGATGGCCCAGCCGCCGATCGCCAGATCCGGCAACTTGAGGCCCGCGCGGCGCAGTTCCTCCGAAATCACCAGGCCCGTCATGGGGTTCGCGCCGCGCCCGTACGGTGCGGGCCAATGCGGCATGGCGAGCCCGGCGTCAACCAATGCATTGCGCCGCTGATCGACCGGCAGCGCGGCGATCGCGGCCACCTCGGCGGCCAGTTCGTTTACCTTGCTGTCGTCGGCCTCGACACCGGCCGTGTCCGATTGGCGACGCTCACCGGCCCCGCCATGGGCCCGCTCCGCTACCGCCTCCGGGACCGTCGCTCGCGCCGCGGAAGCGAAGACCCGGTCCGCACCGGTGGTCCGCCGCTGCCCGGCCCTGGTCAGCTCGGTAACCCTGGCTCGCCAGCGCGCCGATCCCCCCAGCAGTTGCCGCAGTGTGGTGGCCCGGCGCAGATAGAAGTGCGCATCGTGCTCCCAGGTGAAACCGATGCCACCGAGCACCTGAATGCAGTCCTTGGCGGTCTCGACCGCGGCATCCAGCGATATGGCGGCGGCGATGGCGGCCGCGATGGGCAGTTCCGCACCGCCCTCGTCGACGGCGGCCGCGGCATCGGCCGCGACGGAACGGATCAACTCCGTCCGGCAGAGCATCCACGCGCAAATGTGTTTGAGGGCTTGGAAGGAGCCGATCTTGCGGCCGAATTGCTCACGTACCTTGGCATATTCGACGGCGGTCTCCAGACACCAACCGGCCACCCCGGCGAGTTCGGCCGAAGCCAACACCACGAGAAGATCTTCCACCGCGTGCGGCGACTCGAACACCCGCTCCGCGGGCACCCGCACCTCGGCGCAGCACACCCGCGCCAGCGGCGTGCTCGGGTCGGCGGATGCCAGCGCCTCGATGCGCAGACCTTCGGCATCGGGTCCGATTACGCACCAGCGCAACCCATCCGACGTCCGCACCGGCAACAGCACCGAGGTCCCCGGCGCCGCGCCGAGTACCGATTCCCAGACACCCGTGAGCAACAACTCTTCGGGTGCGCCCGGCAGGCTCTCTCCTTCGCCGCGCTGGCGCTCGGCTTCACCGACAACGAAGTCGAGCGCGACACCGCACGGCATATCCTCGGCGAGCGCGCCCGCGGTGACCAGGTTCGCCAATGCGGTGGACAACACCGGCCCACCCACCAGATCGTGTGCCGCCTGCTCGACCAATACCGCGAGGTCGGCGACCGATCCGCCGTGGCCACCGGCGGCTTCGGCAATCGCGACCCGGAAAATTCCGAAGTCCGCCAAGGCCGGCCAATATGCGCGCCAGAAGTCCGTCGGTTCGTCCCGCATTGTTGCAATCGGACGTACCGATCCAGCCCACCCGCGCATCGACTCCTGAACGGCTTTATGCTCGTCAGTGGTGGCGATGGTCACAGTCCATACCGCCTTTCCGGCGTGACTCCCACACCTAGAACATGTTCTAATATCCTAGCTGGGCGGAAGTCAAGAGACGACGGATGCCCGTCGGAATGCGCACGCAGCCGACGCGAAACCCGTTAGTGCAGGAAAGGACTCTCATCAATGGCCAGTCCCTCCCGATCGCAGCCAGCCGATTCGAATGCGGCCGGGCGAGCATCGGCCACTGCGACGGTCACGACACTGAGCGAGGACGAGCTCAGCTCGGCCGCGCAGCGGGAACGGCGTAAGCGAATTCTGGACGCGACGCTCGCACTGGCCTCCAAGGGCGGTTACGACGCCGTGCAAATGCGCGCGGTCGCCGAACGCGCCGATGTCGCGGTCGGCACGCTCTACCGGTATTTCCCGTCCAAGGTGCATCTGCTCGTTTCCGCGCTGTCGCGGGAATTCGAGCAGATCGAGGGCAAACGCAAACCGCTTGCCGGCCAGACGCCGAACGAGCGCATGCATCTGCTGCTGACCCAGATCACCCGGATGATGCAACGCGACCCCTTGCTCACCGAGGCGATGACACGCGCGTTCATGTTCGCCGACGCCTCGGCCGCTGCCGAGGTCGACCGGGTCGGCAAGGTGATGGACCGGGTGTTCGCCAGGGCCATGAACGACGGCGAGCCCACCGAACACCAGTTGGCGATCGCGCGGGTAATCAGCGATGTCTGGTTATCGAATCTGGTGGCCTGGCTGACCAGGCGCGCCTCGGCCACCGATGTGACCGAGCGACTGGAACTCACCGTGGATCTACTGCTCGGCGGCAGTGGCAGCTAGCGGGTCGTTCGAAAAGGTCGGCGGATGCCACCGGCCAGCTCATACCCAGCAGGTCAGCCGGGCCCGTCGGAGCGCGTCGATCGGATCCGCCGACGTGAGCCTGCACACGTCGGCGGTCAGATCAAGGATGCGTCAACTGGGCAGATCCGGCAGCGGGCGGCTGGACGCGTCCGCAATCATTCGCGTGCGACACGGCGCACTGCGGTGCGGCAAATTCAACAAAGTATTGTCACGCGTGCCCCTGAAAAAAACTCCTCCGATCACGAGGTTGGATGCGTGAGCGCACAGGATCTGCCACTGGAACTTCGCCGTGCACTGTCGACGGTCGCGCGCGTGCCACGACTTTTGGTCGCATCGGACTACGACGGGACAATCGCCCCCATCGTGTCCGACCCGACGAAAGCTTTTCCACATCGAGAATCGGTTAGCGCGCTACGAGCGCTCGCCGGTCTCACCGGAACGACGGCCGCCGTGATCTCCGGCCGTGCCCTGCGAGATCTCGCGGCATTGTCGCGACTTCCGGTCGAAGTGCAACTCATCGGTAGTCATGGTTCGGAATTCGATGTGGGTTTCGTGCACGCCATCGACAATGACGCCAAACACCTGCTGGTCGAAGTGCAGACGACTCTGTCACAGATCGCCGCGGAAAACCCTGGCGCCAGCGTCGAGATCAAACCGGCCAGCGTCGCGCTGCATGTACGCAATGCGAGTCCGGAAATCGGGCTGCGCGCACTGATGGCGGTGCGGCAGGGTCCGGCCTGCTGGGTCGGCGTACAGGTGACCGAGGGTAAATCGGTGATCGAACTCGCGGTGATCCAGACCGACAAGGGCGTCGCGCTCAATACCGTCCGGCATCAGGAGGGCGCGTCGGCCGCGGTGTTCTTCGGCGACGATGTCACCGATGAGAAGGCCTTCCGCATGCTGTCCGGCCCCGATGTCGGCATCAAGGTCGGCGAGGGGGAGAGCCTGGCCAAATACCGGGTGACCAGCACCGAGGCCGTGTCCTGGGCGTTGGCCTACCTGCTCGAGGAGCGACGCACCTGGTTGGCCGGCGCGAGCGCCCCGCGCATCGAGCGGCTGAGCATGCTGGCCAGTCCGCGTTCGGTGGCACTGCTCACCCCCGACGCGACCGTCACCTGGTTCTGCCATCCCGAGCCGGATTCGGCCGCGGTGTTCGCCCATCTGCTCGGCGGACCGCAGGCCGGCCATTTCACCATCCAACCGGAACGTCCCGGCCTGCCGCTCTCACAACGCTATGTCGACGGCACCATGACCGTCGAAACCCGCTGGGCCAGTTTGCAAGTGATGGATTACCTGCCGCACGATGTGGCCCCGAACCGCACCGACCTGACCCGGGTCATCACCGGCGATGCGAAGGCGGTCGTAACCTTCGCGCCCCGACCGGAATTCGGCCAGGTACCGGTCAGCATCGAATGCGAACCGGCCGGGTTGCGCGTGCTCGGCACCAACGATCCGATGGTGCTGCGCTCCCCCGGTGTGCACTGGGAGATCCAGTCCGACGGTATGCACAGCTCCGCGCGCGCCGTCATCGATCCGTCCCGTGGCCCGATCGTGCTGGAAATGCGCTGCGGCACTCAGGATCTCGCGCCCGCCATGAACAGCGAGCCGGAGCGACGCCGGGATGCCGAGGACTACTGGTCGAAGTGGGCGGCCAAATTGGACCTGCCGCCGCTGAAGCCGGATCTGATGAAGCGTTCGGCACTCACGCTGCGCGGGTTGGTGCACGCGCCGTCGGGTTCCATCCTGGCCGCCGCCACCACGTCGCTGCCGGAAGATATCGGCGGCGTACGTAACTGGGACTACCGCTATTGCTGGCTGCGGGATGCCTCGCTGACCGCACAGGCATTGGTTTCGCTCGGCTCGCTGACCGAGGCCGAGGAGTTCCTCGGCTGGGTGCATCGGGTTCTGGAGACGCTGCCCGGCCCGGAGCGACTGCACCCGCTGTACACGCTCTACGGCGAAACCCTGCCGCCGGAGGCATCGATCGATCAGCTGCCTGGCTATGCGGGTTCGCGGCCGGTCCGCGTCGGCAACGCTGCGAATATGCAAGTGCAGCTCGATGTTTTCGGCCCGATCGTCGATCTGATCGCATCGCTGGCGCACGGCCGCGAGGCGAAGGGACTGACCGATCCGGCCAAGGCGCTGCCGGACGCCGACTGGGAACTGGTGCACGCCATGGTCGCCGCGGTGCAGCGGCGCTGGCACGAACCCGACCACGGCATCTGGGAAATCCGCGGCAACCCGCGCCACCACGTGTACTCGAAGGTGATGGGCTGGCTGACCGTGGACCGGGCGATCACCTTGGCGCAGCGGTTCCAGCGTCAGATCGATCCGACCTGGATCACGTTGCGCGACACCATCGCCGACGAGGTGAGGACCAAGGGCTGGAACGATGACGTCCAGTCCTACACCGCCGCCTACGACGGCACCGATCTGGATGCGGCCACGCTGCACATCGGCCTCAGCGGACTGATCGAACCGTCGGATCCGCGGTTCGCTGCGACGGTCGTCGCCACCGAGGCGGAGCTACGCAGCGGCTCGACGGTGTACCGGTACCACCACGACGACGGCCTGCCCGGTGGCGAGGGCGGCTTCCACCTGTGCGCGGCCTGGTTGGTCGAGGCGTATCTGCTGATCGGTAAGCGCTCGGACGCCGAGGCGCTGTTCTCGCAGTTGATCGATGTCGCCGGACCGACAGGTCTGCTCAGCGAGGAGTACGACCCGGTCGCCGAACGCTCGCTCGGCAATCATCCGCAGGCCTACAGCCATCTCGGCCTGCTGCGCTGTGCACAGCTGTTGGGTAAGCCGGTGGAAGCGCTCGTCTGAGCCGACCGCCACCGGAGCTCCGGGCCCGCGCACCGATCGGTTCGCGGGCCTGGTCCGTATCCGGCGTCGAGGTGATGCGGCAACCATCGACTCGTGCTGAGCAAGGGCTCCTGCTACAGTTCAAATGGTAACGATTTCCATTATGATCTAGAGCACGCTCAGATCTGCCGCATTACCAGGAGTACCCCGCGCGTGAGCACACGGATTGCCATCAGATTCGCCGGTATCGCCGTGGGGGTGGCCACCGCTGTGGCTCTCACAGCTTGCGGTGGTTCCAAGGATTCGGATAAGCCGAACGTCGTCGCTGCCACCAGTGTCTGGGGCAATATCGCCGCAACCATCGCGGGCCCGGATGCCACGGTGACCGCGCTGATCGCCGATCCCGCCGCCGATCCACATTCGCATGAGACTTCGGCGGTGGAGTCGGCGAAGATCAGCGACGCCGATCTGGTCGTCTTCAATGGCGGCGGCTACGACGAGTTCATCGAGAAGGCGATCCAGGGCAAGGACAAGCGCACCGTCGACGCATTCGAATCCCGCACCGACAAGAGCGATGACAACGAGCACGTCTTCTACGACATTGCCACAGTGAGCACGGTCGCCGATCGGATCGCGAGCGCACTCGGCGAAATCGACTCCGCGCACGCCGCCGCCTACACCGACCGCGCCGCCGCATTCAAGAGTCAACTGGCCACTATCACCGACATCACCACCAAGATCGCCGGTGCGCACCCCAAGACCCCGGTGCTGCAGACCGAACCGCTGGCGCACTACCTGCTGGTCGCCGCAGGCACTCAGGATCTGACCCCGCACGAATTCCAGGAGGCGATCGAGCAGGAGACCGATCCGGCTCCCGCCGCCGTCGCCGCCACCCAGGATCTGCTGACCAGCAAAAAGGTCCGCGCACTGATCTACAACATCCAGACCGAGGACAAGATCACCAAGGATTTACGGACGCTCGCGCAGTCGAATGGCGTATCTATCGTCGAGGTAACCGAAACGCTGCCCAGCGGTGTCGATTACATTCAGTGGCAGACCAAGAACGCCCAGGCGCTGGCCGCGGCGCTGGCTTGATCGCGTGATGAGACGATTCGATGAGGAGTGGTAGCCGGGTGCCGGGTGAGACCATGGGAGCCGGACTCACCGACGAGGTCGAGCGGCGCTGCGAGACACGCTCCGCCGCCGTGAAGCTCGACTCCGCCAGCCTGGCATTCGCCGAACGCACGCTCTGGCAGGGGCTGGATCTCGAGATCGCGCCCGGTGAATTCGTCGCGGTGCTCGGGCCGAACGGATCCGGTAAGACTTCGCTGCTGCGGGTGCTGCTCGGTCAGCTCGCGCTCAGCTCCGGCACCGCCGATATCGCGGGCGGGCCCGCACGGGCCGGCAATCCCGATATCGGCTATGTGCCGCAACAGAAGACGATCGATGCCGGTGTGCAGTTGCGCGGGGTCGATCTCGTCGGACTCGGCGTCGACGGGCACCGCTGGGGCCTCGGCCTGCGGCACCGCGCCGAGCGCAAGCGCAAGGTCCGCGCCGCCATTGCCGATGTGGGCGCCGAGAAATTCGCTTACGCCCCACTGGAATCCATGTCCGGCGGCGAACAGCAGCGGCTTCGGGTCGCGCAGGCGCTGGTCGGCGATCCCAAGGTGCTGCTCTGCGATGAACCGCTGTTGAGCCTCGATCTGGCCAATCAGCGGCTGGTGTCGGAGCTGATCGATCGACGCAGGCGAACCCATGACACCGCAGTGCTTTTCGTGACGCATGAGATCAATCCCATTCTGCCGCTGGTGGATCGGGTGCTGTATCTGGTCGACGGGAAGTTCCGGATCGGCACGCCCGACGAGGTGATGACCTCGGCGGTGCTCTCGGAGCTGTACCAGACCGAGGTCGATGTGCTGCGGGTGCGCGGGCGGCTCGTCGTCGTCGGCACCGGTGACACCATGGACGCCCTCGGTGCGGCCGGAGCCCAACACTGTCACGGCGCAACGCTTTCCGATGAGCTGCCCGAATCGAGTGGGGTCCGTTCGTGATCGATAAGCTGTCCGATGTCGGATCGAAGATGTTCGACTTCACCACCACCGCGGACCTGCTCTCCTATTCCTTCGTCCAGCAGGCGGTGCTCGCGGCCGCGCTGCTCGGACTGATGGCCGGTGTGATCGGGCCATTGATCATCAGCAGGCAGATGTCGTTCGCGGTGCACGGCACCAGCGAGCTCTCGCTGACCGGTGCCGCCGCCGCACTGCTCGCCGGAATCGGTGTCGGGCTCGGCGCGATCGTCGGCTCGGTGGTGGCGGCGGTGCTGTTCGGTCTGCTCGGCACCAAAGCCAGAGAACGCGATTCGGTAATCGCGGTAGTGCTGTCCTTCGGACTCGGCCTGTCGGTGCTGTTCCTATGGCTCGGCCCCGAACGCGCCGGTTCGAAATTCTCGCTGCTGACCGGTCAGGTGGTCAGCGTCGGCTATAACGGCCTCGCCACCCTGCTGACCTGCACCGTATTGGTACTCGCCGTGCTCGCGGTGGTCTACCGCCCGCTGCTTTTCGCAAGTTCGGACCCCGAAGTCGCACTCGCACGCGGGGTTCCGGTACGCGCGCTTTCGGTGGTATTCGCAGTCATGCTCGGCATAACCGCCGCCTTCGGTGTACAGATCGTCGGCGCGCTACTGGTCCTCGCACTGCTCATCACCCCCGCCGCAGCGGCAGCACAGCTGACCGCGAATCCAGTGCGCGCCACGGTGCTCGCAGTCTTATTCGCAGAAACCGCCGCGGTAGGCGGCATCCTGTTATCCCTCGCCCCCGGCGTCCCAGTCTCTACCTTCGTCACCACCATCTCCTTCCTGATCTACCTGCTCTGCCGCCTCCTCGGCCCCCGGCGCCGCCAAGCCGCCCGCACCCACTGAATCCCACCCCGTCGATTATTCGGCTCCGGGGCGCTCAGGGCAGATACCCGACCAGAGCAGCACTGAGACGACGCGCCGCAACACACAGTTTGGGGCGCATCGGGCTGTAGATCCCGCGTGACGAATGCGACGAGGCCGCCCGGCACCGTAATGCCGATGTAGCACCCAATTTTGTTCGTGTCTTGGGCCGCACGGTATTGGTATGCCGCTCGGCCGCCGACTGACAGTGGATCGAAATCCACGTAGCGCCCGCTCTGCATAAAGTCCTGCACCGTCTTCTGGATCGACACAATCGTCGTGCGGGACCGCTTCCCGCCGGCGTGGGTGAAACAGTCCAGGTAGTCGGTGCGTTTGTCCGGCTCGATCAGCAGCGACATCATCGGCGCGAACGGCCGCGTGGTCGGCCGGGCTCCAGCCGTTGACACCCCACGTTTGATGGCAGTCGCCTTCAGTCGAACACCCGAGTTTCGTATGCTCGACCCACGCGCCCCATCGGAAGAATGGTGACCCATGATCGACTTCACGATTCCCGCCGAACTCGCCGCCGAACGCGACCGGGTCCGACAGTTCGTCATCGATAAGATCGTCCCCTTCGAGCGCGACCCGCGACTCACCTCGCACGGCCCCAGCGACGAACTGCGCCAGGAACTCGTCGAGCTGGCCCGCGCGGAAGAACTGCTGACCGTGCAGGCCCCGAAGGCCCTCGGTGGCCGCGGCCTCACCCATATCGAACAGGCCGTGATCTACGAGGCGGCGGGCTGGTCCACCCTCGGTCCGGTAGCCATGAACTGCGCCGCACCGGATGAGGGCAATATGTTCCTGCTCTCCAAGATCGCCAACCCGGAGCAGATCGAGCGCCACCTCGCCCCCGCGGTCGCCGGATACCGCCGCACCGTCTTCGCCATGACCGAACCGGGCGGCGCGGGTTCGGATCCGAATCAGCTGGCGACCGAAGCCGTCTTCGACGGCGAGAACTTCACCATCAACGGCCGCAAATGGCTGATCACCGGCGCGGACGGCGCGAAGACCTGGATCATCATGGCGCGCGTCGCACCGAACCCGCACGTGCCCGAGGGCCCGACGCTGTTCCTCACCGAGGGCGACCAGCCCGGCATCATTATCGAACGCACCATGAACACCATGGACCGCAACTACGTCGGCGGTCACGGCGTGGTGCGCTTCGAGAATCTGGTACTGCCCAAGGATGCGCTGCTCGGCGAGACTGGTCAGGCGCTGCGCTACGCCCAACTACGACTGGCCCCGGCCCGGCTCACCCACTGCATGCGCTGGCTCGGCGCGGCCGAACGCGCGCAGTCGGTCGCGGTCGAATACGCCAAGACCCGTACCGCCTTCGGCAAGCCGATCGGCGACCACGAGGGCGTTTCGTTCATGCTGGCCGATAACGAGATCGCACTGCACCAGTGCCGCCTCACCATCTGGCACGCCTGCTGGCTGATGGACCAGGGTGCGAAGGCCAGGCACGAGAGCTCGATCGCAAAGGCATACGTCTCCGAGGAACTGTTCAAGGTCGCCGATCGCTGCGTGCAGGTGCTCGGCGGCATCGGCATCAGCGATGAGACGGTCGTCGAAATGATCTTCCGCGACATGCGCGCCTTCCGCCTCTACGACGGCCCGACCGAGGTGCACAAGTACGCCATCGGCCGCCATGTACTGCGGGCCTGAGCGGGCGGGCACATCGCAATCGAACAGTCGCGTACGGCGATACCGGACCACCGCGGAGCGAGTCTTACCAGCGACCCGTTCGCGGCCCGTCTCGCGCCGCCGACAACCCGACTAACATCCAATGGCATGAGTTCGGAATTGCTCGTCGATGTCTCCGCGGGCATCGCCGTCCTCACCCTCAATCGACCCGCACAGCAGAATGCCGTCACCCCAGCCATGGCCGCCGAATTGAGCGCGGCCTTACAGCGTTGTGATATCGAGGATGCGATTCGCGCGGTGGTCATTACCGGTACGGGGCCCGCGTTCTGCGCGGGTGCCGATCTGTCCAACCGGGTTGGCGAGGTCAGCGCGACCATCGAACCGGCGCCGTGGCGGGTGCGCAAGCCGGTGATCGCGGCGGTGAACGGGCATGCGGTCGGCATCGGACTCGCGCTGGCCCTGCAATGCGATCTGCGGTATATGGCACGCGACGCGGTGTACGGACTCAATCAGGTGCGTCGCGGTGTACTCGCCGACGGCTACGCGCACTGGACACTGCCACGGCTGGTCGGCATGGCCAATGCCGCCGACATCATGCTGACCGGTCGCACCTTCGACGGCGAAGAGGCCAAGGCCATGGGCCTGGCCAATGCCTGCCTGCCCGCGGGCGAGGTATTGCCGACGGCGCTCGCCATCGCCCATGACATCGCGAACGGGACGGCACCGCTGCCGGTGGGACTGTCGAAGCGGCTGCTATGGGAGAGCCTCGCTATGAGCCCGGCCATGGTTGGACAGCTGGAGACCGATCTGAACGCGCACGTCACCAAGAGCATCGACGGCGGTGAGGCCATGGCGGCCTTCCGAGATCGCCGCCAACCCAACTGGACCGGCAGCATCAGCGAGGAATGGCCGGCCTGGGACAGCACCGGCGAGAACCAACGGCCCAGCCTGGATTGACGCGGTCCGCTATTACGCGCGGCCGCCCATCAGGATGAGCAGGAAAATGATCGCCATGCAGACCATGAGGATTGTGCCGACAACGCCGAGGACGTAGCCGACCAACACCTGCGCGCGCCCACCGTAACCACCGTGGGATTCCTCGATCTGGTTGAGCGCGCGTCTGCCGAGCGCCCAGGCCACCGGCCCCAACGCACCGCAGCAGAACAGACTCGCCGCACCGATCGCCAGCACCGCCGTCGCATGCGGATGCTCGATCGTCTCCTTAGGAGCCTGATTCGGGATGGTCACGAGTCGAATTCTACGGTGCCGGAGTCGATTTGCGGTTCAACTGCGGCGACAGATTTACCCCGTCGACGGCGATCGCCGATGTGCGGTCCGCCCGTTATGGTTCGAACGCAGCTCGGTTGACCAGCCGGCGATACGGCTTTCCGTGCTCAGACTCGACGCTGGCGCGCGATCTCCGAGAGCACAACGCCCGCCGCGACAGACGCGTTCAACGATTCCACCGGCCCGGCCATCGGAATGCTGAGGATCGAATCACAGGTCTCGCGAACCAGCCGGGACAGGCCCTTACCCTCCGAACCGACCACGATCACGGTGGGGATGCGGCCGTCGAAATCATCAAGGGTGGCGTCACCACCGGCGTCGAGTCCGATGATCTGGAACCCCTGCGACGCCCAATCCTTCAGCGTACGAGTGAGATTCGTCGCGCGGGCGACCGGAAGCCGGGCCGCGGCACCGGCACTGGTCCGCCAGGCCACCGCGGTGACGCTGGCACTGCGCCGCTGCGGAATCAGCACACCCTGCCCACCGAAGGCGGCCACCGAGCGGATGACGGCACCGAGATTGCGCGGATCGGAAATATTGTCCAGCGCGACCAGCAATGCGGGTTCGACCGAATCCTGGACCCGCGCAACCAAATCATCCGGATGGGCATACCGATACGGCGGCACCTGCAGCGCCACACCCTGGTGCAGTCCGTTGGCGCTCAACCGATCCAGATCGGTGCGCGGCACCTCGAGGATCGAAATGCCCGCATCTGCGGCAATCTTCACACTTTCGGTCAGCCGGTCGTCGTTCTCGGTGCCAACCGCGACATACAGCGCGCTCGCGGGCACCCCGGCGCGCAGACATTCGACGACCGGATTGCGGCCGAGCACCATCTCCGGACCGTCGTCGCTCTTGCGTCCGGACGGCCGACCGGTACCGCGCGGGCCCGGCCTACCCTGGGCTGCGGCCTTCGCCTTGGCGGCCGCACGCTTGGCGGCTGGATGTTTGGTGCGCGCCTCGGCGGGCGGGGTCGCCCCACGGGGCTCCAGACCGCGCCGACGCTGCCCACCGGAACCGACGACCGCGCCCTTTTTGGTGCCGCCCTTACGAATCGCGCCGCGGCGCTGTGAATTGCCTGCCATCAGTTCGCCTTTCCACGCTGTACCGCGCCCGGAGAATGCTGTGCCGCGCCCAGCGACCATTCCGGCCCCTGCGGGGTATCGGTCACTTCAATTCCGGCGGCCTGCAACCGGTCGCGCGCCGCATCGGCGCTCGCCCAGTCCTTCGCGACGCGCGCCTGCTGGCGGCGGTCGAGTTCGGCGCGCACCAGGACATCCAATGCGTCCAGCGCGACCGAATTGTCCTGTGGGGTGTACCACTGCGGGTCGAACGGGCAGACCCCGAGGATATTCAACATGGCCCGGACCTGTCCGGCCAGCTCGACCGCCTCATCGAGCGCGCCCGATTCCAGCGCCTTATTGCCCTCGTGCACAACCCGATGCAGCTCGGCCAGGGCCCGCGGAATCGCCAGATCGTCGTCGAGCGCCTCGGCGAAGGCATCGGTCCATTTGCCGACCGCGATCTCCCCGGCCCGCTCGGCCACTCGGTGCACGAAGGCCTCGATGCGCTGATACGAGGCCGCGGCGTCGAAGAGTGCCTTATCGGAGTACTCCAGCATCGAGCGGTAGTGCGCACTGCCCAGGTAGAACCGAAGTTCAACGGCCCGAACCTTTTTCAGCACATTCGGCACCGCGAGCACGTTGCCGAGCGACTTGGACATCTTCTCGCCGCCCATGGTCACCCAGCCGTTGTGCAGCCAGTACTGCGCGAAGCCGTCACCGGCGGCCTTGGACTGGGCGATCTCGTTCTCGTGATGCGGGAAGACCAGATCCATTCCGCCGCAATGGATATCGAATTCAGAGCCGAGATAGAACTCGGCCATAGCGGAGCATTCGAGATGCCAGCCGGGCCGACCGGGCCCCCACGGCGACGGCCAGGTCGGCTCGCCGGGCTTGGCGGCCTTCCACAGCGTGAAGTCCCGCGGATCGCGCTTGCCCTCGCCGGCGCTCTCGCCCTGGGCAACGTCTTCGATTTTGTGCCCGGACAGGCTGCCGTATTCCGGATAGCTGAGGACATCGAAGTAGACATTGCCCGCCGAGGCATAGGCGTGCCCGCGGTCGATCAACCGCTGCATCAGATCGATCATCTGGGTCATGTGGCCGGTCGCGCGGGGTTCCACCGAGGGCGGCAGTACGCCGAGGGTTTGATAGGCCTTGTCGAAGGCGCGCTCGTAGGTGGATGCCCATTCCCACCAGGGCCGCCCCGCTTCGGCGGCCTTGATCAGGATCTTGTCCTCGATATCGGTGACATTGCGAATGAACCACACGTCGTAGTCGTGTGCGAGCAGCCAGCGCCGCAGCACGTCGAATGCGACTCCGCTACGCAAATGGCCGATATGCGGTTCCCCCTGCACAGTGGCGCCACAGAGGTACACCGAGGCACGGCCGGGGACCAGTGGCGCGAAGTCGCGCATGGTCCGCGTGTCGGTGTCGAAAAGGCGCAGAGTCACGGAAGTCGATCCTAGCTGGTAGAGAAGGCCGCTCACGGAGCGGATCAGGTCGGCGGGAGCTAGATCAGCGACACTCTTGTAGCAGGGCGGTAGCCACTGCCGCAATGCCCTCGCCGCGGCCGGTGAGCCCGAGGCCGTCGGTTGTGGTGCCCGACACCGAGACCGGGGCGCCGAGCAGTTCGCCGAGCACCTCTTGAGCCTCGGCGCGCCGCGGTCCGATCTTCGGCCGATTGCCGATCACCTGGACCGCCGCATTGACGATTTCGAAGTTCGCCTCGTCAAGGAGCCTTCGCACTTCTTTGAGCATGGCCGCGCCGGAAACGCCCGCCCATTCCGGCCGTCCGGTGCCGAAGACCGCGCCGACATCGCCGAGTCCGGCCGCGGAAAGCAGCGCATCGCACAGCGCGTGCGCGGCGACATCGCCGTCGGAATGTCCGGCGCAGCCGTCTGCGCCGTCGAAGCGCAGACCCGCCATCCAGCACGGCCTGCCGACTTCGATCGGATGAACATCGCTGCCGATGCCAACGCGCATGGTCATGCCAGCGCCTCGCTAGCGCTCGGCTCCGGCATGACCATGTACATGGCTGCGTTTAATGTTCGCTCGCTGCGCTCACTCATGGCGGACCCGCCGTCCATGCACCGTCGAGCACGGCATTTGCCAGCTGCAGATCGAGCCGGGTGGTGATCTTGAAAGCCAAGGGGTCGCCCGCAATGGTGCGCACCCGGGTGCCGAGCAATTCGACCAGACCGGCGTCGTCGGTGGCCTGCAGGCGCTCATCGGCGTAGGCGGCACGCAATAAGTCGGCGGCGAAACCCTGCGGAGTCTGGATGGCGCGCAGACCGGCGCGGTCGGGTGTGCCGGTGACCTCGCCGCGCGCGTCGACGGATTTGATGGTGTCGACCACCGGCAATACGGGCACGACGGCCTCGGCACCCGCACGCAGTTCCGCGACGACCCGGGCGATCAGCTCGGGCGGGGTCAATGCGCGGGCGGCATCGTGCACGAGGAAGTGGGCGGCATCGGGGGCGGCGGCGATACCGCAGCGCACCGAATCGGTGCGCTCGGCGCCGCCGATGACCACGCGCACCGACTCCGAGGGCGGCAACAGGGCAACGGCGCTCTCGACGAGTTCGGTGGGGACCATCACGATGATCCGGTCGACCGCCCCGGAGGCGATCAGGCCGTCGACGGCCAGCCGGACCATAGGTGTGCCGCCGACCGTGACGAACGCCTTGGGTGTCGATTCACCCAGACGAACGCCACGACCGGCGGCAGGCACCAACGCAACGACGGATCCGTCGCTGTGAGAAACGTTCACGGTCAGGAAGCCGCGGCGAGAACCTCATCGAGGAGCGTCTCGGCCTTGCCGTCATCGGTCCCCTCGGCGAGCGCGAGCTCACCGACGAGAATCTGTCGGGCCTTGGCCAACATCCGCTTCTCACCCGCGGACAGACCGCGGTCCTGCTCTCGACGCCACAGGTCACGAACAACCTCGGCCACCTTGTTCACATCGCCGGAGGCGAGCTTCTCCAGGTTGGCCTTGTAGCGGCGAGACCAGTTAGTCGGTTCTTCGGTGTGCGGCGCACGCAGCACCTGGAAGACTCGGTCGAGACCCTCCTGGCCGACAACGTCGCGCACGCCGACGTATTCGGCGTTTTCTGCGGGAACGCGAACAGTCAGGTCACCTTGGGCGACCTTGAGGACCAGATACTCTTTTTGCTCACCCTTGATGGTGCGAGTCTCGATTGCTTCGATCAGCGCCGCTCCGTGGTGGGGGTAAACGACGGTGTCTCCGACCTTAAAAATCATGTGTCCCGTGCCCCTTTCGATGTTCACAGTTTAACATGCGACTCGGTAACGGCGCGATCAACTGTGCAGGTCAGGGCCACAACGAGCCGACCGCCGGGGTTGACAGAACCGGCGCGGTGTGCATTACGTTGTGCCAGAACAGGTTATCGACCGACGTGAATAGCACACCGGACGGTCCGCGACCGCAACGGCGTGTCCGCAACTCCGCCGCCTCCCCGGAAAACCGTTACCCAACGGATGCCGCACATGGGGGTGTCCGGACCTTCCGACTCGACGGGACCACCACCTGGCGAGCGAGAAGTTCACGGCCAGTCTCGCGTCCGCGAACCCGCCGCGCCGCAGGCGCGGCAAATCCAACACAGCCCCGGCGTCCGGTCCGCGGAGGCTACTACTACGCTGCCTAGTTATTACTCTCCCCAGCGGAGTGAGCCCGGTCGACATGGAGGACAACCCGTGACTGCCCTGAAAGCTGTGACCGCCTCGACGGGGGCGCGTCGTCGCATGGTTTCGGTTGCCGCGCTCGCCGCCGGAGCGGCGCTCGTGCTGTCCGGCTGCGGTGCAGGCCAGATCTCGCAGACCGCGACCCAGGTCGCCGCGGTCAACGGCAACCACGCCGATATCGATCGGATCTCGCTGCGCAATGTGCACATCGTCTTCCCGGCAGCGGGCACCGAGTACACCAATGCCAAGGGTGGCAAGGCGATCATCGCGCTGTCGGTCATCAACAATGGCGAGACCGTCACCGAAGAGCTGACCAGTATCTCGACCGACCTCGGTACGGTGAAGATCACCCCGCCCGCGGGTGACCCGACCTTCCGGATCGCCCCGCAGCAGACCGTCGTCGCGGCGACCTCGTCCACCGACGTCACCGCCGCCAAGTCCGACGAGCACGGTGCGGCGCCGTCCACTACCACCGCGCCGTCCACCACCACCGCCGCGCCGGCCGGCGACAAGGCCACCGTCAATCCGGAGAAGAAGCCGGGCCTGATCGAGATCACCGGCCTGACCAAGGACATCACCCCCGGCCTCGCCTATCCGGTGACGTTCAACTTCAAGCAGAACGGCACCGTGACCGTGCAGGTCCCGGTCGATGCCGGTGCGATGACCGAACGGCACGAGGGCCAGGCCGCCGCGACCGCGGGCGAGCACAAGGGCGGACACTGATCAGATCTCCGGGCGAGACCGAACAGTAGGATTGCCCGGGTAACAACTGATCTCGTAAAGACGTCGATAACTCGTCGGGCACGCGCAATACTGTTCGAATGCCCGACCGCCGGCCCGGTTCGTGACGTTCGAGGCATGCACGACCGGCAAAAGACTCGAAGAGGCGGGGGAGCGCGGCTGTGGCCAAGACCAAGTCGATATTCCGATGCTCCGAATGCCGGTACGAGGTCGCCAAGTGGGTGGGCAAATGCCCGGACTGCGGCGCATGGGGCACAGTCGACGAGGTAGCCGGAGCCGCGGCGACCGCGGCATCACCGGTCGGGCGCAAGGCCATGCTGCCGAGCACCGCCGCCGCGCCCATCTCGCATATCGATTCGAAGGTCACCAAGGCCAGGCCGACCGGTGTCGAGGAACTCGATCGGGTGCTCGGTGGGGGCATCGTGCCCGGATCGGTCGTACTGCTCTCCGGCGAACCCGGCGTCGGCAAGTCGACGCTGCTCTTGGAGGTAGCCCATCGGTGGGCCGCCCAGCGCGACGAGAAGTCGCTGTATGTCACCGCGGAGGAATCGGCCGGACAGGTTCGGCTGCGCGCTGACCGGACCAATGCGGTGCACGAAAGGGTCTATCTCGCAGCGGAATCCGATCTGTCGGTCGTGCTCGGCCATGTCGAACAGGTCCGCCCGACACTGCTGGTAGTCGACTCGGTGCAGACCATGCTCGTCCCGGAGGTGGACGGCACCATCGGCGGCGTCACCCAGGTGCGCGCGGTGGCGGCGGCACTCACGTCACTGGCCAAGGCGAGTGGGATCGCGGTGCTGCTGGTCGGGCATGTCACAAAGGACGGCAATGTCGCGGGCCCGCGCACGCTCGAGCACCTGGTGGACGTGGTGCTGCAGTTCGAGGGCGATAAGAACTCCACACTGCGCATGGTGCGCGGCATCAAGAACCGCTTCGGCAGCTCCGATGAGGTTGGCTGCTTCGAATTGCACGACGACGGGATCTCCTGCGTCACCGATCCGTCCGGGCTGTTTCTGCACCATCGCACCGATTCGGTATCGGGTACCGCGGTCACGGTGGCGATGGACGGTAAGCGGCCGCTGGTCGCCGAGGTGCAGGGACTGACGGTGCACACCGAGATCCCGAATCCGCGGCGGGCGGTGAGCGGGCTGGACTACAACCGGGTCGCGATGGTGCTTGCCGTACTACAGAGCCGCGGGCGGGTATTCCTCGGCAAGCACGACGTGTACGCGGCGACTGTCGGTGGCATGCGCCTGCTGGAGCCCGCCGCGGATCTCGCTGTGGCACTTGCCATTGCGAGTGCCGAGCGCGATCAGGCGCTGCCCGTCGGCTGGGTCATCCTCGGTGAGGTCGGGCTGGCGGGTGAGGTGCGTCGGGTCACCGGCCTGGAGCGCAGACTCGCCGAGGCCGAACGCCTCGGCTTCACCACCGCCCTGGTGCCACCCGGTCTGGCACGCACCAAGAGCGGCATGAAGATTCACGAGGTGACCGACGTCAAGTCGGCCATCCGCCTCGCTGGTCTCCGCAAACAGCGCACCCCACCCACCGACCCCGCTCCCGACTTCTGACCCGACATCGGCTGTCGCACAACCCGAGTGATCACGCACAGCCCATGGCTATCCCACACAAGCCACAGCGCCTGATACCAAATACTCTGAGCGCGCGATCATGCCGTCACACCGCCGTCGCTGCGGAGCATCGCATCACCTAGCGGTGGGCATGATTTCCCCTCGACTGCCCATATACGCATATACCGCAGCGTCGGGGTCAGGCGATGTTGAAGGGTTCGGCGGCGCTGCGTAGGGAGCCGAGTTGGGCTACCACGGCGTAGGCGCCGGGAGGGACCTGGACGCGGTCACCTGCGCAGTTGGGTTGGGAGGTCGAGCCGGACCAGGTGACCATGAAGGCGGCCTGTTCACCGCGGTTCAGGGTGCGGACGTCAGGGGCGCCGTCCGGGTAGCAGTCGGTGCTCGACCACAGGCGGCGCTGGCCGTCGAGCGTGGTCACCGAAACCTGCTGGAGTCCGGAACCGACATCGCGGGAACAGGCCATGGACGAGATATTGGTGATCACGATGCCGAATACCGGATTCTCACCTGTCTTGTAGGTCGGCTGCTCGACGGTCACCTTGACCGCGAGCGACTGATCCGGGCAGGTGCCCGCGGCGACCTGACTGGCGCTCGCCGCCGCGGTGGTACTGCCGGAGGGCTTCGCACTGGATTCGCCGGTGGTCGGCGGCGGCGAGGAGGACGCGCCCGCCGGCTTACTCGTCGCCGACGCGGAACTCGTCGCGGCCGCCTTTGTCGTACCAGGCGAATCGCCGCCACGCGTCACTGTCAATACCAACCAGATCACCAGTGCGAGCGCCACGACCAGGATGCCGATGGCGAGCGCGCGGCGTCGCCAATAGATCTCCGGAGGCAGCGGTCCATTCGGTTCCAGCACGGAGTCAACGGTAAGGGCACGATCCGGTGCAGCGACTCAGGACCCCGGCGTGTCGGATCGGAAAAGGCACGCGGGGCAGGTAAATTCCGCTGCCGCGCCAGATATCTCGGATCGGCCGTTTCAGGCCAGCTCACCGATATTGCCGACGACCCGCTGCAACTTCACCTCGCCCTCGGCGAGTTTGTATGTGACACAGGCGATCGCGCACTCACCCGTCGCCACGCGCTGCGAAATGATCATCGAGCGCTGCATGAGCAAGCGGCTGGTCTCCACCACATGCCTGGCCTCCATCTCATCGACGGTGGACAGTCCCTCCCTGCGCCCGACCAGAATCGACGGCGTGACCCGCTCGACCACACTGCGGATGAATCCGCCGGGCACCTCGCCGCCGTCGAGCGCGTCGATGGTGGCCTTCACCGCACCGCAGCTGTCGTGTCCGAGCACCACGATCAGCGGCACATTCAATACCTGCACCCCGTACTCGATCGAGCCGAGCACCGAACTGTCCACCACGTGGCCCGCCGTGCGCACCACGAACATATCGCCGAGGCCTTGGTCGAAGATCAGCTCGGCCGCCACCCTGGAGTCACCGCAGCCGAACAGGATCGTGTGCGGGTACTGGCCGCCGACGAGCTTGGCCCGGTCGACCGCGCCCTGACTAGGATGCAACAGCGTGCCGTTCACAAAGCGCTCATTGCCCTCGCGAAGGGATTTCCAGGCACTGATCGGGTTGGAATGCGGCATACCGACCATTGTGCACATGGCAGTGGTTACCAGCGAGTCTGTTTCGTTACGACTCGGCAAATATCGACCGACCGCGGGACTGTAGGAACGGTGAGGACAGTGTCGGAGGGCGGCGCAGCGCAACAGCGTGCAAGTGGAAAACCCAAGATTACGACGGGGACCAACCGAGTGGATGCCGAATCGTTGCTGGACTGGTACCGGGCGACCGCGCGGGATCTGCCGTGGCGGCGCAAGGACGTCACCGCCTGGCAGATCCTGATGAGCGAAATCATGCTGCAGCAGACGCCGGTGGTGCGGGTGGAACCGATCTGGCGGGAGTGGGTCGCGCGCTGGCCGGTCCCCTCCGCCATGGCGGCTTCATCGCAGGCCGAGGTGCTGCGCGCCTGGGGCAAGCTCGGCTATCCGCGGCGGGCGTTGCGGCTGCACGAATGCGCCAAGGTGCTCGCCGAGGAACACGGCGACGAGGTACCGACCGATGTCGATGTGCTACTCGGTCTGCCGGGTATCGGCGCGTATACCGCGCGGGCGGTGGTCTGTTTCGCCTACGGACAGCGAGTTCCGGTGGTGGACACCAATGTTCGCCGGGTAGTGGCGCGGGCGGTGCACGGGCGGGCGGCGGCCGGTAATCCGTCCGCGCGCGATCTGCCCGAGACCGAAGCACTGCTGCCGAGCCGAATCGACCGTGCCGCAATGTTTTCCGCCGCGCTGATGGAACTCGGCGCGACGGTGTGCACAGCCCGCGCACCGGATTGCGCGCGGTGCCCGCTCCCGGAATGTGCGTGGGTGGCCGCGGGCAGGCCGATCTCCGATGTGGTTCGCAAGACGCAGAAGTACGAGGGCACCGACCGGCAGGCGCGCGGTCGGTTGCTCGATGTGTTGCGCGATGCAACCGGTCCGGTCGAACGAATCCGCTTGGACCTGGCCTGGACTCGCGATCCCGGCCAACGCGACCGCGCCTTGGACTCCCTGCTCGTCGACGGCCTCATCGAACAAACCCCCGACGGGCTATTCGCGCTGGCAGGCGAAGGCTGAACCGGTCTCCCCCGGGGGCGTCGAGGTCACATCGAACAAAACCCGATGGCCTCGGCGAACGCTGAACAATGTCATCCAGAACATCGACGTCGTATCGAACCAACCCCAGTGGCCTGTCACCTCTGGCCGGCGAGGGCGCGAACTGTCTCACTCGGGGTGGTCGAGAACCCTGCGGAGGAAGGCTTCGACCTCGGCGCGGTAGCGCTCGGGCTGGTCGTCGTGCACCAGGTGGCCCGAGTTCGGGATGCGGACGTAGGCGGCATCGGGATGGACGATGGCCATCTGCCGCATCTGGCCCTCGGGTGTGATGGTGAATTCGCCCTCGATCAAGAGCGCGGGCGCTTCGACCGCGTGCCATTGCGGCCAGAAGTCACGGGTGCCCCACTCCTCGGAGATATCGCGGAAGGTCGCGACCGAACCGTGCAAGCGGTAGCCCTCGGGGCCGTGGTCCAAGGAGTCGAGGAAGTACCGCCCGGCGACCGGGCCGAAGAAATCCAGCACCGCGTCCGCGTCCGGAAACGGCGGCCAGGCCTCGATCATGGCCGCCCAGTTCGCGGCGGTGCGGCCACGGAAGTCGGGCGCGATATCCTCGACCACCAGTGCGCGCACCCGCTCCGGAAACTGCGCCGCGAATACCCAGCCGTGCAGGCCGCCCATCGAATGTCCGATGACGACCATGGGTTCGGAAATTGCGGCCGTTGCCGCGGCGAGGTCGTCGATGAATGCCTCGGTGGTCAGTTCCGCGGGCGTGGGACGACCGTGACCGGCGGCGTCGAAGGTGTAGACATGGCCGAACTCCCGCAGCCAGCCCAGCTGATCGTGCCAGGTGCGGGCACTGCCCATCAGTCCGTGCAACAGCAGGATCGGAACCCCCGCTCCGCCTTCGTCGTACAACACTGTGTCATTTTGCCGCGCGTGCGGCGCGGCGTGTTCGCGGCCCCTGCTGTCTCGCGAACAACTCGCCTTCGATGGAGGATGTCGCATGCACTGCGCAGTGCCCGGTGCACGCAGACGTATCGTCGGAACCATGGCTGTTGTGAAGATAAATGCGATCGAGGTTCCGGAGGGCGCGGGCCCCGAGTTGGAGAAGCGATTCGCCCATCGCGCGCACGCGGTCGAGGGCTCGCCGGGCTTCCTCGGCTTCCAGTTGCTGCGGCCGGTGGCCGGGGAGAACCGGTACTTCGTTGTCACCCAGTGGGATTCGGAGGAGTCGTTCGCCGCGTGGCGGGACGGGCCCGCGCGGGAGGCGCATGCGGGTGAGCGCCAGAAGCCGGTTTCTACGGGTGCCTCACTGCTGGAGTTCGAGGTCGTACTGGACGTCGCGGCCAAGTCCGCTTCCTGAAACCGCTGCACAGACACGGCGGGCGACTCGCCCATCCCGGCCTGGGAAGTCGCCCGCCGTATTGACGGCGCGTGCGACCGGATGTCACAGTTCGAATGATAAACGCGAGGGTGACGCGGTAATTCGGTGAGATTCCGAAGCGGTCGCGCCACTGTGTTCGTGCACCGAGTCCTTGGTGCCGGAAGCCAGACACCGGCACCTTCGTACCGAACAACTCACGGGACGCGCATCCCTAGGAGGACTCGAATGGCTATCGCGCATTCACCGAGTCGGGCAACTGATTCACTCGGCACACTGCTCATCGCAGTAGGCGTCGTTCTTCTCGCACTGCTCACGCTGTACCTGGTCGGCTTCGATCAGGGCGTCATCTCGCGCAGCGGGATGTACCTGCACGAGCTCATGCACGACGGACGTCACCTGCTCGGTGTGCCGTGCCATTGATCGGATCGCTCGGGGCCCTGCTGCTTCGTGGCCTGCTGGCCGGTCTCATCGCCGGTCTGCTGGCCGCGACAGTGGGCTATTTCGTCGGCGAGCCCAAGATCGCCGCCGCCATCTCCATCGAAGAAGCAAATACCGCCAAGGGACAGGCCACCGGGCACGCCCATGAACCGGCCGGGCATACGCACGGTGACGAGGAAGAAGCGCTGGTCAGTCGGTCCGGGCAGAAGTTCGGGCAGTTCCTGGCGCTCGGACTCACCGGACTCGCGCTCGGGGCGATCTTCGCGTCGGTCGCGTATTTCGCACGCCGGTACACCACCTTGTCCGGACCGAAGCTCGCGCTCGGATTGGCATTGGCGGGTTGGACCGCAATCGTGGCGGTGCCGTTCTTCAAGTACCCGGCCAACCCGCCCGCCGTCGGTGAGCCGGACACCATCAACCAGCGCACCCTGCTGTGGCTGGCTGCGGTGCTGCTCGGACTGGCTGCCGTCGGTATCGGGCTGTACGTCTACAAACTGCTTGCCGCGCAACTCGGTATGGTCCGGCTGATCGCCGGGGTCGCGGCCTTCGTGTTCATGGTCGTGCTCGGGTACATTCTGTTGCCCGGCGTCAACGAGGTGAAGGACGACTTCCCGGCCGTGCTGCTGTGGCAGTTCCGTGCGACATCGCTCGGCGAGACCGCCACCCTGTGGGCCTGCCTCGGCCTCGGTTTCGCGGCACTCACCGAATTCGCCACGCGCGATAGCACTCCCGTACGAGAATCGGCCACTACCGCAGGCTGATCCGGAATTCGGGTCGCGAAAGGCAGTGTCGGTGCTATGACCGGCACTGCCTTTTCCGTACAGCCACGAACCGACGCACCACGCTCGGTTTCCGTGGCCTTCACCGCACTCGTCATCGCACTGCTTTGCGGTGTCGGCGAGGCCATTACCCACACCGCCGTGCAATTGGACCGCCCGGACGCCGATATCGGCTCGCTCGCAACAGGTCTGGCCATTCGCGCCGGCATCTACCTGGTGGTGCTCGGCGTTGCCGTCCGAATGGCGCGCGGCGCCCGCTGGGCCAGAATGGCGCTCACCTTCGGCATCGGCGTAATCGGCCTGGCCTCGCTGATCATCGAACCACTGGCAGCCACATTGTCCGCCAAGCAAATCGGCGACCTCTTCGACAACCTCACCGCGTCCGCAGTGATCAACGGCACTTTCCGCACCGCCCACGTCCTGGCCGTCCTCGTCGCCATCCCGGCCATGTACCACCCAACCGCCCGCCGCTACTTCCGGCGCACAAAATAGTTGTCGCACAGGTAGTGGCACTCTCGCACAGGCTATTTCGTCTGTGTGACAGAGTTAGTGCCAGCCGGGGCGGACCAGGCCGGATTCGTAGGCCATCACCACGAGTTGGGTGCGATCCCTGGCGTCCAGTTTCGTGAGGATCCGGCTGACGTGGGTGCGGGCGGTGGCGGGGCTCACGAAGAGGCGTTCGCCTATTTCGGCATTGGTGAGGCCCTCGGCCACCAGGGTCATCACCTCGCGCTCGCGATCGGTGAGTTCGGTGAAGGCGGCCGGCGGCGGTTGTTTGGCGTGAGCCGAGAATTCGGCGATGAGGCGGCGGGTGACGCCGGGCGAAAGCAGGGCGTCACCCGCGGCGACGACACGGACGGCGCGAACGAGATCGGCGGGCTCGGTGTGTTTGACCAGGAATCCAGTCGCGCCCGCGCGCATTGCTTCGAAGACGTATTCGTCTAGTTCGAAGGTGGTCAGCACGACCACCTTCACATCGGCGAGTTTCGAATCCTCGGCGATCATTCTGGTCGCGGCAAGGCCGTCCAGGACGGGCATCCTGATATCCATCAGGACCACGTCGGGGGTCAGGTTGCGGGTCATGCGGACGGCCTGTTCGCCGTTATCGGCCTCACCGACGACCTCGATGCCGTCCTGCGCGTCGAGCAGCGCGACGAAACCGCCGCGCACCAGGGCCTGATCGTCGGCAACCAGCACTCGAACGGGCCGGCCCGGGTCCCGGCCGGCAATCGAATCGCCGAATCCTGCGTTCATCGCGCCTCCTCCGGAGCCCCTACCTCCGACGGTAGCCGAGCCACCACGCGGTAGCCGCCGCTGGGTCGCGGGCCCGCGATGAGCTGGCCACCGAGGGCGTGTGCGCGCTCGCGCATGCCGAGAATGCCATTGCCGCCGCTCGGTCCGGACTTCGATTGCGCGCCGGTGACGCGGGCATTGTCGATGGTGATCTCGACCGAATTGGCGGCATAGCGGATGGTCACCGCGGCTGGCGCGCCGGGCGCGTGGCGGACCACATTGGTCAGTGATTCCTGGATGATGCGGGCCGCGGCCACATCGACGACGCTGGGCAGTTTGTGTGCGGTGCCGATAATGCGGGTGTCGACGGGGAGACCGGCCGCGCGGGTGCGCTGCAGCAGTGCGTCCAGGTCCTCGATGCTCGGGGCCGGGCTGCGCGGCGCAGGCGGGCAGGCCTCGACGCCGCGGACAACCGAATTACCTTGGACCCCTTCGGATTCGCCGCGTGCAGACACGGATTCGGGTCCCGGCTCGGCCGCCGAGTCACGCCCTTCGGCCGTCGGGCTGCCGCTGCGGATCGCGTGCAGCAACGTATGCACCTCGACCAGCGCATCCTTACTCGCCGTTTTGATCGCCGCGAGCGCCGATTCGGCCTGTTCCGGCTTCTTCTGGAAAAGCTCCAGCGCCACCGAGGACTGCACATTGATCAGCGAAAGACTATGTGCCAGTACATCGTGCAGCTCGCGGGCGATGGCGAGGCGCTGCTCACTGGCCCGCCGCTCCCGCTGGGCCTCCTCGTCACGACGGGCCGCCTCGGCCCGCTGCCTGCGCGCCACCAACACCGCCTTGCGCTGGCGAATCCCCTCCGCGATCGCGACCAGCACACCCAGCCAGGCGATCATTCCGAAGGCCAGCCACGGGTCGGCCGGATGCCCGACCATCGCGGGCAGCGGCCAGACCAGCGCGAGGTAGCCGATCGGCGCGAGCGGATAGGTCCACCAGCGTGATCCGACGATCGCGGCGCTGATGAATGCGATCACCAGCGCGACGAAAATCGGGCCGTAGCCATAGCCGCACAGTAGGTACACCGCGCAGGACGCGATTGTCACGAGCAGCGCGGGCAGCGGGCGGGAACGGCGGAGCAAGAGCGCCACCGGTCCGATGAGCAACAGCACGTAGCCGAACGCGTCGAGCGAGTGCACCCCGGTCTGGCGCAGGTTGGCATTGCGTCCCGCGCCGACCTGGATCACCGCGACGACGAACGCGAGCGCCCAGTCCTGAACCACTGGGCCACGTTTCGATTCCGCTGGCGCTGTCACACTTGCAGCCTATTAGGCTCCCCCGCCTCCCCGAATCTTTTGCCGGTCGTAAGTACGTCGAAACCCACGTCGCGGGCCGGCGGTCGAGTTTTCAGCGAAGTCTTGGGCGTACCCGGCGAGTTACCCATGTTCGCACGAAATAAGGCGTGACGTCTGTCAAAACAGTGATCTAGGCCTAGGTACGTACGTCGAGCATCGCCGCGCGACGGATGTGTCACCCCAGGTCGCGGGTGGATTCTCGGTGCATGACAGATTCCATCGTGGTCACCGCGGGGCTGACCAAACGCTACGGCACCCACACCGCCGTCGACGGCGTGCGTATGAATGTCGCGCCGGGCGAGATCTACGGCTTCCTCGGCCCGAACGGCGCGGGTAAGACGACCACGCTGCGAATGCTGGTCGGTTTGATCCGTCCTACCTCGGGCACCGCCATCGTGCTCGGACATACCCCGGGCGATCCGGCCGTGGTCCGCCGCATCGGCGTCCTCATCGAGGGGCCCGGCTTCTATCCGTACCTCACCGGCCGCGACAACCTGCGGGTCCTCGCGAAATACCGTGGCCTCGAGCACGCCGACGTGGCCGACGCACTCGACCGCGTCGGCCTCGCCAAGCGCGCCGACGATAAATTCCGCACGTATTCCCTCGGGATGAAGCAGCGCCTCGGCGTCGGCGCGGCCCTGCTCGGTCGTCCTGATCTGCTGATCCTGGACGAGCCGACCAATGGCCTCGACCCGCAGGGCATGGCCGAAATGCGTGAGCTCATTACGACTCTCGCCGGTGACGGTCATACCGTGCTGCTGTCCAGCCACATGCTCAGCGAGGTGCAGGAGATCTGCGACCGAGTCGGAGTGATCTCCGGTGGGAAGCTGCTCACCGAATCCACGGTCGCCGAATTACGTGGCGCGTCTTCGCTTTTGCTGCGAGCCGAACCGCTGGAGGTGGCATTTCCGGCGGTGCGCCGGGTGGTCGGTGAGCATTCGGCCATGTTGACCGCGGGGGGAATTCGAATCGAGGCCGGTGCGGGCAGCGCCCCGATGGTCGCGCGTGCGGTCGTCGAATCGGGCGCGGATCTGCTGGAACTGCGGACCGATGAAAAGTCCCTGGAGGAAGTGTTCTTCGAAATGACCCAATTGGAGCCGGTGAAATGAACGCAGAGACCATGAATGACCTGATGGCGAGCACGAAAGCGGAAATGCTGCGACTGCGGAAATGGCCCGCATTCTGGATCATTCTCGGCACCTGGATTCTGCTGAATCTCACCTTCGCCTACCTGTTCAACTACCTCGCCTACTCCTCCGGCGATATGAAGACAATGTCGAACGGCGTACCCAAAGACGTTCTGCTGCACCAGATGTTGCCCGCCGCGGTCCCAGAGGTCTTCACCCAGGGCATGGCCATGTTCGGTGGTGCGCTGATGCTCATTCTGGGTGCACTGACCATCGGTAGCGGATACGGCTGGGGCACTTGGAAAACCGTGCTCACCCAGGGCCCGTCGCGAGCCAATGCCATCGGCGGTGCGCTGATCGGCTTGGCGGTCACGGTTATCGGGCTGGTGTGCGTCGCATTCGTGGTGGATATCGGGGTCGCCTCGATTATCGCGACGAGTCGCGCGCAGTCGCTCGCATTGCCCGGCCTCGGCCAGGCAGTGAACGGAATCGTCACCGGCACAGCGATTCTCGGGATGTGGACGCTGGCGGGCGCACTGATCGGGGCGATCGCACGCGGTCCGGCGCTGGCCGTCGGGCTCGGGTTGGTGTGGGTGCTGGTGGTGGAGAATTTGCTACGCGGTGTTGCGGCGATCTTCAGCCCGATCAAGGTGCTCACCGATCATCTGCCCGGTACGGCGGCCGGTTCGATGGCCGGTGCGATGCGGACCGTCGACGGGCCGACGACGCCAGGTGTACTCGACATCCTGTCGCGGACTCAGTCGCTCATCGCATTGGTGGTGTATGCGGCCCTCTTCGCGGCGGCCACGATGTGGCTGGTGCGGCAGCGCGATATGGTCTAACCCCTCGGACACCGAAGCCGTTGGCGGACAACAGTTCGTCAGCGCTTCCGGTGCTCGATCGGCGCACCGCCGAACCCGCTCGACCCGTTGCCCGTCGCGGCACACGATGCTGGCTACCGCCTTCGCACGCGGCGCACAGGCGGCGGGGGTAGGTTCGACTGCGAATTGTGATTCACACATCTTCGAAAGGACCGTGATGCCCACACGTACCGCGCGCACCGCTTGGACCGGTGGTCTCCAGGACGGCTCCGGCCAGGTCGAGCTGGCCAGCTCCGGTGTCGGCAAGTACGACGTCTCCTTCCCCAAACGGACCGCCGACGATGCCGCAGGCACCACCAGCCCCGAGGAACTGATCGCGGCGGCGCACTCCTCCTGCTTCGCCATGGCCCTCTCGGCCCAGATCGGCAATGCTGGTGGCACGCCGGAAAGCCTGGACGTCACCGCCGATGTGACCCTCGGCCCGGATCCGGACGGCGGCTTCCGCATCAGCGCCATCAAACTCACCGTCCGCGGCCGGGTCTCCGGTATGGACGCCGACGGCTTCGCCGCCGCGGCGGCCGCCGCCAAGGCGGGCTGCCCGGTCAGCAAGGCCCTCGCCGGAGTGGACAACATCACCCTCGACGCCGCTCTCGCCTGACTTCCCGGCTCCTCGCACAGCGGGTGCGAGGAGCCCAGTGGTCATGCGAGCGACGCGTACGCGCGGCGTAGGGCAGATATCGTCGGCAGGCCGATGTCCGGGCGGGGCGGTCAGGAGCAGGGTTGACGCATGAACATTCTCACGCACCCTGGGGCCATGACCTTTTCGGCCGATCACTATGACGGCGGGTGGCATCCCTGGCCGTTCTTCTGGATCTTCCCATTACTGTTCTGGGCCACCATCATTGTCGTCTTCGTATTCGCCCGGCGGCGGTTCTGGGCACACCAGAGCGGAATCGGCGCGCTGCGCACCGCATTCGCGCGTGGCGAGATCACCGAGGATCAATACCGGAGTCGACTTGCGGTCTTACGCGAACGCGGTAGCAGGCCGCGCGGAGGCGAAACTCCAACCACCTGAGCCACAAGCATTGTCATGCCCGCCGCCCCGAAAGCGGCGGGCACCGCGACGAATGTTTGCCCGCGAAGTATCGGCCGCCAGTGCACGCCCGACTCGCCTGCGAAACTACGTCCCGTCGGGATCAGCCGCCCGCCGTTCGGCATCGGTGAATCCATCCACCGTCTGTCCGGGCGCGGCCATACTGCGCCGCGCCGAATACGCCGCGGCCGATGCGAAAGCCCCGGCCGCTCCCGCCGGGGTAGCACCGTAGGTGAGCGAGCGCCGCGGATCGAATCCCAACTCGGACCCCACCGCCACCGCATCCATATTCGCGCCGAGGAATACGAAATCCCAGGTGTACACCTCCTGTTGCTGCGTAATCAGCGCCCGCACTGCGGCATGCGTCCACTCCCGACTGGAATTCTCGTGCCCATCGGTGAGGACAACGACGATTACCGTGCCCGGCCGGTCGTGCTCCGGTCGACCCGCGAGTTCCCGCCCGACATCGGTGACCAGCCGCCCAACCGCGTCGTAGAGCGCGGTACCGCCGCGCGGCGCCAGACTCAGCGGCGGCACCTCGGCGATCGGCCGATTCGCATAGACCAGTTCGTATTCGGTATCGAACTGAGCCAGCGTCACCAGCGTCGTCTTCGGCACCTTGCGCTGCTCTTCGATATAGGCATCGAAGCCGCCCTCGGTATCGGTCTTGATCGCCTGCATGGAACCCGACCGATCCAGCAGCACCGCGATCAATGTCAGATCTGAATTTGTCACCTGGCACCCCCGTGGTAGTTGTGGAATGACCGCTCCCCACGGTACGCCGCTGCTCGAGCATGCGAATTCCAGAAAAAAATGCCGCCCACCGGAGAAACCGGTGGGCGGCATTTCCAGCCAATGCGACTTACTCGCCGGCGGCCTCGGCGACGGTGCCTTCGCCCGCACCCGTAAGCACGACCTCCGGCTTCTCCTCGGTCGCTGGCTTCTTGGTCAGCTTCGCCTTGCCGGTGAAGGTGAACTTGGCATCCTCGCCGGAGCCTTCGCCGTCCCAGCCCTCGACATCGACCACGATGGTCTGTCCCGGACCGATCTCGCCGAAGAGGATCTTCTCCGACAGCTGGTCCTCGATCTCGCGCTGGATGGTTCGACGCAGCGGCCGAGCACCGAGCACCGGATCGAAGCCACGCTTGGCCAGCAGGGCCTTGCCCCGCTCGGACAGCTCGATCTCCATGTCCTTGTTCCGCAGCTGCGTGGCGACGCGACCGATCATCAGATCCACCATCTCCACGATCTGCTCCGTGGTGAGCTGGTGGAAGACGATCACATCGTCGATACGGTTGAGGAACTCGGGCCGGAAGTGCTTCTTCAGCTCATCGTTGACCTTGAGCTTCATCCGCTCGTAGTTCGAACCCTCGGCATTGGACTGGGTGAAGCCCAGGCCGACGGCCTTGGAGATATCCGAGGTACCCAGGTTCGAGGTGAAGATCAGCACGGTGTTCTTGAAGTCGACCGTACGACCCTGGCCGTCGGTGAGACGACCGTCCTCGAGGACCTGCAACAGGGTGTTGTAGATCTCCTGATGTGCCTTTTCGATCTCGTCGAACAAAACGACCGAGAACGGCTTGCGGCGCACCTTCTCGGTGAGCTGGCCGCCCTCTTCGTAGCCCACGTACCCGGGCGGGGCACCGAAGAGCCGCGATGCGGTGAAACGGTCGTGGAACTCACCCATATCGATCTGGATGAGCGCATCGTCGTCGCCGAACAGGAAGTTCGCCAGCGCCTTGGACAGCTCGGTCTTACCGACACCGGACGGACCGGCGAAGATGAACGAGCCCGAGGGACGCTTCGGATCCTTCAGACCGGCGCGGGTGCGACGGATCGCCTTCGACACGGCCTTGACCGCGTCCTCCTGGCCGATGATCCGCTTGTGCAGCTCGTCCTCCATGCGGAGCAGACGGGTGGTCTCCTCCTCGGTGAGCTTGAACACCGGAATACCGGTCCAGTTGGCCAGCACCTCGGCGATCTGCTCGTCGTCGACCTCGGCCACCACATCAAGATCACCGGAGCGCCACTGCTTTTCGCGCTCGGCACGCTTGGCGACCAGCTGCTTTTCCTTATCGCGCAGCCGCGCTGCCTTCTCGAAGTCCTGCGCGTCGATGGCGCTTTCCTTCTCCCGGCGCGCATCGGCGATCTTGTCGTCGAATTCGCGCAGGTCCGGCGGAGCCGTCATGCGACGGATGCGCATGCGCGCACCGGCCTCGTCGATCAGGTCGATCGCCTTGTCCGGTAGGAACCGGTCGTTGATGTAGCGGTCGGCCAGCGTCGCGGCGGCAACCAGCGCGCCATCGGTGATGGAGACCCGGTGGTGTGCCTCGTAGCGGTCACGCAAGCCCTTGAGGATATTGATGGTGTGCTCGACCGTTGGCTCGCCGACCTGCACCGGCTGGAACCGGCGTTCCAGGGCGGCATCCTTCTCGATGTACTTGCGGTACTCGTCGAGGGTGGTCGCACCGATGGTCTGCAGCTCACCGCGGGCCAGCTTCGGCTTCAGGATCGATGCGGCGTCGATCGCGCCCTCGGCGGCACCCGCGCCGACGAGCGTGTGCAGCTCGTCGATGAACAGGATGATGTCGCCGCGGGTGTTGATCTCCTTGAGCACCTTCTTCAGGCGCTCTTCGAAGTCACCGCGGTAGCGGCTACCGGCGACCAGGGAACCCAGGTCGAGGGTGTAGAGCTGCTTATCCTTCAGCGTCTCCGGCACCTCACCGTTGACGATGGCCTGCGCCAGACCCTCGACCACTGCGGTCTTACCGACACCGGGCTCACCGATGAGGACCGGGTTGTTCTTGGTGCGGCGGCTCAGCACCTGCATGACGCGCTCGATCTCCTTCGAGCGGCCGATGACCGGGTCGAGCTTGCCCTCGAGGGCGGCCTGGGTCAGGTTACGACCGAACTGGTCGAGCACCAGCGAGGTGGACGGGGTCCCGGCCTCGCCGCGCGAGCCGGATTCCACCGGCTCCTTGCCCTGGTATCCGGACAGCAGCTGGATGACCTGCTGGCGCACCCGGTTGAGATCCGCACCCAGCTTCACCAGCACCTGCGCCGCGACACCCTCACCTTCACGGATCAGGCCGAGCAGGATGTGCTCGGTGCCGATGTAGTTGTGGCCGAGCTGCAGCGCCTCGCGCAGACTCAGCTCCAGCACCTTCTTGGCCCGTGGGGTGAACGGGATGTGACCGGACGGGGCCTGCTGGCCCTGGCCGATGATCTCCTCCACCTGGCTACGCACACCCTCCAGCGAAATACCAAGGGATTCCAGCGACTTCGCCGCTACGCCCTCGCCCTCGTGGATCAACCCAAGCAGGATGTGCTCGGTGCCGATGTAGTTGTGGTTGAGCATCCTGGCCTCTTCTTGGGCCAAGACAACGACGCGCCTCGCGCGGTCGGTGAACCTCTCGAACATCGCTCCCTCACTCTCCTGCTCCGACAATCTGGCGTCCGACGCTTCGTTGGCGTCAGCTGCCATGAAGCCCGGGGGTTGCGGCCCCGGCCTCCACTCTAGTTGGCAGGGGATTACGCCGCCTCCAGTCCACCCTATTGGGGACCGGCGACAGCACGGTCATTCACTCATAACGTGCTCGTTGCGGGATACGTTTCCGCTGGGGTTTTGCCCTCAGCGAAATCGCCGGTCTCCGCTTCCCAGCGGTGGTGTTACCCGGTGAACGGCGGGACGAACTCGCACGGCACCTCGCGCGCATGCGCTGGATCGAGGGCATTCAGGACGAACCGAGCGGTGCGCGGACTGCCCGCGATCGCCAGATGTTCGGAGAAGTCCGACGCGCAGCCGTCCTGAACCAGGATATTGGTCGTATTCGGACCGGGCACGAAGCCCGAGTCGTACGGGACGACGATCTCGTCGAGACCGGCCATGATGTTGGTGTAGGTGATGCCGGGAACGTAAACGCCGTCGCTGTTCAGATCCCGCAGGAAGGGCGAGTCACGGAGTAGCTCGGTGCATGCCGCACACAGCGAACCCACCGCCGCCCGGAAGTAGGGCCCTGCGCCGAGCTGGTCGGCGAAGGCGGCCGCATCCGCGGCGCCGCCCGCGTTGGTACCGCGCCAGGTCGGTGCGATCGATACATATCTATCGATCTTGTCCGCGCCACCGAGCCGCTTGGCGTAGTAGTTCGGCATTATTGTGCCCTGCGAATGCCCCACCACATCCACCTTGCTCGCCCCGGTCGCCGCAAGCACCCGATCCACGAACGCGCCGAACTGAACCGCACTCTGTTCGATCGGCAGCATGCCACCCACCGCAGAGATGGGCCACGGCAGCTCGTGTGCACCATAAGTCAGCGCGAATACGCAGTAACCTTCGTTCACGAGCAGCGGCGCATAGAGACCCCAATTCGTCTGTGCCCCACCACCGGTGCCGTGCGCGAGCACCACCGGATTCGGATGCGCCGCACTGGGCCGACAGCCCCAATCATTCGATCCCGGCAGTGAGCCACCATGATTCACCAGCTCATTCGGGATCCCCGCAAAGAAGTTGTAGTCGACCGGATACTCGGCCTGCGCATTACCACTCGCCCCGACCCACAGCACGGCAAGCACGGCGATGACGAGTGCAGACCCGGGAACACGCCGCATGGAGACCTCCACATCTGGAATGTGTTCCAGAACGTAGCGCAACTTGTCGCCCCCGGCGGCGAGTTCGCGCAAGTCCGCGCGCAAATCTCGTTCCCTCCCGATGCTCACCGCCTGGGCAGCCGATTCCATTGGCCCCTCGGCCGAAGAGCCACTGACCACGTCATCGGGTGCGCCAGCACCGTCGGGCCAGCGCCGAAAGAGGCACGATTGAAGCGCGACGGGCCGTTGCGAGCGGTCCGGTACGGAAACACACCGTTTTCGGCCCGCAGACGGCCTGTCGGGCCCGTCCCCGCCGCGCTGACACACTCATTCTTGGGGCACTCATCTTGGGGCACTCATCTTGGAGTACTCGTCTCTAGGCGATGACCCGCACTGCGGAATCCGACGTGCCTGCGGTGTAACCGTCCGCGAGAATGTGCTCCGCCCTGTCGGATTCGGAGTTCATATACCAAAACCGCCGTCGGCGGGTCGATCGCTGATCGACCCGCCGACGGCAGAGAACTAGTGGTGTTGTGGTTGGGTCCTAGGCGAGAAAACGCGCACCCGTCGGCTGCGAACCGGACGGCCCGAATCCGTACTGCTGGGCAGTGATCGGCGCCCGGTACGGCTGACCGACGGTCTGTGGACCGACGCTCGGCACCGGCTGCGCCTGCGAAACCTGCTGCGCGCCAACCGAACCTGCGGCCTGGGTGCGGCCGTGCTGGATTCCGGCCACGAACAGCGCGCCGGCCAGCACCAGGAAGGCCAGTGTATGCAGGATCGCGCGGAGGGTATTCCAACGGACCCAAGCGGATTCGTAATCGGCCCGTACCTGTGCCAGGTCACCGATCTGTGCCGGATCACCCGCGGCAGCCAGTTGATCGTTCAGTGGAACATTCAGTCCGGAGGTGACCACGAAGGCAATCACATTGAGCGCCAAGGCCACACCGAGCCAGATCAAAGTGGTGCGATGTTCCTTGCCCAGATGCAGCGCCGCCGCGAGGAGAGTGAAGCCGACAGTGCCCATGAACCCGATCATGAACCATGGGTTGATAATGACCACATTGATCTTCTGCATCACATCGATCATCGCGCGATCATCGGTGCGGTTCAGCGCCGGCATCACCGATATCGCGTAAGCGTAGAAAACGCCCGCGATCAAGCCGGTTGCAAGCGTGGCCGCAACCAGCGCGGCGAGTCGTAGCGCGAACATGAATTTCTCCTACCTCGAAGCCCGGACCTCGTCCGATTTACTCGATCCGGCGATGATTCCAGCACACCACCAGCCATCGCGATCTTCCATGGTTGAAGAGCTCGGCCACCTAAGCGAGCGTCCACGCCTGCCCGGGATCACAAGTCGCGGTCGGAGATCAACCCACTCTGCATGGCCAAACCGGCCAGTCGGACTCTCTTCTGATTCTGCGGCAGATTTTCCACACCGAACTTGGCGAACAGGGTCCGCAGATGTGTCTTGATCGCATCGACGCTCAGGAACAATTCCTCGGCGATCTGTTGATTCGAAGCCGGAGTCGCGAAACCCGCGCCGTTCTTATATGGACGGCACAGCGCGATCAGCACCGAGCGTTGGGTGTCGGTCAGCGAGCGCAGCGTGGGAATAGAGCCGGTCGAGGTTCGGGTCGCATCATCGACAACTCCACCGAAATCGTGGAACGAGACCAGCGAGGTGCCGACCCGGATCCGATCGCCCGCCATCAGCCGCCGCCGCCCGACCAGCCGTTCCCCGTTGACGAAGGTGCCGTTGCGGGACAGGCCGTCATCGATGATCGTCCAGTGCGCGCCGAGATATTCGACCGCCGCATGCACCCGCGAGACCTCCGCGTCCCAGCGCAGCGCCAAATCGGCCTGCGGGGAACGCCCGATAGTGACGCGCTGCTGGTCCGGGGTGAGCATGAACTCCTGCTGCCGACCCGAGTCATCAGTGAATCGCAACAGCGATCCGACGAAACCAGTCACTGCGCCGATTCCTCATCTGTCCATACCGCCAGTGACGCCCTTCGCACAGTTCCATGGTGCCGCTTCCTGGTACTGCGAGCAAGATCGAGTCGACTCCTGACCTTCCTCATATCGAAGGCGTATCACAAAGGAGCCGCCGCCCAGGCGTCGCACGATTCGCCCGGGCGGCGGCCCAATTAAATAAGAACTCAGCCCTTCGCGGCCTTGTTGTAAGCCTCGGTGATGTCGGCCGAGATACGCCCCCGCGCGGACACCTTGTGTCCATTCCGGCGCGCCCATTCGCGAATTGCCGCACTTTGTTCACGATCGATCGATACTCGGCTCTTCGGACCACCGGGAGCGGCAGCCGCGGCCTTGACCCGCCGCCGGCCACTCACGCGCCGAGCACTCGAAACCCACTCTTCCAAACCGTCGCGCAGCTTCGCCGCATTTGCCGACGACAGGTCGATCTCGTACGACACACCGTCGATCGCAAACTCAATGGTCTCGTCCGCGATGGACTCACCATCGACATCGTCGATCAGGCTAACGGTGACCTTCTTTGCCATGAGATGAACGTCCTCTCGAAATCGTGCGACCCGCATACTAGGCCGATTACCCGAGGCAAGAATACCCCGAATTCGAAAAATTCCAAGACGAGGGCCGAACTATGCAATCCGATCGTCAGCGAGCGACTGGACGCACAATTGGGAACAGTATCGTTTCCCGGATTCCCAATCCCGTGAGTGCCATCAACAAGCGATCGATTCCCATACCGGTACCCGTTGTCGGAGGCATCCCGTGCTCCATCGCCGCGAGGAACTCCTCGTCGAGTGCCATCGCCTCGTCATCACCCTGTGCGGCAAGCCGCGCTTGATCCATGAACCGCTCGCGCTGGATCACCGGATCAACCAACTCCGAATAGCCAGTTGCCAACTCGAAGCCGCGGACATAGAGGTCCCACTTTTCAGTAACTCCAGGTTTGCTGCGATGCTGTCTGGTCAGTGGTGATGTCTCCACCGGGAAGTCGCGCACGAAAGTCGGGGCGTAGAGCTTGTCACCGTACTGGTGCTCCCATAGTTCTTCGACCAGTTTGCCGTGGCCATAGCCCTTGTCCTCGGGAATTTCCAGTCCGACCCGATCGGCGAGTGCATGCAATTCCTCGATCGATGTTTCCGGAGTCACCAATACACCCAGTGCATCCGACAGCGACGGGTACATCTCGACGGTCGCCCACTCCCCGCGGAGATCATATTCGGTGCCATCGGTAAGAGTTACCACTTGCGTGCCGAAGACCTCCTCGGCAACTTCCTGCACCAATTCCCGAACCATCCGCGCGGAGTCGTCATAGGTGCCGTATGCCTGATACGTTTCCAACATTGCGAACTCCGGCGAATGGGTGGAGTCCGACCCCTCGTTACGGAAGTTCCGGTTGATCTCGAAGACCTGTTCAAGGCCGCCGACCACGCATCGCTTGAGGAACAGTTCCGGCGCAATTCGCAGGTAGAGATCGATATCGAGGGCATTGGAATGGGTGACGAACGGCCGCGCCGCCGCACCACCGTGCAGCGTCTGCAGCATCGGCGTCTCCACCTCGAGGAAGCCCCGGCGCTCGAGCGCATTGCGCATTGCGCGCACCACCGCGACCCTGGTCCTGGCCATTTCCCTGGCCTCGGGGCGCACGATCAGATCGACATAGCGCTGCCGTACCCGCGCCTCCTCGTTCATCTCCTTGTGCGCCACCGGCAGCGGCCGCAGGGCTTTGGCCGACATGGCCCAGGAATCGGCCATGACGCTCAATTCACCGGTCCGCGAGGAGATCACCTCGCCGTGCACGAATACGAAGTCGCCGAGGTCCACATCGGCCTTCCAGGCCGCCAGGGCGTCGGCTCCGACACCGTTGAGGCTGATCATCGCCTGCAGTTTGGTTCCATCCCCCTCCTGCAGCGTCGCGAAACACAGCTTGCCGGTATTACGCAGGAAAATGACGCGCCCGACGATACCTACCTGCTGACCGGTCTGGGTGTCGGGCTCGAGCTCCGGATAGGCGGCCCGAATTTCGCCGAGAGTATGGGTACGCGGCACGACCACCGGATAGGCCTCACCACCATCGGCGATCAACCGCTCGCGCTTCTCGCGCCGAATCCGCATCTGCTCCGGAACGTCGTCCGCGACGGGCGCGGGACTGTTGGCTTGCCCCGCAGGAACCGAACCCGCGGAGCGACCGGATGAAGGCGTGTTCGGGTTGCTCACGTTCAACAACACTAGCGGGCACCGGAAATCGATTTGCGGGCCGCCCGGGCACGACCGACCGGGAACGAATCGGCGGCCGTCGGAACGGTCCGTACTGCGTGGATTAGCGGCCTTCCCTGGCACGCCGAATAGCGGGCATGCTCCGGCAATCATGCGAAAGCCATTGCGTACCCGCATGTTTCGAGATGGAAGTGGTTCGGCCCGATTTACAGTGCTGCCAGCGCCTCGACCTCGCGGGCGAAGTGCGGCGCCCGGACCCCGACACTGAGCAGGCTGGCCGCCTTCAATGCCTGATAGCCACCGATCACATCGGTGGCCCGATGCAGACCGAGTTCCTGCAGCGCGACCGCGGCGAGACTGGAGGTATAGCCCTCCGAGCACACGATGATCCATTCCATATCGTGATCGGTCGCCAGCGCCAGCCGGGCCGAACTCGACGGATCGAGGCGCCATTCCAGGACATTGCGTTCGATCACCAACGCGCCCGGCAGTGCGCCCTCACGGGCGCGCTGCGCCTGCGGCCGGATATCGACCAGAATCGCGCCCCGATCAACCGCCTGCGGCGTTTCGAAGGCATAGATCCGATTCAGGCGAGCCCGCGCGTTCTCGAGCATCTGATCGATGGTCAAACGAGTCATCACATATCACCTTCGGGCTGGTCGGTGAGGACAGTTCGGGAGCGCCGCAGGGTGCCGTGGCCGGTCACCTCGTAATAGGACATGGCGGTGAGCGGCGGTGAATAAGCGTGCACGCTGAGCGTTGGATCGAGCGGCCCCGCCGATTCCGCTGTGCCGTTTCGCGCGTCCGGCAAGCAATCACTAGCGGCCGCCGGTGCGCGCATCACATCGTGCACCCAGCCGATCGGGAACGAGGCCTGATCGCCCGCGGTCAGGGTGCGACGGCGCAGTTCCGTTCCGTTCCAGCGGAATTCCGATAACGCACCGCTCAGCACGGTCAATGCTCCGAGTGAGCCGGCGTGGTCGTGCAATTCGGTGGATTTGCCGGGAGTCCAGCTGATCAGCCAGACATCGACCTCGTCGTCGGAAAGCAGCCGGGTAGCCCAGCGCTCATCGGTCGGCCAAATTCCATTGGCGGGCAACAGATGATCGTAGCGCCCGGCGAGTACGTCTTCGGCGCCCTCGTCGGTCAGCCGGAGCAGATCTGCGGGACGCAGGCGGGTGGGTAATGCCGAGGAGACAACACGATCCAGCGGCGGAGTGGCCGACGGCGCATTACGTGCGGAATCGAGGGAAAGAACAGAAGAACGCATCAGCGAATCTCCAGGAGTATGTCAACGGTCGAGGGACTTGCTCAGCCTCGATCGGTCGAGGCAGGTCAGCCTCGACAACACTCCTGGGTGCTCACGCGGGAATACACGGGTGCGAGTGTAGCAGTGCGGAAACCGCCGGCAAAGCGCCCAGTTATGCGCGAGCACCCCGGATGGGCATATCAGCCACCCTTACGCCGCTGATTGCGCTCGTAGACCAGGCGTAATCCGGTCAATGTGAGATGCGGCTCGTGGTGGTCGATGGTCTCCGATTCCGGCACGATCAACGGCGCCGTATGGCCGGTCGCGACCACCGCGACATCGTCACCGGCGAATGCGTCGAACTCATCGCGAATCCGATCGATCACGCCGTCAACCAAACCGGCGAAGCCGAATATCGCACCGGATTGGATGGCCTCGACAGTGTTCTTGCCGACCACCGAACGCGGCCGGGCCAACTCGACCCGGCGCAATGCGGCACGCTCGATGAGCGCCTCGCTGGAGATCTCCACCCCCGGTGCCAGCACACCGCCGAGAAACTCGCCCTTGGCCGACACCAGATCGACCGTGGTGGCCGTGCCGAAATCCACGACGATCGCGGCCGTGCCGAAACGATGATGTGCGGCAAGGGTGTTCACGATCCGGTCCGCGCCGATTTCCTTGGGATTGTCGACGAGCAGCGGAATACCGGTTCGCACACCGGGTTCCACCACCACATGCGGCACGTGATCCCAATAGCGAGTGAGCATCGATCTGATCTCGCGCAGCACCGGCGGCACGGTGGACAGCGCCGAAACTCCGACGATCTCCGCCACCTGCGCACCGACCAATCCGCGCACCTGCATGGCGAATTCGTCCGCGGTCAGCAGTGGATTGGTATGCATCCGCCAGTGCCGCACCAACTTCGCATGATTACCACTGCCCGAGAATAATCCGAGCTCGATGCTCGTATTCCGGACATCGATGGTCAGCAGCATCGGCTCAGGCGTGCGCGATGGACACGGAGGCGGCAGCCTGCGAAACCACTGAGGGCCCCGGGAACGCCGCATCGGGCACAGCGGTCAGTGAGCGGGGCGTGACCAGACCGGAACCCTCCGGGGCATGCGCCGGATCGGAGCCGAGATCGGTCGCACGATTGTGCTCGTCGACGAAGACGACCTTCGGGGCGTATTCCTTCAGCTCGGTCTCGTCCATCATGCCGTAGGCGATCAGGATGACCAGATCGCCGGGATGTACGAGATGGGCGGCGGCGCCATTGATTCCGATAACGCCGGAGCCGCGCTCACCCGCGATCACATAGGTCTCCAGGCGGGCGCCGTTATCGATATCGACTATGCAGACCTGTTCACCCTCGAGCAGGTCGGCGGCGTCGAGCAGATCCTGGTCGATGGTCACCGAGCCGACATAGTGCAGATCGGCGTGAGTCACCGTGGCACGGTGGATCTTCGACTTCATCATGGTGCGCAACATCGTTGTCGCCCTTCCTAAATGCTGGCCTGGTCAGGCTGGGAGTCGATCGCGGCGGTGCGCGCATCGGGAAGTGTGGGGTGGCCGCCGCTAGCGACTGCTTGCAGGTCGCTCGAAACAACGCCGCTAGCGACTGCTCGCAGGTCGCTCGAAACAGCGCCGTCGACGGGTGCGCCAAGCGCAACAGCGATGTTGTCGATCAGGCGGGTCGAGCCGACCTTGGCGGCGATGAGCAGTCGCGCATTGCCGTTCACGGGGGCCGGGCCGAGCGTCGACGACCGCAATTCGAGATAGTCCACATCGACACCGGGGGTCGCGTCGAGCACCGCGCGGGCAGCCGCCAGCACGGCATCCGCGCCGAGCGCACCCGCATGCCGACCGGCAGTCAGTGCCGCCGACAGGGCCAGCGCCGATTCCCGCTGTGCCGCATCGAGATACCGATTGCGGGAGGAGAGCGCGAGGCCGTCGGGTTCGCGAACCGTCGGCAGCGGCACGATCTTGACGTCCATATTCAGATCGCGCACCATCTGCCGGATCAGCGTGAGCTGCTGATAGTCCTTCTCGCCGAAGAACGCCTCGCTCGGGCGTGCGATATTCAGCAGCTTGGCGACCACGGTCAGCATGCCCGCGAAATGCGTCGGGCGACTGGCGCCTTCGAGCTCGGCGCCGATCGGGCCAGGATGCACGGTGGTACGTGGGCCGTCCGGGTACATATCCGACGCACTCGGCGCGAAGACCAACTCCACGCCTTCGTTGCGCAGCAATTCGACATCGGCATCGAGAGTGCGCGGATATTTGTCCAGATCCTCGTTCGCGCCGAACTGCAGCGGATTCACGAAGATCGAGACGATGACCACCTGATTGGTCCGCTTGGCCCGGCGCACGATCTCGAGGTGACCCTCGTGCAGTGCGCCCATGGTGGGCACCAGCCCGACAGTACGGCCGACACCGCGCAGGGCCCTGGCGACCGCGGCGATCGCCTCAGGATCGTGGTGCACAGTCAGCTCGCCGCGGCGGTACGCGCTGGGTCCGATGCGCCGCTCGCGGGGCTCGGTGTCTGATTTGCGGCGCTCCCGGCCCTCTCCGTGGTTACGCTCCGCTGCCGCCTCCGGGTGCGTCGCTCGCGCCGCGGTGTGGTTACCCGAGCTGCCTCCTCCTGGCCCGTCACTCGCGGCGGGCAATGTCGGATCCATCATCGACCTCCCTCCAGCAGCTCGATCAGCGCCGGATTGGTCTTGGCGCGCTCGGCCGTACGCAGCGACATGGCGCGATAGTTCGCGGCCAGCCGGGCATCGACCCCTTCCAGGGCGGTCAGATGGGCGGCGACGGCATTCGCGTCGCCGCGCGCCACCGGGCCGGTCAGCGCGGACTGGCCGCGACGCAGGGCATTGTCGAGGGCGGCGGAGGCCAAGGGGGCGAGCAGACGCTCGGCCAGACCGTTGGGTTGATCGTCGACGAGCTGCTGGCCGAGCAGGCCGGGGCCCGCCAGTGCGGCGCGCAGTGCGTCGACCGCGTCCAGGACCACCGTGACCAGGTGATTACTGCCGTGCGCGAGTGCGGCGTGATAGAGCTGGCGATTTTCTTCCTGAACCCGAACCGGCTCGCCGCCCATTTCGATCACCAACGATTGCGCGATGGCGAAACCGATTTCGTCGGCGGCGGTAATGCCGAAGCAGGCATTACCGAGGCGGGCGGCATCCTCATCGTGTCCGGTGAAGGTCATTGCCGGATGGATGGCCAGCGGCAGTGCGCCGCGCTCGGCCAGCGGGGCAAGTACACCGACGCCGTTGGCGCCGGAGGTGTGCGCGACGATGGTGCCGGGCCTAACCACACCCGCGGATGCGAGCCCGCGCACCAGCCCGGGTAGTTCGGTATCGGGTACTGCCAGCAATAGCAGTTCGCTGCGTGCGGCCACATCCTCGACCGGCAGGATCTCGGAGTCGGGTAGTCGAGTACGGGCCCGGTGCACCGAGGCATCGGATATGGCTGCCACGCCGAACACCACGTGTCCGGCGCGCTCGAGCGCCGCGCCGAGTGCGGAGCCGACGCGTCCCGCCGAGATGATTCCCACCGTCAAGCGTGCCGGCGCGAGGTCACTCGCAGTAGCGTTGTCAGGGTTGACGCTTCTCGAGGTCAACGTTGTCCTCTCGATATCGTTCCAGTCCCGGACAGCCAGGTACCAGACGTTGCGCACCGAGAATATCGCAGTATTTTTGGCCGCGCGGACGCGGCGTGTTCGCGGCCCCCTGGTGTCTGGCGTCCGACGGGCCGAGACATACGACTTCGTCATGTGCACTTCGACCGCTCGGCGGTGCCTGACCTGCCGCGTCTGCGCGCGGACGCGAGACGGGCCGCGAACGGGTCGTTCGTAAGACTCGCTTCGCCGCGGTTGCCTAAGTGGCCGAACTCACGCTCTGGCTACGGGAACGGGTTACTTGCGTCCATTTTCCTCCGACTGCAGGTTCGCCATGATCTCGGCCACCGAAAGTCGGCGCGAGGAGTTGCCGGAGTCGGCGTCCGGATCGACGCGGCGACGGCGACGGGAGGTACTGGTGCCCATTGGCGGGACCGCGGTCGTCGGTCGCGGGGCGGGCTCGGGCTGTCGGGGCGGTGTGTACTGCTCCGGTGTCGAGAAGTCGTGCGACTCGACCTCGGACGAGTTCGGATCCGGCGACAAGCGCGGCGGTACGGTGTACTCCAGCGGCTGCAGGCGTGGCGCGACACCGGTCTTCTCCGGGTCCTCGGTGAACGCATCGGCCCAGCCGGTAGTGGCGCCGAGCTGGTCGGTATCGCGGCCATAGTCGACTTCGGCGTCGGCGATCTCGGCGTCATCGTCGACGGAGACGACCGCGGTCTCCGCGGTCACCGGATCGTCGAAGGGGCTGGCGAACTGCGGGGCCTCCGGATGATCCGTTTCGAAGACCGGGGTGAAGGTGCTACGAGATTGCTGAAACGCCATGTCCAGCCAGCTGTCGGCATTCGCCGAGCTACTGTCGGACGAATTTCCGAATGCGATCGGCAACTCGTGAATCCGGGTCGCATCGGCGCGCAACGCGGGACGATCCATCGGCAGATCACCGTCGAACAGCCGCTGCAGGCTCTGCCGGAGCACAGTGAGTTCAGCGCGCAGGGCGGCCATTTCGGCCGCATCAGCACCCACCTCCGCGCGCACCCGCGCCTCGACGCCGAGCTCGTATTCGCGGCGGGCGGTCACCTCGCGTTCCAACTGGAGCTCGTACACGGTCTGCAGGTCACGAACCTTGGCCTTATCGATCGTGGCTTCCTTGCGGTACCGCGTCGCGGCCAAAGCGCCGATGACGGCCGCCCACAGCGCCGCCACCAAGCCGATCCGGACGAACTGCAGACGGTCACTGAAAACCAGGAAAACGCTGGCAACCAGACCGAGCAGAATCAATACGCCGATGAACAATTTTCCCGCTTCGTCCCGCCGTCGACGAGAGGTGCTGCTACGCGAGGGGGAAACCATGCACGCAAGGGTAGCTTGATCAGCCAGCCGCGCCCAGATTCTCACACGGTGATTCCGGCGGGATTATTTGCTATGTAGTTGCCGGATCATCTGAAGGGTCCTCGGGAGCCCGGCAGCAATACTCGAGCCATAGTGCCGCAGCTACCAAAGCCACCCCCGCCAGCATCCCGACAATGGCGCCGGGACTATCCGCACCCGCCGCATTCAAGGTGTCGCGCTGTGGAAAGACCCAGAAAAGGAAACCCAGCCAGACACCAGCAGCAAGCGAGCCGACCTGCGCGGACGCCTTGGCCAATGCGACCGCGCGGGCCGCGGTGATCGGATGCAGCTGATGGATGCCGTCACCGATCTGATGTTCATTGACCCGTGCCCGGATTACGAAGCCGAGCGCCGCTTCGATCGCGGCCACCGGATAAAGCGATGCGCCCGCGTAAATCGAAATCGGCGGGAAACTGCCATAGGCCATCCGGGTGAGCACCCAGGCGATAAGGGCCGCGACAACGACATTTCCGATGAGATCGAGGATCCGGGTCGGCCTCAGTTTCACACCGATCCCTCCGCGGCTCCCGACAGCAAGAATTCGGTCGGCCGGACACCCGCACGTTCGGCCGCGTCGAGTTCGGCGAGCCGGTCGCGCACCGGCCGCACGGTTCCATCGACCTCGAGTTCCGCGTCCGGCTGCACATCCAGCCACGGGATGAGTACAAACGCCCGGTTGTGCGCCTGCGGATGCGGCAGGGTCAATACCGGATCGTCGCTGCGGCAGACCACGCCGTCCTCGGCACACCACACCACATCGACATCGACAGTGCGCGCACCCCAACGCACGTCGCGTATCCGCCCGGCGGCCTGTTCCAACTGCTGGCCGAAGCGCAGCCAATCGTGCGCGCCGAACTCCGGATCATCAACCAGCACAATGGCATTGAGATAGTCGTCCTGTTCGACACCGCCCCACGGCGCGGTCGAGTACACCGGCGAAACCGCGACGACCCGCGGCCCGAGCCCTTCGACAACACTGCGCAGATGCGCGAGCCGATCGCCCAGATTCGAGCCGATCGACAAAACGGCGCTACTCATGCCACCCCTCCCCGCTGCCGCGAAGTGACCACGCGGACATCGGCGAAGGTATGCGGAATCGGCGCCGATGGTTTGTGCACGACGACCTCGACCGCCTCGATGCGGGGATCGGTCATCACATCGTCGGCGATCTCGGCGACCACCTTTTCGATGAGATTGCGCGGCGGACCCTGGATGATCCGCACGGCGCGCTCGGCGAGGGCGCCGTAGTCGATGGTGTTCGCGAGGTCGTCGGTGGCCGCGGCCGTGGCGAAATCGACCCACACCGTCAGATCGACCAGGAATTCCTGGCCGTCGCGGCGTTCATAGTCGAAACAGCCGTGATAGCCGTAGGCGCGCAGGCCGCGCAACTCGATCCGGTCCATCGCCCGGCCATCGCCTCGCGACGAATCGCCGCGCGATGCTGCCGTCATAGCGCGACTCCTCGGGTGCTGTTTCGGGCGGCGCGCTGCCAGGCGTCGGTCACAGCAATGGCATCCAGCGAGGCCCGCACATCGTGGACGCGCACACCCCAGGCCCCGTGCAGGGCGGCCAGCGCCGACACCGTCGCGGTGGCGATTTCCCGGCCGTCGGGTGGGCGCGGACCCGCGGCGTCGGCGAGCAGGGCACCGAGGAAACGTTTCCGGGAGGCGCCGATGAGTATCGGCAGCCCGTGGCCGACCAATTCGGGCAGCGCACCGAGCAGCGCCCAATTGTGTTCGGCGTTCTTGGCAAATCCGAGGCCGGGATCGAGTACCAGCCGGGACCGGTCCACACCGGCCGCAACGGCCAGTTCCACCTGCGCGGTCAATTCGGCGAGCACCTCGGCGACCACATCGTCGTAGTGGTCGGCCGGACCGGTGTGTCGATAATCCGCGCCCGCCCGCCAGTGCATGAGAATCCACGGAACCTCTGCCGCCGCAACTACTTTCACCATATCGAGGTCGGCGCGGCCACCGGAGACATCGTTGACGACCGAAACTCCGGCCGCGATCGCCGCCGCGGCGACACTGGCCCGCATGGTGTCCACGCTGGTCGGCACACCGGCTGCTACCAGGCCGCGAATGACCGGAACCACTCGTGCGGCCTCGGTTTCCGGGTCGACCCGCACCGCACCGGGCCGGGTCGATTCGCCACCGATATCGATAATGTCGGCGCCCGCCTCGTACAGCTCGATGCCGTGTGCGATGGCCAGGCTCGGATCCAGATAGCGGCCGCCATCGGAGAACGAATCGCTGGTGACGTTCACCACGCCCATGACCACGCAGGAGCGCTCACCGCTAGCGATTGCTTGCAGGTCGCTCGAAACAACACCGCGCGGCGCGACGCTGCTCCGGAGGGGATCGGGGGCGTGGGACGACACCGCGCGGTGCCTCACTTCCGCAGGATCAGATCGAGGGCCTCGGCCCGCGAGGCGGCGTTGGACTGCAGCAGACCGCGCACGGCGGAGGTGGTGGTGCTGGCACCGGGCTTGCGGATACCGCGCATGGCCATGCACAGGTGCTCGGCCTCGACCACGACAATGGCACCGCGCGGATCCAGCTTGCGCATGATGGCATCGACGATCTGGCTGGTCAGCCGCTCCTGCACCTGCGGTCGCTTGGCGTACAGATCGACCAGCCTGGCCAGTTTGGACAGTCCGGTCACCCGGCCGTGCGGGCCGGGAATGTAACCGACATGCGCGACGCCGTGGAAGGACACCAGGTGGTGTTCACAGGTCGAGTACAGCGGGATATCGCGAACCAGCACCAACTCCTGGTGCCCCTCGTCGAAGGTGGTGTTCAGGACCGAATCCGGCTCCAGATAGAGCCCGGCGAACGTCTCCCGATAGGCGCGGGCGACCCGTGCGGGCGTATCGATCAGGCCGGGCCGGTCCGGATTCTCGCCGACCGCGATCAGCAACTCTCGAACCGCGGCCTCGGCGCGGGCTTGATCGAAGGGGCGGCCGGTCTCCAGTGCGATCAATTCCGGCCCGGCCGGTCCTGCTCCGTTGTACCCGGCCCTATCCGCTTCATCGAGAGCGCTGGCGTTCGCAATGGCACCGCCGCTCACATACGTTGAGCCACCTACGTGATTGTTGGCCGACAATCGAGGACACCTCCAAAATCTCGGGTGCGAGGCATCACCCCGCACCCAAATGGTCGAGCCTAATCGGCCTGTGTCAGCGCCGACCGTTCGGTCCATCCCAATGGTGGTTCTCGCCCTCGTTATTCCCGGTGCCATTGGTGGGTTCGTCATAGGCGTCGTTGCCGTGGCCCGGCTGCTCCCATGGCTGCTGCGGCTGCGAATAGCCGTGACGCGTTTGCGGCTCGGCTGGCCAGCCGCCATAGCCGGACTGACCCGACTGCTGCTGCGACTCGTCGCGCGGCGGCCAACCCGGCGCCGACCAACCGGCCGGGGCACCGTAATCCGGTCGCGAACCGTGCGTCGCGCCCTGACGCGGGTAGGCCGGAGGCGGCGCCTGCGGCAACGGGTAACCGGTCGCCGGTGGCTCGGCGTAGCCGCCGTAGCGCGGTTCCTGGTAACCGCCGTCCGGATAGCCATTCGCCGCGGCGGCGGGTTCCCGCTGTGGCAGCTTCGGCCGCGCCGGCTCCTGCGGTGGCCACGGCTCGCCGCGTTCGGCGGCCAGTTCGCCCGGGGTCTTCACCGGCGGCTTATCCGAGGGCACGCGCTCGCCGAAATCGTTGAACGCCGTGATGCGCGGCCGCTTGTCCACCGCGGCAAGGATCTCCTCGAGATCCTTGCGGTGCAAGGTCTCCCGCTCCAGCAGCGCCGTGGCGAGCACATCGAGCACATCGCGATACTCGTTGAGGATGGCCCACGCCTCGGTGTGCGCGGCCTCGATCAGGTTGCGCACCTCCTCGTCGATGGCGCCGGCGACCTCATGCGAATAGTCCGAACCCATGCCCATCGAACGACCGAGGAACGGGTCGCCCTGCTCCTGGCCGTAGCGCACCGCACCCAGACGTGCGCTCATGCCGTATTCGGTGACCATCGCGCGCGCGATCTTGGTGGCCTGGTCGATATCCGAGGACGCGCCGGTGGTCGGCTCGTGGAACACCAGTTCCTCGGCGGCGCGGCCGCCCATCGCCATGACCAGGCGGGCGATCATCTCCGAGCGGGTCATCAGGCCCTTGTCGTCCTCGGGCACCGTCATGGCGTGGCCGCCGGTGCGGCCGCGGGCCAGGATGGTCACCTTATAGACCGGCTCGATATCCGGCATCGCCCAAGCGGCCAGGGTGTGGCCGCCCTCGTGGTAGGCGGTGATCTTCTTCTCGTGCTCGCTGATGATGCGGCTCTTGCGGCGCGGACCACCGATGACGCGATCCACCGATTCCTCGAGCTGCTCGCCGGTGATCACCGCGCCGTTCTCCCGGGCGGTGAGCAGGGCGGCCTCGTTGACGACATTGGCCAGATCCGCGCCGGACATGCCGACGGTGCGCTTGGCCAGCCCGTCGAGATCGGCCTCGGGCGAGATCGGCTTGCCCTGCGAATGCACCCGCAGGATGGCCCGCCGCCCGGCCAGATCCGGATTGCTGACCGGGATCTGCCGGTCGAAGCGGCCCGGCCGCAGCAGTGCCGGATCGAGGATGTCGGGGCGGTTGGTCGCGGCGATCAGGATGATGCCGGTGCGATCGCCGAAGCCGTCCATCTCGACCAGCAACTGGTTCAGGGTCTGCTCGCGCTCATCGTGACCACCGCCGAGACCGGCGCCTCGCTGGCGGCCGACCGCGTCGATCTCGTCGACGAAGATGATGCACGGGCTGTTCTGCTTGGCCTGTTCGAACAGGTCGCGCACGCGGGAAGCGCCGACACCGACGAACATTTCGACGAAGTCCGAACCGGAGATGGTGAAGAACGGCACCCCGGCCTCACCCGCGACGGCACGCGCCAGCAGGGTCTTACCGGTACCGGGCGGGCCGTAGAGCAGCACGCCCTTCGGGATCTTCGCGCCCAGCGCCTGGTAGCGAACCGGGTTCTGCAGGAAATCCTTGATCTCGTAGAGCTCTTCGACGGCCTCGTCGGCGCCGGCCACATCCGCGAAGGTGGTCTTGGGCATGTCCTTGGACAGCTGTTTGGCCTTCGACTTACCGAAGCCCATCATGCCGCCGCGACCACCGCCCTGCATGCGCGACATCACAAAGATGAACAGGCCCAACAAGATCACCATCGGCAGCACGAGCAGCAGGATCTGGGTGAACCAGCTGTCCTGCTTGACCACGGTGTTGAATGGCGCGCCGGACTTCTGCACGGCATCGAACACCTGATTGGAGGTCTCACTGCCGCCCGGATACTTGGCAAGGATCTTCTTCGAGCCGGAAGTGGCGTCGTTCCCGTTGTTCAGCTCGATGCGCAGCTGCTGATCGCGATCGTCGATCTGGACGTTCTTGACGTTGCTCTTGTCGTTTAGTTGACTCAACGCCACCGAGGTATCGACACTCTTCCAGCCGCGCGTGTCATTGCCGAAATAGCTGAACGCATAGATCACGAGCAAGATGCCCGAGACTATGGCCAGGGTGCGAAACACAGTCTTGCGGTTCATAGAGCGAGGCCGGGCGGCCAGTCCTTTCCGGTGTCTCCGGTGCATGCCTAGCGTGGCGTTGGGCGCGTCCCGTCCGGTGGTCCGGATGCGGACATGCCACGTTACCGCGTACGGTCTAGTCGATACATCGCGCAGTTCGGCAGCTGGTGTAGTTCGACAGGTAAACGGTCGGGGAACGTCCGTGGTTCCCGAAGTCTCCGGTCGGGTTACGCCAAGTGGTCACAATCATGTCATGTTCGGCCTATCGTGAGCGACGACACATAGCCGCAGAGCGAGCGGCGGGCCCGAAGGCGGTAGCTTGCGTAACCACGTAGGGCCCCGGGAGCACCGCGGATCAAACAGAGCGCAGGGGGTATGGACATAGTTGAGCTACGGACACCCACAGCGATACTGCGGCACGGCCGTGGACGACTGATCGTTCTACGCCCGGGCAGCGATGGCGAGTGCGTACTGGATGTGCCGGTCACCGATCTGCTCAAGGTTCGGCTGAACCGGCGCGCCGACGATGCGGTCGTCATCGAGATCTATCTGCGTTATCCGACGCCCGTCCTCACGGGTGTGCCCGCCGACCGCACCCCGTTGCCGGTACTGATCGCCGAACACGATTTCCCAGCGGCCGCCGAAATCGTCGAACGCATCAACGATCAGATCCTGGCCAGCCAGCGCATCGATGTGGCCGCACCCGATCTACAGCCGCCGGCCCCGCAGTGGGGTACGAGCGGGCCCACCCGAGCCGATGTGGATCGAGCCGTGCGGCGGATGGCAACGAAACACGAAGCCAAGGCGGCAATAGCCGCTCTGCATCGATACGTCACCGTCGATGAATACGTGCTGGAGACCGCCATCGTCGTGGCGCAGTCACCCGCGGGCACCGGCCCCGGCCTGCTGGCCGCGACCACCGGACGGCTGCTGTTCATCTCCATCGGCCCCGGCGAACGGTATGCGCACGAACTCCCCATCCCGGTAGTCATGTGGGCACGTACGACCGATGGCGCCATGTCGACGCCCGGTGAGATCGGCTCGGTGCGCGGCGAGACCGGTATCGATGTGCACGACGGAAACGTCACACTGCACTTCACCGGTACCGATCGGGCCGATTCCGAGCGCGTCACCTGCGCGGTGAATTTCGCCGTCCGGCGCGATTCGGCCGACAGCGCGGCGGGGCCGGCCGATCCTGGTGTCGCCCAGCTCTATTCCGAATGGGAGTTGCTGGTGGAGCGGCATTCCCTGGGCATGGTCGATGACGGACAGTTCCAGCGCTACGGCCGCGGAATTCTGCGCTCACTCCCCGACGGGCACTGATTGCAGCGTGATCCGTCGCCACGGGCTGGTCGGACGCAACCACAGGCGCAATAGTTCCATGCGCCGATCCACGCCGCCCTTCTTGAGTTCGGCCAGATCCTCACAGGCCTGCCAGTAGGTCCAGCCGGTCAGGTAGGCATCGCCGAATTGGCGCCAATTCTGGTATTTGCGCTGGGCCAGCGGCAGTGCGCGCATCAGATAGTCCCAGGCCACCTCGGCATCGAGATAGCCGGCGGTGAAGGCCATTCGCGCCACCGCGACCACCCGGGCCAGATCCCAGGCATGGATATCGCTCGGCAGCGGGCGGGCCAAATGATCGGTGAAACCGATTTTGATCGCCTGCGACCAGATGTCGTAATCGCGGACCAGCGCCTCGGGATTGTCCATCCCCCGGAACGAGCCGACCTGACGCAGGAAGGCCCGATGCCGATCGGCCCGCTCACCGAACCGGTCGCGTTCACTGGCATTGATCGATGCCATCACCAACGGATGCACCATCGCGTATAACGGCGCGTGCATCCCTTCCAGCAGTTGCTCCATGGAGGCTCGCGCCTCGGTGCCGTCGGTGATGCCCCACGCGCCGGTGAGTGTATCGATAGCGAGTTCGCGCCGGTCACCCAGCGGATGGTCGCGCTCGGGGCCGAGCAGCAGCGCATCGTGGAAGGCATCCCAGCGCGCCGAATAGAAGCCACCGAGTGCGAGCGCGCGCAGCTCGTCCTCCGATACCGCCGCGCCGGACCAATGGTCCTCTTCCCGCTTGTCGAGCTCGGCATAGGGGAATGTCGTCAAGGTAGGTACACCGCGGCCAGGCATACCCCGATTGTTCCCCATCGATCTTGGATGAACCTGTGTAATCGGAACCGAATTCGCGGGTATCGATTACTCGGTGTGCGACCGACCCCATCCGCACTGCCGGCCACCATGGAGCGAGTCTTACGAGCGAGGAGTTCGCGGCCCGTCTCGCGTCCGCGCCGTAGGCGCGGTCATCGAACACAGCCGAGTCGTCGAAGCGCATGCGACGAAGTCGCGAGTCTCGACGGCGCCGCTAGCGACTGCATGCAGGTCGCTCGAAAGGGTCAGTCGCGAGGCTGAAGGGGGCCGCGAACACGCCGCGCCCGCGCGGCCGATAACAGAGCCGCGCTCGTGCGGCCGACAACAGAGCGCAAACACCGCTAATGTGCTCGCATGAGTAGCAACATCACCCTCCTTCGTGGGTTGGATCCTGCGCCTACCGAGCAGGAAATCTATGCTGCCGCAGTGCAGTACGTGCGTACGGTCGGTGGCGTGTCCGGCCTGAGCACCACAACCAAGGCAGCTGTCGACAAGGCGGTGAACGTCATCGCGGCAGCGACCACGCAATTGCTCGCGGATTTACCGGATGTGCGGGTCGCACCGGTCACCGAACCACCGCTGCGCCACGATCGCGAGGTCGCGGAGGCGGAGTAGTTCGTAGCGTTTCAAGGTAGGGCGTCTGCGCCGTAAGTGGCGACGCAGGCCAGTGCGATCTCCAGCGGCAGACTACGCGCTCCGATCGGATGGCCGAGCAGTTCCTCGATCCGTTGGATCCGATAGCGGACCGTGTTCTTGTGCACACCGAGTAATTTCGCCGTGGCCTCCGGGCTGCGATGGCTTTTCAGATATGCGTGCAGTGTTTCGCGTAGGCGGGTGGCAGTGACATCACGGCCCGCGAGCGCGCGCAATTCGCGCCCGATCAGACCGCGCATGGCCGCGTCGTCGGCGCCCGCCAGATAGGCGATCTCCACCTCGCGATATGCGGTGACCCGCGCTCGATCCGCCGGACCACGCTCGGCGACCTGCCTGGCCGCGACGGCCTCGTGATGGCTCTGCCGGAACCCGGCGGCCTGCGGCGCGGGCACCCCGAACGCGACCCGCACCGGCGGCTCGACCTGACCGAGCACGATCCGCTCGATCGCCCCTCGCACCGCCAATTCGGCGGCATGCGCGTCATCGTCCAAACCAGCCCAAGCCCATATGCCGCTCGCGCCCGAGGTGACAGTGAGCACCTGGCTACTGCCGAGCGCCGTGCCCAATCGCGTCGCCACCCGATCCAGCAGCCCGCTCGACTCGCCGTCCGGCTCACCGGTGATTCCATCGGTCCACAGCACAAATGCCAAGTGCTGCTTGGTAAGTCGATAACCGAGCCGGACCGAGGCCTGGTCGACATCGAGTTCGGCACCGGCGAGCAGGGTGCGCACGATTTCGGTGCGCCGGTTGAGCGCCGCACGCATGACGCGCTCGCGTTCCTCCATGTAGGTGTCGGTGAGCGTCTCCACCGACATGCTGACCCATTTGGTGGAACGCTCGAACAGTCGCAGCATCACCGCCCGCTCGATTTCGGGCGGTGGCCGCCGTTCGTCGACGGCTTCGGTCATGTAGTCGAGTACCGCCTCCTGCCCGATGTGGTAGGTCCGCAGTAGCAGCCGCAGGTCATAACCGCGCCGGGCGAGGGTTCTGGCGAAGGCGTGCGCCTCTTCCGGCAGGGCGAATTCGATGGTGTCGCTGGTGAGGTTGGCGAGCACGACCCTGGCGTGGGCGCGGGTACTCGCGGCCAGGTCACGGCGTATATCTCGATCGGTGAATTCCGGAATGTGCGCAATGACCGCGTTGTCGAGGCGGTCGACGACCTGTTCGAGGGCCTGGGTGCGCATGGTCTCGTAGACGTATTCGGCGAGCCAGTCGCGGACCACCGCGCTGTCGGTGCTGATCGCCGCCGGGTGGCCGGTGGTCATTGATCCTCCGAATTGTGCTTCAAGACCAAAAATTCCCGAGTTCGTTGACAAATCAGGCCAAGAAAGTGTTGCAATCTTGTGCCACGATCATAGTCAGCGCACTGATTCACCACAGTGCACAGCACAACGTCAGTGGGAGAACAGCGTGAGCGATACAGTGCCGGGCGCGGCCGAGAAGCAAACCACACGAAAGACACCAGCGCCCACCGCGCGAGCGACGGGCGCGGAGGCGGTGGCGGAGCGTGACCACGCAGCGACCCGGGAGCGCCGCGAATCGGACACCGCTGCGGCACTGATCGAGGTGCGCAATCCGGGCACCGGCGCGGTGGTCGGCACCGTGCCGAACGAGAGCGCCGACGCGGTCGCGGCCAAGATCCGCGAACTGCGCCTGTACCAGCCGGAATGGGAGGCCATCGGCCCCGACGGGCGCAAGGAATGGCTGCTGAAGCTGCAGGACTGGATCATCGACAACACCGAGCAGCTGGCCGATGTGATGCAAGCCGAGACGGGCAAACCACGGGTGGACGCGCTGATCGACCCGGCCTTCTCCACCGATCTGATCGGCTACTACGCGCGCCGGGCCGCCAAATTCCTCGCCGACGACCATCCCTCGCCGCATAGCCCGCTGGCCCGGGTCAAGAAGTTGACCACGGTGTACGAACCGTATCCGGTGGTCGGCGTGATCACGCCGTGGAACTTCCCGCTGGCCATGCCGGTCATCGATGTGATCCCGGCGCTGGCCGCCGGCGCCGCGGTGATCCTCAAGCCGTCGGAGGTGACGCCGCTTTCGGCGCTCGAATTGGCAAGGGGCTGGGCCGAAATCGGTGCGCCGCCGGTCTTCGCCGTGGTCACCGGCGCCGGTGCGACCGGTGCCGCGGTGGTCGAGAATGCCGACTACATCCAGTTCACCGGTTCGACCGCAACCGGACGCAAAATCGCCGCCGCCTGTGTTGAGCGGATGATTCCCTACAGCCTGGAATTGGGTGGTAAGGATCCGGCGATCGTGCTGGCCGACGCCGATCTGGATCGGGCCGCGCACGGCATCACCTTCGGCGGCATGTTCAACTCGGGCCAGGTCTGCATTTCGGTGGAGCGGGTGTATGTCGAGGCTCCGGTCTACGACGAATTCGTCGGCAAGCTCACCGATGCCGTCAAGAATCTGCGCCAGGGTCTCGACGGTCGCGAGCCCAACCACGATGTGGGCGCGCTGGCCAATGAGAATCAGGTTCAGATCGTGCAGCGGCATGTCGACGAGGCCGTCGCGGCTGGCGCCAAGGTGACTACCGGCGGTAAGCGCACTGGTGTCGGCACCCTGTTCGAACCGACCGTGCTCGTCGATGTCGACCACACCATGTCCTGCATTACCGAGGAAACCTTCGGCCCGACCCTGCCGGTGATCAAGGTCGCCGACGAAGCCGAAGCCGTTCGGCTGGCCAATGATTCGATCTACGGTCTGTCCGCCTCGGTGTGGACCGCCGACAAGGAGCGCGGCGAACGTGTGGCCCGCGCCCTGAACGCAGGCGCGGTGAATATCAACGACGTCTTCGTCAACCTGTTCAGCTTCGCGCTGCCGATGGGCGGCTGGGGACAGTCCGGTGTCGGCGCGCGCTGGGGCGGTCCGAACGGAGTACGCAAGTACTGCAGGCAGAAGGCGATCACCACGCCGATCCTGCCGACCCAGCAGAAGGAACTGCTCTGGTTCCCGTACCAGATGCCGAAGGTGCTGTTCGGGCTCGGCGCGATGCGTGCCGCTGGGGCGCGCGGACTGCGGCGCATCGACATTGCGGCGGTCCTGAAACTCAAGGGAGACAAGAAGTAACCGCGGAGCGAGCGACGGGCGCGCAGGCGGTAGCGCAGCGTCACCACGGAGGGCACAAGGATCGGGCGCGCAGCCTCTGAACCGAGATACGAAGGCGCCGTGGTCGTGTCATCGACCACGGCGCCTTCGCGCGTTCGCGGGCCCACACGGCGGCAGTAACGGACCTTTCGAGCGAGGCGGCAAACGTAATTGTGACTAACATCACAAAAACTGGTCACCCTCATTGCGGGCCGGTTTCTCGACAGTGACCGACCACACTTCGGCACCGATCCGACACACCCCTTGAACCCACCTCCGCCGCATTGTTGCTGGTCATACGCCCAGTTAACTTGAGTGCGGCAACGCAGGTCATGGGTGCCAGAGATTCGCCGGGTCGATGATGCAAACGACCACGACAAGCCATATGCTGTGGGTCTAACAAACCTGCCGACTGTTTCGGCTGCCATATCCAGACTTTCCGGCCTCAAAAGGCTGGAAATTCAGGACCGATTCTGATAGCAAGGGGCTATGGACCCGCATTTGCGCGACCTGCGGTATTTCGTCGCCGTCGCTGAGGAACTGCACTTCACTAACGCCGCTCAGCGGCTGCACATCGCTCAACCCACCCTGTCGCGTCAGATTCGTCAGCTGGAACGCCAGCTCGACGTGGTCCTGTTCGACCGCAACCAGCGCAGCGTCGCGCTGACCGTCGCGGGTAAGGAGCTGCTCGAAGGCGCCCGCAAGATCCTGGAGCTGTGGGAGGTCACCAACGTCACCCTCCAGGAGGCGGGTGAGGTACTGCGCGTCGGCATCCAGTCCGCGCTCGGCCGAGGGCTGCTCAATGATCTGGAGAGCGCGAGCGGGCACCGCCTCGCACTGCACGCCGCCTCCTGGACCGACCCGTCCAGCGGTCTGGCCGGTCGGCAAGCTGACCTCGCCCTGGTCTGGCTGCCGCTACCCGATCCGAACCGCTACCGCTGGCAGGTGCTGCGCACCGAGCCGCGCTGGGTGCTGTTGCCGGAGAACCACCCGCTGGCCGAGAACGAGACCGTCGACTTCGCCGATCTACTGGACGAGCCGTTCATCGCACTGCCCACCGAGGCCGGTGCGGTGCGCGATTTCTGGCTCGGCAACGATGCCCGCAATGGCCGTCAGCCCAAGATCGGCGCCGAGGCGGCGACCGCGGAGGACAAGCTGGAGGCCGTGAGCCTGGGCCTCGGCGTCTGCCTGCTCGCCGAGAACAATGTGCCGATGTACCGCTGGCCGGGTCTGACCGCCCGCCCACTCGCCGGCCTCGCCCCGTGCGAACTGGCGGTGGCCTGGCGCGCCGACGACAACCGGCCCACCATCCTCGAATTCGCCGCACGCGCGGTGCAGGGTGGTTTCGCGGTGCAGCGTCAACCTGCGTCCAGTTAGCAGCCCCCTGCTGTCTCGCGGCCGAGGCTCGCGACTACGCCGCGTGCGCTTCGGCCGCTCGGCCGCGAGACGGGCGCGAACGTCGCTCGTCACACTCGTTCCGTCGTGGTCAGGTCCCAGCGATTCGTCGCCACGGCTGGATAGCTTCCAATTGAGCCGCGAGGCGCAGCAGGGTCGATTCACTGCCGGGCGGGCCGGCGAGTTGCGCGGCGACCGGCGTTCCGGATCTCGGGTGCATGCCCATCGGGATCGATGCTGCGGGCCATCCGACCAGATTCCACAGTGGTGTGAACGGTGAATACCGGGCGCCGATAACAACATTCGCGAGCCAACCCAGGGTGTGCCAGGCCCTGGCCCGCGGCGGTGGCGCGGCGAGCGTCGGGGTGATCACCACGTCGTAACGCTCGAAGAATTCCAGCAGTCGCGCCTCGACCCGGTCCACCTGGGCCGGGCGCACCAGCCGCAACCGCTGGACGAGCCGGCCGAGTGCGAGGTGGCGGCGGGTGCGCCGCTGCAACCGTTCGGGGTGGACGAGATTCGCGCCCTCCCGCGCGCCGAATGCCAACCAGCGCAGGCCGACCGAGATGAGCGATTCGCCATAGGGCAGCGTGGCGGATTCCACGAGGTGTCCGGCCGCAGCGGCGGCCGAAGCAGCGGTGCGAGCCGCCGCGGTCCAGTGCCGATCGACCCGGAACAACCGGGACGGTGGCGCCACGGCCAGCCCGATACGTAGTCGGCCCGGTAGCTCCAACTCGGCTAGGTCCGGGCGTGCTGCCAGCACCGACAGCGCGAGTGCGGCATCACCGACTGTCGTTGCGAGCACACCGTTTTCGACCATCCCGGACCAGGAATCGAAACCTACCTCGGCGGGCACGGTATGCCGCCCCGGCTTGATCCCGAACACCCCGCAGCAGGCCGCGGGAATGCGCACCGAACCGAGTCCGTCATTACCGTGCGCCACCGGTACCAAGCCGGCCGCGACAGCCGCGGCCGAACCGCCGGACGAGCCGCCGCAACTGCGCGCGGAATTCCACGGGTTGCGGCTGATGCGGCCCTCATTCTCAGTCGTACCCCACAGTCCCAGCTCGGGGACCGCGGTCAGCCCGACCACCACCGCGCCCGCGGCCCGCAGCCTGCGCACCACCGGATGGTCGGCGGTTTCCGGGCTGGTATCGGTCGCGGTAGAACCGGCGAGTGTCGATTCACCCTCGACCGCGATGTTGTTTTTGATCGCGATCGGCACACCCGCCAGCGGCAGCAGGTCCAGATCGGAACGCTGTTCGAGTGCGAGTGCCTCGGCCCGCGCCTCGGCGGAGCGAACGACTGTGAACGCATTCGTCTTTCGGTTCCCGGCGGCGATCAGATCCAGGGCGGCATCGACGGTTTCGGTCGGCGTCAGCGAGCCGTCGCGCACACTCGCCGCGATTGCCGCCGCCGGACCGCGTGACAGGCCCGATTCGCGTGGCATGCTGGAATCCATCGAAGCATGTACCGCGTCGGTCCCGCCCACCGCGACCCCACGGGCGATCTGCCCCTCCGGGGCCTCGATCTCCGGAGCGGTCGAATCCGTCGCGGTCGAATCCGTCGCCGTGCCGTCATCCGCCGCGGCCGTCGCGAAATTCGATTTACGGCGCTGCTCCCGGGTCGTTCCGTGGTCGCGCTCGGCTATTTCAGCGACCGCCGCGCGCGCCGCTGTATCTGATTTGCGGCGCTCCCGTGGTGCTACATGGTCGCGCTCCGCTATCGCCTCAGCGCCCGTCGCTCGCGCCGCTGTGTTGTTCATCTGCTGGTTCTCCCCAGTCGCACGGTTGTCGAAATCGGGTGATCCGCTGTTGAGGCGCAAGTTATCATTTCGATTACTGCTCAGCGGGCGATGTCGTCGGGTGTGGCGGAAATTCACCGGCACATCTACGGCCGATACTCGAGATCCGCTCAGCAGCTAGGTCCGAAAAATGAGTGCTCAACGCGAAAATTCGCACCGATCAGGTCTCGAGGCCGCTCCGACCAGAGCCTGGGGCGGACCGTTGTCGCATGCCGAGAACAACGCGGTCGATGCCTTCTCGACCGCATGGGAATCGTCGCGTCGACCACCGGAGATCGCCGACTTTCTCCCCGATGCCGAATCCCTGCGCCTGGCGGCGCTGATCGAATTGATCCGCGTCGACCTGCGACATCGTTGGATCCATCGTGCCCCTGCGGCGGGCACGGAGGCGGTAGCGGAGCGTGACGACGAAGCGGCCCGAGAGCGCCGCCAATCCAATACCGCGCCGATGCCGCGCAAACGGCTTTTCGACTACTGCGCCGAGTTTCCGGAACTCGAACCGGGCAACATTCCGGCCGGTTTGGTGTACGAAGAGTTCGTCATCCGCAGGTACAGCGGTGACCGTGTCGATCCGAAGGATTGTCTACGGGAATATCCCGATCAAGCGGCAGAATTGCACAGGCTGCTCAATGCCGACGATATCGACCAGAGCACCCGCCGGGCGAAGCTCGAGGATTCGGTGCTGACCGAGTTCGCCAATACGCGCGCGGCGGCCGAACTGAACCGAACCGTGCAGGCCGACCAAACCGTCGGGCTGAACCAAACCCAGGGGTCCGTTCGTAATACCGACGTGACTCGAGCCACCGTCGATTCCATCGAGACGGCGACCGCCATTCCGACCACGATCGGAACCGGTCCGGGGCAATTCAACGCGCTCGATCGCATCGAGATCGGTCAGTCCATCGACGATTTCGACCTACTCACCGGCCTCGGCAGCGGCGCCTTCGCCCGGGTATTCCTGGCCAGGCAGCGATCATTGCAGCGGTTGGTCGCGGTGAAAATCTCCGACGATCACGGCACCGAACCGCAGACCCTGGCCCAGCTCGACCACGACTACATCGTGCGCGTCTTCGACCAGCGGCTGCTCGGCTCGGAGGACGCCCACGATCCGGCCATGCGCCGACTCCGGCTGCTGTATATGCAGTTCCTGCCCGGCGGCACACTGCTGGGGGTACTGCGCTGGGTGCGCCGGACTCCACCCACCGAACGCAGCGGACAACTGCTGCTCGACGCGGTCGACGCGGCCATGGAGGAGAAGGGCGAAATCCGCCCGACCGATTCCAGCGTGCGCACCGAGATCGCCGGACTGAGCTGGCCGGAAACCGTGGCCTGGCTGGGCCGCAGATTGGCCGAGGCGCTGGAGTACGCCTCCGCGCACGGCGTGCTGCACCGCGACGTGAAACCGGCCAATATCCTGCTCACCGCCGAGGCGGTGCCGAAACTGGCCGATTTCAATATCAGCTTCAGCCGCAATGTGGCGGGCACCAGTCCGGTGGCCTATTTCGGCGGCTCACTGGCGTATATGTCGCCCGAGCAGTTGGAGGCTTGCTATCCCGGCTGCGAACGGACGGCCGAGGATCTGGATACCCGGTCCGATATCTATTCCCTCGGCGTGGTGCTGTGGGAGTTGCTCACCGGCGCGAAACCGTTCGACGATTCCACCGCGAGCGTGACCGACCAAGGCGACGATACGGCGCTGGAGGGCATGCTGGAACGCCGCAGTGCTGGAGTGGATACCGCTGCGCTGCAACGAGTTCCGGCGGACTGTCCGGCAGCGCTGCGGCGGGTGTTGCTGACCTGTCTGGAATCGGATCGGACGCGGCGCTGGTCCAATGGCGCGATGCTTGCCAAGCAGTTGGATCTGTGCCTGGATGCCAGGGCCCGGGACCTGGTAGACCCGCCGCCCGGTAGTTGGCGGCGGCGGCTGCGAGCGTGGCGACTGATGATCGTCGCGCTGGCCATCGGCATCCCGAATATCCTTGCCTCGACATACAACATCCAGCACAACCTACATCTGATCGTGGACCGCCTGCCCGAGGATGCCGGGCGCACCTTCGTAATCATCACCACCGTGGTGAACGCAATCTTCTTCCCGCTCGGCGCGGCGCTGATTCTCTACATGTCCCGAAGAATGCTCACGGTGCCGTACGGGCTGCGCCGCCACCGCCGGTATGACGCGGAGACACTGCGGCTGGCCAGGGCGGATTCCCTGCTGTTCGGAGATCGAGCGGTCATGGTGGTCTTCTCGCTCTGGGTGCTCGCCGGCTTCACCTTCCCGATCGCGCTGCAACTGGCGGCTGGGGATGTGCCGGGACGCGCGCTGGTGCATTTCCTCACCTCGATCGTGGTGTGCGGCGCGATCGCGGTGGCGTATCCGTTCTTCCTGGTGTCCTTCTACATGGTCCGCTGCATCTATCCGCTTTTCCTGCGGCACGGGGAAATCAGCACCGAGGACGCGGTGTGGCTGCGCGGTCTGGACCGCCGCGCCAACGGCTATCTGGCCATCGCGGCCTCGGTGCCGCTGCTCGCCGTCGCCGGGGTGACCTTCCTACCACCCGACGATATTTCGAGGGTGATCGGCGCGGTGCGCGTGCTCTGTGTGGGCGGGATCATCGCGTTCATCGGCTCGTACCTGCTCTTCCGGGCTCTGGAGGCCGATCTGCGGGCACTGGAGCGGGTGGTTGCATCGGTGGATTCCCTTGACCGCGAACGGATTTCGGTGGAGCCAGAGCAAGACGGGCGCGCCGTACCGGAGCCGCGATCGTGACAGCTGCCGATTTCGCGGATCAAGGCGAGACCGACCCCATAAACGAGTTTTACCGAAGATTGGCAATGCTGCCTGCGTGGCGATCGGAATGAACCACCCCCGATCGCGGAGTACATCCCCGACGGCACTCAGGTGCGTTTGGCGGTGCTCACCGATCTGGTCCGCATCGATCTGCGCCAGTGCGCTCGATTTATCCACAGCTGCTTGTGCGCGGCGGTATCGGCGCCGAGGACGAGGAGCAACTGCGCAAACTCGCCAAGCGCACGAACTTCTATCTCGGCGTCGCGGCATCGGTTCCGCTGCTCGGCGTGGCCAGCGCAACCTTCGTCGACGCCGCCGATCTGGATTTGGTGATCGTTTCGGCGCGGGTGCTCAGTGTGGGTGGCATCCTGGCCTTCGTGCTCACCTATCGGTTGTTCCGGATGCTCGAGGCCGATCTGCTGGCCTTGGCGCGCGCGATTCCGCAACGGAAGCGATGACCAGCCCGCGGCCGTTCGGACGGCTGGTCAGCCTTTCCCATATCCACGATCCGGCGACGACGCCGCTGTTCCCCGGTGATCCCGAATTCCGGACCGATACTGTCGCCACCGTCGCGAACGACGGTTACTACCTGCGCTCTATCCAGCAGGGCGAGCACACCGGAACCCATTGGGGCGCACCGATCCACTTCCAGCCCGGCGGGCTGGCCGCGGATGAATTGGACCTCGACGATCTCCTGCTGCCCGCGGTGAAGATCGACGTGCGCGAGCAGTGTGCGCGTGATCGGGATTACGCGATCGATATCGATGATCTGCGGGAGTGGGAGAATCGGCACGGGCGGATACCCGATGGGTCGGCGGTGGTGGCCTGGACCGGATGGGACGAGAAATGGGGGATGCCGGAATTCATCGGAACCGGCGAAAGTGCCGAGCATCAACCAGGATTCGCGGTCGAGACGGTCACATGGCTATTGCGGACCGGGCGGCTGGGGCGGCGTGGGGCGCTCGGCATCGATACGTTCGGACCCGATCTGGGAATCGACGACACCTATGCGGTGTCGAAGCTGCTGTATCGCGAGCATCGAATCAGCTTGGAATGTCTGGCGAATCTCGCCGAACTGCCCGCGACCGGCGCCTGGGTGTTGGTCGGCGGTGCACTCTATAGCGGCGGGTCCGGTTCGCCCGCAACGATATTCGCGGTCATGCCGATCAATGCACCGGCGCGGTGACCGGACTTCGATGCGGCCCCGCCAGTGCCGCCGGGCCGTACGCCAGCACCGTGATCAGCGGCCAGGGGTCAGGTTGGTCCGGCCGCCGGGGGTCAGGTTGCTCTGGCCGCCGGGAGTCAGGTTGCTCTGGCCGCCGGGAGTCAGGTTGCTCTGGCCGCCAGGGGTCAGATTGGTCTGCGGGCCGCACACCAGGTTGGGCCAGGAGCAGGTCGGCAGGTTGGGGTCCTGACCGGCCTGGGCCACGCCGGCCGTCACCAGGCCCACACTCAGCAGGGCGGGTGCCGCGGCGATCGCCAGGGCGCGGGCGAACCGACGGGTCGAGCGCTGGTTGGTGGTCATGTGAGTCTCCTTCGTAGTCGTGTGGCAGGACGGTGACGCTGTCCAGCCTCATCGACAACGGACCGCGCCGAAAGGACACCCAGAGTGCACGGCAATGCACCCTCGAAGTGGTTCGGTCCCACCAGGGTGGGCTTCGGTTCCGGTCAGCTCATGCCCTGATCACGCGCCGCCGTAGACCTTGGGGTCCAGGGTGCCGATGTAGGGCAGATCGCGGTAGCGCTCGGCATAGTCGAGGCCGTAGCCGACGACGAATTCATTCGGGATATCGAAGCCGACGTGCGCGACTTCCACATGAGTGCGTAGCGCGTCCGGCTTGCGCAGCAAGGTGACGACCTCGAGCGAGGCCGGATTGCGGGTGGACAGATTGCGCTTGAGCCAGGACAGCGTGAGACCGGAATCGATGATGTCCTCGACGATCAGCACATTGCGGCCCGCGATGTCCTTGTCCAGATCCTTCATGATGCGCACGACACCGGAGGACGAGGTGGACGAGCCGTAGGAGGAGACGGCCATGAATTCCAACTGGGTGGGAATCGGCAGCGCCTTGGCGAGGTCGGTCATGAAGAAGATCGCGCCCTTGAGCACGCCGACCAGCAGCAGATCCCCCTCCGGGGCGTCGGCCGGATAACGCTTGGCGATCAGCTCGGCCAGCTCCTGAGTTTTGGCCGCGATCTGTTCCTCGGTGATCAACACCGACGCGATGTCGCCCTCGTACACGTCAGTTGGTTTCCCTTCCGGTGTTGTATCTGCGGCGCTCCCGGGGCCCTTCGGGTCACGCTTCGCTACCGCCTTCGGGCCCGTCGCTCGCGCCGCGGGTGTCTCCCCGGCCGTCCATTATGTTTCCCTGGCTCCCTTGAAGACGCAAAGTCAGCCTGCCACGTTCACGCGCGACGACCAACCTGCGTCCCGGCGCTCCACCGCCCACCGCGACGCCGCCCTGCCCGCGCCAGGCGGTAATCAATTCGTCAACCGCCTGGAAATGCTTGTTGGTCAGGGCTTTAGCGCCACCGGCCAGCAACCATGCACGGATCGCGCGGCGGCGCAAGGCGGCGGGGGCAGTGGCGAGGGTCTCGATCGCGAGGGTTGGGCCATTACTCACTGGACCGCTCGCGGCCCGCAATAACTCATCGGCCAGCGCATCCAATACCGCACCGTCATCGCGCAACTGCTCGGCCGTGCGCGCCAGCGCCTCCGCGACCCCACCCCCGAGCACCTCCTCCAACAGCGGCAGCACCTCATTACGCAACCGCACCCTGGTGAACTTCGCCGCCGAATTATGCGGATCCTCGAACGGCGTCAACCCGATATCGGCACACAACTGCCTGGTCACCGCCCGCCGCACACTCAACAGCGGCCGCCCCCACGGATCCGCGAACGCCGCCATGCCCTGGATCGACCGCCCACCCGACCCCCGCCCCAACCCCAACAGCACAGTCTCGGCCTGATCATCGAGCGTGTGCCCGAGTAGCACCGGCAACCCACCTCGCGCCCCGTATAGCGCCGTGTACCGAGCCACCCGCGCCGCCGCTTCCATCCCGCCATCCGCACCGACGTCAACCGCCAGAACATGCGCCGACCGACACCCGAGCGCCAAGGCCGCGGCCGCCGCCTCAGCCGCCACCTTGTCCGATCCCCTCTGCAACTGATGGTCGACGACCAGGGCGTCGACCTGACCTGCCTCGACCACAGCAGCGGCCGTCAATGCCAGCGAATCCGCACCCCCGGACAATGCGACCGCCACATCGCTAGTCGCGCCCGTCGCGTAATCGGCGAGCCACCCCCGCACCGCCCGCCGCACCTCGAGCACCGCCTCGGTCTCGGGCAGCCGCCGCGGATTCCCGGGCCTCGCTCCCGTCGTACGGCTCATACCCGGAGACTACCGAGTGCTGCACGCCGACCTCGTCGCCGAGCCGGAGCCGCCCGTCAGCCCCACGCTGCGATCTTCGCGACGGGCCCCCAGACACGGCCCGCTACCGCGCACTCCTCGTACGCCCCGCCGGGTTGTGCCTCGATCTGGACAAATGTTCACGTGGAAACCACGGCGGCAAACCGCGAGAAGCCCCGCCACTAGTTCCACCTGATCTTGATCGCCGCCGCGTGGTCGGACAGGTCCCACGGCTACCCGAGGACGCGGGTGATCCAGCGTTGCGGATCTTCGATTTCCGCTGGGAGAGGCAAGGTTTCGGGATTGGTCCAGACGGTGTTGAACTGGGTCATACCGACCTGGGCCACTACGGCGTCCACGAATTTCTTGCCGCGGACGTATTGGGCGACCTTGGCGTCCACGCCGAGCAGGGCGCGCAGGAGGCGTTGCAGGGGGTTGGTCGGCTGTTTGCGGCGTTTGTCGAAGGCGGCGCGGATTTGTTCGACAGTGGGGACGACGGCGGGGCCGACGGCGTCCATGACGTGGTCGGCGTGGCCTTCCAGCAGGGTGCCGAGCATCAGCAGGCGGTCCAGGGCCTCGCGTTGCGGTGGAGCTTGAGTGGCGCGAAATAGACCGACGACGCCGCGGGCATTCGGGTCCTCGGAAACGATGCCGCGGCGACGGTCGCGTAACTCGTCGACGAGACGGGAGAGCATATCGGCGAGCGGTTCGTCGCCGACCTCGCCAAGGACATCGACATTGGCGCGCATATATTCGGCCAGCCACGGCGCCGAGGAGAACTGCACCCGGTGCGTCACCTCGTGCAGGCACACCCAGAGGCGGAAGTCGGTCGGCGAGACGCCGAGTGCGCGCTCGACGGCCATGATGTTCGGCGCGACCAGCAGCAGCGTCCCATCCGGTCCGGTGAACGGGTCGTACTGACCGAGGATCGCGGTGGACAGGAAGGCCAGCATCGCACCCGCCTGCACACCCGCGGGTTTCCCGGCGAGCATGCCCTTGTCCAAGGCCTGCCCGGTGCCGGTCAGCTGGGCCATGGAATCCGCGGCCGCAGTGATCCAGCCCGGCCGGTCGACGATCCGGGCCGAAGGCACCGGTTGATCGTCGAGCAGACCGCTCACCGCACGAACCGGCCCCTCCGCCCGCACCGAGGCTTCGGCCAGCTCACCGACCACCTGTTCGGCCGAATACCGCGAGGTACGTGGCCCGGACGGCACCAGCGCGGCGCCGGTGCGCGCGGCCAGCCGCCAATCGACGGCACCGGAAAATCCGGAGCGTCGCCGCTCGGCCGCAGCGTCCGCACCCGAATTCACGGCGGGCACAGCGCCCGATTTATCAGTGCCTCCGAACATGGTCAACCACCCGTCACGAGCATCCACAGTTGCGCAGCGTGCCGGCGATGGCGTCCAATGCGGGCCGACTGAGCTCCGGTGGCCGATCGTTCGACATCAAAGCGAAGGTCAATACTCGCCCTTCGCTATCCAGCACATAACCGACCAACGTGCTCGCCACCGACAGAGTTCCTGTCTTGGCCCGCACCCATCCCGCGCCGCCCCGGTTCTGCATGACATAACGGCTGCTCAGCGACCCCGTCGCACCTCCGACCGGCAGATCATCGAGCAACGGCGCCAGGGTGGTCGCGATGCGATCGGTTTCCGGTTTGGCCTTGGTATTGCTCGGCTGCACAGCATTCGCGCCACTCGGCTTCGCCGCGGTCGCGATGATTTTGTCGAGCAGCCGTGGGGGCACCCGGTCCTCGGTCGACAGGCCGCTGTTATCGCGCATCGAAAGTCCGGTGAGATCGAATCCCGCCTTGCCGAGCGCGGTTTCGAGGGCGGCGACGGCCCCGGTGAACGATGCTTCATTACCGGTCGCGATCGCGATCTCGCGGCCGATGGCCTCGGCGAGCACATTGTCGGAGTGGACCATGGTGTCGCGCAGCCGGTCCCGCAGCGGCGCGGATTGCACGCCGGCCACCTCCGTCGCATCGGCGGCGGCATTGCCGATCCGCACCTTGGCGGGATCGAGTCCGAGTTCGGTGGCCAGGCGCTGCCCGGTCGCCAGCGCCGGAGTCGCGGTGCGCGGCGAATATTCCACCAGCGGATCGAGCCGGCCACCGTCGAGCATCACCGGATCCATCGGCGCGATCGAACCCTCGCCGATATCGACCGGATCCCAGCCGGGGGCCATGGGCGAGCCGGAATACAACGAGGTGTCGACCACGATGGTGTCGACGACATGCCCGGACGCCTTGATCTGCGACACCAGATCCGACAGCCGCGGCCCGTTCGGGTAGTACCCCTTGCCATCGGGCTGCGCGGTCAACGTCGGATCGCCGCCGCCGACCAGCACCAGTTCATTGGGTGCGGAACCGGTGACGACGCGGGTGGTCACCCGATGATCATCGGGCAGGGTGAACAGGGCGGCCGCGGTGGTGAGGATCTTGGCGGTGGACGACGGAATCATCGGCTTATCGGATTCGGCGCTCCACAGCACGGTCGCGGAATCCGCATCGGTGACCTCACCGGCGAACGCGCCGAGGTCGGGATTGGCGACCACCTGTGCGAGCGCGGCGACGACACCGGCCGGAGTCGGCGCCGACGCATTCGAGCGCGCGGGCTCGACCTGCGGAGAAGGTTTGACCGGCGCGGGCGGTGCGGCAATCGTGAGCCCGCCGTGCCGAAATTCCTCGGTCCACGGCTTCAGCGCGATCACCACGCCTGCCGCGACACCGAGCAGCAGGGCCAGTACGAACGCGACGCCGATCCAGATATTGCGGCGTCGCTTGGCGGCCAAGCCACCGATTCTCCTCTTGCTGCCACCCACCACGTGCCCGCCGTCTCTCCGTCTAGTACCGCCCGACCGTCGCACCGTCGCCGGGTCCACCCACCTACCGCACCCAAGTGCCCGCGGACCACACTATCCTCGTTCCGGCACCGTTCCCCCGAACACCTGTCGAGTCGGCGTTCCGACGACCACAACACGACAGTCCGACAGAAGCACCAGTAAGGAGATGGCGTGGAGTTCGACGTCACCATCGAGATCCCCAAGGGTTCTCGGAACAAGTACGAGGTCGATCACGAGACCGGTCGGGTCCGACTCGACCGCTTCCTCTACACGTCCATGGTCTACCCCGCCGACTACGGCTACATCGAGAACACCCTCGGCGAGGACGGCGACCCACTGGACGCACTGGTCCTGCTGCCCGAGCCGGTATTTCCGGGCTGCCTGATCGCGGTGCGTCCGGTCGCGATGTACAAGATGGTCGATGAGGCCGGCGGCGACGACAAAGTACTGTGCGTGCCCGCGGGCGATAAGCGCTGGGACCACATCCAGGACCTGGCCGATGTGCCGGAATTCGATCTGGCCGCGATCAAGCACTTCTTCGAGCGCTACAAGGACCTGGAGCCGGGCAAGTACGTCAAGGGCTCGGAGTGGGTCGGCCGTACCGAGGCCGAGGCCGAGGTGGTGGCCTCGCTCGAGCGGCTAAAGGAGAAGGGCGGCCACTGAGTCGCGTTGGGGCGGTGGGTGATTCGGCCCATTTCCCAACAAAAGGCGGGAAGTCCGGCGTGTTCGGACTTCCCGCTTTTTTATTGCGGCGCGGTACCGCCGTTTCGATGACATCGGACGACACCCGGTGGCAACTGCGCCGCGATCATCCATGGCGAGACCGTGCCGCAGGCACAGTCCGGTCAGTTCGATGTCCGGGTGAAGATCACGAACACCGGGCAGTTCTGCGGGGCCCATCGGGTGGCAGTGCGCTGTCGCAATCTCGATTCGGGAACGCGGTGTATCCGGTTGGACATCGGCTACGGCGTGGGCACGGACGCGACCACTCGGGCGCACATGGGATACCGGGTCGTCGCCCGCGACCATGTCCCCGCGACCATCCTGCGCTCCCGCCTAGACGATTGCCGGAAATTGGCCCATCAGACTCGCATCATCGACGCAGCGGATCACGAACTGCTCCATCCAGCGGCAGCTCGGGGTCGTGATCATGTCGCACCATATCTAGATTTGTGCGACAAAGCCCTGCGTAGCGATGCCAGAGAGGAAGGTCGGCAGCTAGCGGGCACTTGTTCGGCAATCCGATCGTTTTGACTCCATTCCGGGTAAACTCCGGTTTGCTCGGTGGTGTCCGAATAGTCAACGCGATGGAGTGACGATGAACATTTCCGATGGCGTGGTGGACATGATTACCTGGACAGCCGACGCGACGACGGCCGTGGCCGGGGCCGTGGGCGGCGCCGCCGTCAATGGCGTGATCGGCGGCATACAGGGTGTCGCGGATGGCGTGAAGAGCGGGCTGAGCAGCGGTAGCCACTCGGCACCTGCGGCCGCGCTGACCGTGGCGGCAATCGGCGCCGCGGGTTTGGTGGAATGGCCGGTGCTGCTGAGCGTCGGTGGCGCCGCACTGGTGGTCCACCAGATCAATCAGCGGTCGAGCAGCCGCCCGTCGCCCGACGGCGGCGGTCGTCCCGCACGCCTCGAGCCGGTCTCGGAAGGCGACCGAACGCCCCGCCGAGGCGACGAAGATGGGACTACCGCGCAAAAGGCGGCGCCCCGGCCGCGACGCTCGCCGAGTGCGCGTTAGCCGTCCCCGGTGGACCTGAGCCGACTGCTACGGACCTCCGGGTCACTGTCCGTGCGCGCCCTCGAGACAGGTGTGCGGTCCGCTGCGGTTCTCACCGCGGCGGGCGTGGACCTCGCGACCTTGCCGGTGCGCACGATGCCCGCCGGCTGGGTTGTCGAGGCGATCACCGCTGTCACGTCGGAATTGCTCGGCGGTCAGCCGGCACGGCGCCGTTGGCGCGGCGCGGACCGCTGCTGGATCGAAGTACGCGGCCTCTCCGAGCACGAGCCGGACCACGATGCGGGTCCCGCGGTACTCGCTGCCGTGCGCGCCCACCCTGGTGTGATCTCGGCGACCCTCAACTATCCGCTGTCGCGCGTCATCGCCGAGGTGGACGACACGGCGACCGTAGACGAGCTGTGCGACGTAGTGGCGGCTGCCGAAAATCGGCACCCTGAATTCGCGCACACACCGATCGACCTGCCCGCCGACGGCATCGTGCTGGCTGGCAACTTGGTCTCGGCGGCGGTGAATGCCGTCGGGCTGAGTGTCGCGCTGGTCGGCCGGGTGGTCGGTTTGCGGCGGCTGCCGGCAGGGCTCAACGCCGTTGTCGCGCTCGTCGATTACCAGCCTCGGCTGCGTCGCGCCGTCGAACAGCGCCTCGGCAGCAACACCGCGGATACCGCGATCGCGCTCGCCACGGCCGCCGCGAACACCGTCACCCAAGAACCGGCGTCACTGGGCGTCGACATGGTTATCCACCTCGCGAAAGCCGCCGAGACCCGCGCCGCGGCCATCATCTGGCAACGCCGCGAACCCTGGCTCGCGGCGCACGCGACGTGTGTCGACGGCGTCCGGCCCGATGACCGACCAGAGCCGCTGCCACCGGGACCCATTGAGCGCCACGGGGACCGTAGCGGACTGGCGCAGGCGGCCGCACCGGCGATCGGCATTCTCTCCGCCGACCTCGCCACCGCCGCTACCGCCGTCATGGTCGCCGCGCCCAAGGCGGTCCGCACCAGCCGCGAGTCGTTCGCCGCGACACTCGCCCGCGGACTGGCCGACCGGCACGGCGTGCTGCCCTTGCGACCGCAGGTGTTCCGGCGCCTCGACCGGATCGACGCCATTGTGCTCGACCCTCGGGCATTGTGCTGTGACGAACTGCGGGTTGCGCGCATCCGCGACGTGCCCGAGCACGAACAGGTGCTGGTATGGCAGTGGGCACAGGACCAATTGGACCGCGGCGCACTGCAACCCGGGTGGCATCCGGTGGCACGGTCGGTATCCGGCAATGGCGGGCGCAGCACGGTGCTGGTGCGCTACGCCCATCATCCACTGGCGTCGGCGGTACTCGGCGAAGTGCGCCGCAGCGGCGTCGCGCTGGTGTCGGTCGACGTCGACACACTCGGTGACCTGCGCTCGTCCTTCGACGACCTCGATCCGATGAACGGGTCCCTCGACGCGGCGCTCGCCGACACCGTGCACCGGTTGCAGCGGGAGGGTCGAACAGTGGCGATGGTGTCGCGTGCTGCGGCACAGGCGCTGGCCGACGCCGACGTCTCGATCGGTATCGCCGCGCACGGGCCGCCGCCGTGGCACGCCGACGTGCTCGTCGACGACCTGGACAGCGTGTGGCGGATCGTGCACGCGCTGCCCGCGGCCCGTCGAGCCAGTGAACATGGCGTCGAAATCGCTACCGGTGCTTCGCTTTTGGGTGCGTTGCTGATGATTCCCGGGGTACGTGGCCGCGGCTCGGGTCCGGTCACCGCCGGGGCCGCCGCCGGCACATGGACGGGATACCGGCTCGCCCGCGGAGTGCTCACGGCGCCACCGCCGCCGGCCGCGAGCGTGCACGAGTGGCACGCCATGTCCGTCGAACAGGTGCGTCGTGCGCTGCCGCCGCACCCCGCCCAGGCGCATAAGCGCTCGCGGCTGGCCGACGCCGCCCGCCCCGCGCACTCGCTCATCGATCCGGTACGCCGGGCAGTAGGGGATTTTGCCGGCGCGATGCGCGACGAGCTGTCCGACCCATTGATCCCGGTGCTCGCGGTGGGATCGGCCGCCAGCGCGCTGCTCGGCTCACCCGTCGACGCGATCCTGGTCGGGTCGGTGCTCGCAGGTAACGCAGCCCTGGCGGCGGCCCAGCGGATCCGGGCCGAACGGCTGCTGCGGCGACTGCTGACCGCGCAGGACCCACCGGCTCGCAAGCTGGTGGGCGCCGATCGCTACGCGACGGTCCATGCCGCCGACCTGCGCCCTGGAGACGTCATCGAGGTGCGGCCCGGCGAAGTGGTGCCCGCTGACGCGCGGCTCACCCATGCGCTCGATGTGGAAGTCGACGAGTCGTCATTGACCGGGGAGTCGCTGCCGGTGGCCAAGCAAGTCGAGGCCACGCCAGCCGCGCCCGTCGCGGAGCGGGCTTGCATGCTTTTCGCCACCACGACCGCGGTCGCGGGCACCGCGGTCGCGATCGTGACCGGCATCGGTGAGCAGACGCAGGGGCGCCGAACTGCCGCGACTCCGCCCGCGGACGGCCCGGCAACCGGCCTGCAGACCCAGCTCAAGGATCTGACGAACAAGGCGTGGCCGCTCAGCCTTGCCGGCGGCGGACTGGTCACCGCGCTCGGGCTGCTGCGGCACACCGGTCTGCGGCAGGCCATCAGCAGCGGTGTGGCCGTCAGCGTGGCCGCCGTTCCGGAGGGGCTGCCGTTGGTCGCGACGCTGGCTCAGCAGGCGTCGGCGCGGCGATTGACCCGCGCGGGCGCACTGGTGCGCAGTCCGCGATCGGTCGAGGCGCTCGGCCGGGTCGACGTGGTGTGCTTCGACAAGACCGGGACGCTCAGCGAGAACCGGCTGCGGGTGAGCACGGTATACGCCGGGAACGGATTGTCCGACGATGATGTGCTCATCCACGCCGTCCGGGCCACGCCGCGCGCCAACGGCGAGCGTCACGAACATGCCACCGATCGCGCGGTTGCCGAGGCCGGGCGACACCTGGACCGCGGCGGGTCGACGGTGCATCTGCCGTTCCGGTCGGGTCGCCCGTTCTCGGCATCCGTGGGCGGTGCGATGTTGTCGATCAAGGGTGCGCCGGAGGTGGTGCTCGCGGCGTGCGCGGACGCCGACGAGGAGGTGCAGCGGCAGGTGCGCAAGATGGCCGCCGAGGGGCTGCGGGTGATTGCCGTCGCCACCCGGCAGCTTTCGGCGTCGCAGGCGCAATCGGTACGTGACGACGCCGACGTCTTCGCCGAATTGTGCGGTGACCGATTGCGGTTCGCCGGATTGCTCGGCCTGTCGGATACACCGCGCGCAGACGCGACCGAGGTGCTGGCCGAGTTGGCCGACCGGGGTATCGGGGTGCGTGTGATCACCGGTGACCACCCGGTGACGGCCACCGCGATCGCCGCCGCGGTGGGCATGCCCGTCGACGACGATCAGGTGATCAGCGGTCCCGAATGGGAGGCGCTGTCCCGGCGCAATCAGGAACTGGCGGTGCAGAACCGGCGGGTGTTCGCACGGATGTCACCCGAACACAAGGTGCAGATCGTCGAGACGATCCAGCGACTGGGTCACGTGTGTGCCATGGTCGGCGACGGCGCCAACGACGCGGCGGCCATCCGCACCGCAACCGTCGGCATCGGCGTGGTCGCGCACGGCAGCGACCCGGCCCGCATCGCGGCGGACGTCATGCTGCTCGACGGGCGGATCCGCTCGCTGCTGGACGCTCTCGACGAAGGCCGGCAACTGTGGCGGCGGGTGCAGTCGGCGGTGGCCGTGCTGCTCGGCGGTAACGCGGGCGAGGTGGCCTTCGCGGTCGTCGGCACCGCGCTCACCGGCCTGACGCCGCTGAATACCCGCCAATTGCTGCTGGTCAACATCCTCACCGATGCGCTGCCGGCCGCGGCACTTGCCATCAGCCCGCCCAGTGCCGAGCTGCGTTATACCGGCCGGGGGCCCGACCGAGCCGCATTGTGGCGGACGGTGGCGGTGCGCGGTGCGACGACCGCCTCCGCCGCGACGGTCGCGTGGGTGTTGGCGAGGTTGACCGGCCGGCGGCGGCGGGCCTCGACGGTCGCGCTGGTGGCGTTGGTCGCGACGCAGTTGGGGCAGACGCTCATCGACTCGCACAGCCCGCTGGTGGTCTGCACCGCGGCCGGCTCACTGTTGGTGCTCGGCGCGCTGATCAGTACGCCGGGAGTGAGCCAACTGCTCGGCAGCACGCCGCTGGGTCCGGTCGGCTGGTGGCAGGCGTTGTCGACGGCCGCCGTCGCGACCGCCATCGCCGCCATCGCTCCGCGTCTGTTCACCGCGCAGGATCAACAGCGCGAAGATCAGTCGACGATCTCGATGACCCCAAGGCGCCACAACACCGCGTACAACTCGCGCAATGGCACGGTCAATACCTCCGTGAGCGCACCGGTCAACGGATCCGGGCCGACTCCTACACCTCTTGTCTTCACGCCGGACACCATGCGCAAGTCAGGCGTCGAACTCTCGAACACTCCATGACCGGGAGGCAACAGATGGCCGAAAAATCGAGTACGAGCCACCGAAACGCCGTCGATCGGGTGATGGCCGCGCAGGGTTTCGCGGTGGACCTGCCTGTGGTCGGTCGGGTGCGCATGCCCCCGCCCGAGCAATTGGCTTACTACGGTGCACTCGGCGTGCTGGCCGCGGTAGAAATCATCGAATGGCCCGTTGTGCTGATCCTCGCGGCTGGTCATTGTCTGGCGCAGAATCAGCACAATCGCTTCGCCCACCAGCTCGGCGAAGCCCTCGAAGAGGCTTAACCGAACGGGGGCCGGTGCCCAGTGCATTCACAGCGGGCGCCTCGACCCCGGATGCCTGCGACGGCATCCGTCGCAGGCCGCTGCGTACTTCCGCTCGGTGGGCTGACCGGACCATTCCGGGAGGTGTGCAGATCCGAACCGGACGAGCCGGCGAACCGTCGCGCGATTGGGCGCTGGACCGGTTCTACGGCGTTGGCAGGTCGAGTTCGGTCGCAAGCGCTTCCAGCAGCTCGACCTGCTGCTCCGGAGGGGAGGACAGCAGCTGGAGCGCGATGTGCACCTCGTCGACACCGACCGCCGCGGCGCGGTCGAGCTCCCTCAGCACAGCCTCGGTGAAGGCGGTGGGAGAGAGTGGATGACGCGCCGGGATCACGTTCACCACGACGGTGCCGGTGCCGCCGGCCGCTCGGTACCAGCGCAGGTGCACACGGATGGCGTCCCAGTCGACCGCGGTGGTGATGAAGCCGTCTCCGATGCGGGCTGCCCGTTCGATGGTGTGGCGGGTTATTGCGCCGATGAACAGGGGGATGGTGCCTGCGCACGGCTTCGGGCCGACCATGGACAGCGGAATCCGGTAGTGCTCGCCAGCGAACTCCACGGGGTCGGCGGCCCAGCAGGCCCGCATCGCGGCGATGTGCTCGACAAATCCCGCTCCTCTGCGGCTGGCCGGCACGCCCGCGGCGATGAACTCCTCGGGGATGTAGAACGGTGGCAGCCGCGTGCCGCCGCCCTGGCCGATGCCGACATCCAGCCGCCCACCGGACAGCCGGTCGAGTGTGGCCAGTCTGCGGGCCAGGATGATCGGCGGCTGGAAGATCGAGTTCAGGATGCCTGTGGTCACGCGGATCCGCCTGGTGTGCGCGGCCGCCCAGGTCAGCATCTCCAACGAGTCCCAGGCGTGGGACTCGGGCAGGCCCGCATCGTTGTTCCAGTGCGGTCCGGTGGGGATGAGCAGCCGATCGCTGGCGGATACCGCGTGGAATCCGAGCCGCTCCGTCGCCTGGGCCACTGCGACGACGGCGTCGGGGCCGGCGTACGGGTCGAGATACGGGAGGTTGACGCCGATGCGTGGCAGGTTCATTCCTATACTCCGGTGATCGCCGTTGGGTACGGAACGCCCAGGTGAGGCGTTCCTCGGGAGAGGGTCGGAGCTGGCGGAAGATTCTTGCGGTCCGGCAGCGCAAGAATGCGCCACCGGCTCCGACTGTGTGGTGAACGGCGCCTAAGGGGGCGCTGTCCAACCATCGAAGGGAGACGCCATGAAGTTCTTGTTGATCATGCACAGCAACCCACAGATCTGGGACGCGCTGACCGAGGATGAGCGCAACGAGGTGATGAGCGGCCACGGCGCGTTCATGGAGACAGTCACGAAGTCCGAGGAGCTGATCAGCACCACCGCGCTGGCCGACCCGTCGCAGAGCGCTGTGGTCAGGGTCCGAGGCGGCGTCCCGGCGGTAACGGACGGGCCCTATCTCGAGGCCAAAGAGTACCTCGGCGGTTACTACCTGGTGGAATGCGATAGTCGGGACCGTGCGCTGGAGCTTGCCGCGCTTATCCCGGACGCCGGCGTCGAGGGCCTCGGCATCGAGGTGCGACCGGTGATCTTCGCGGGAACGGCCGCCGACTGAGCCCGCGATGAAGTTCCTGCTGAATCTCTATCAGAGCGCCGCGGCCCTACCGGAAGACGGATTCGATCACGAGCAGTTCCTCGCCGCAGCCGAACAGGCAGGAGAGCTGATCAGCGGTCACGTGTTCGCCGATCCGTCCATCAGCGCCGTCGTACGGTTTCGACACGGCGTGATGACGGTGACCGACGGTCCATATCTGCAGAGCCCGGATCATGTCGCCGGCCAGTACCTGGTCGACTGCGAGAGCCGCGAGCGCGCCCTGGAACTGGCCGCCCTGATACCGGGCGGTCGAACCGGTGGTGTGGAGGTGCGACCGTTGATGGACTCGGCCGGGATGGAGATGTGAGCACGTCCGAACGCCTCGAGGACCTGCTGCGCGAATTGGTGCCGCAGGTCCTCGGCGTGCTCCTGCGCCGCTATGGCGGGTTCGAGGAATGCGAGGACGCGGTCCAGGAGGCGTTGCTCGCCGCCGCGACGCAGTGGCCCGCCGACGGCATCCCGGAGAACCCGCGGTCCTGGCTGGTCACCGTTGCCGCCCGGCGCCTGGTCGATCAGGTACGCAGCGAGCAGTCCCGCCGCCGCCGGGAGGTCACCGCAGCGGTGCGGCAGACACCGGACACCGACCTCGCGCCGCCGCCCGGCGACGAAAGTACCGGCGACCAGGACGACACGCTCGCGTTGTTCTTCCTGTGCTGTCTTCCGGTACTGACGCCCGCCTCTCAGGTTGCCCTCACGCTACGTGTCGTTGGCGGGCTCAGCACCGCCGAGGTCGCGCGGGCCTTCCTGGTGCCCGAGGCCACCATGGCGCCGCGGATCAGCCGCGCCAAGCAGCGGATAAGGGCCGCCAGAGCGCCGTTTGCGATGCCGAGCGCCCAGGAATGGGCCGAACGGCTGGACGCCGTCCTGCACGTGCTCTACCTGATCTTCAACGAGGGCTACACCGCCAGTTCCGGGCCCGACCTGCACCGCGCCGAACTCACCACTGAAGCGATCCGGCTCACCCGCATGCTGCACCGGTTCTTGCCGGATGACGGTGAAGTCGCCGGGCTGCTGGCGCTGATGCTGCTGACCGACGCCCGCGGTTCGGCCCGCACCGGCCGAGACGGCGCCCTCATACCGCTGGCCGAGCAGGACCGGAACCGGTGGGATGCCGCCATGATCGAGGAGGGCACCGCGCTGGTCACCGCCGCCATGTCCGCCTCGCCTCTCGGCCCCTACCAGCTTCAGGCGGCAATCGCCGCACTGCACGTCCAGGCGTCGCGGGCCGAGGACACCGACTGGGAACAGATCTGCATCCTGTACGGAATTCTCCGCCGGATCGCGCCGAACCCGATGGTCACGCTGAATTACGCCGTCGCGGTCGCGATGACCCGCGGCCCCCGGGCCGGACTCGAACTGCTGGAAACACTGGACAGCGATTCCCGGCTCGCCGGCCACCATCGCCTCTACGCCGTTCGCGCCCATTTGCAGGAGCTGACCGGCGACCACGCTGCCGCTCTAGCGAATTACCGGCTAGCGGCCCGGCGCACCACGAGCATCCCCGAACAGCGCCACCTTCGGGACAGGGCGGGCGAGTTGGACCGACAGCGTCCGAGTCGATATCCCTCGGCCGAGGTGTCGGCCTTCGAGACCGACGCGCGGGCGATGGCACATCTGATCGAGGAGAGCGAGGTGGTAGGCGTGAACGCCGAGCTTCCGAAGTTGATCAAGACGATGGCCGACCGCTCGATCGCCACCGGACACAGTGAGGAGCAGTATCCCGGAACTGGCGGACGGCCACGCCCATGGAGCCACGGCCGCAACGACGTGCTGGCCGCTGCCGATGACCCGAACAGCGACCGAACTGATATGAGCTGAGTCACAATTCGCTGCCTGGGTCGGTCCCGATGTCGAAACCTCCGCAGCCCGTTCGAGGAGTACTCGAGCGGCATCCCGGAAGACATCGAGGAGATGACATGCCCAACGTTCGCACCGATATGACGGTCTCATTGGATGGCTACATCTGTGGGCTCGCCGCGCAGCAGCCTCCCTACCTGGACAAGGGGTTCTTTCGGATCACCGAATGGGCTGTCGTGCACCAGGCGTGGCGTGAACGCGCGGGGTTCGACGGCGGATTGCAAGGCGCCGACGACGCACTGCTGAAGGAGATGTTCGAGCAGGCCGGCGCGTATGTGATGGGTCGGAGGATGTTCGATTCCGGGGAGGAGCCGTGGGGCGAGTCCCCACCGTTCCATGCACCCGTGTTCGTCGTCACCCATCGCGAGCGGGAACCGCTGATCCGTAAGGGCGGCACGACTTTCCATTTCGTCACCGACGGCGTGGCGGGCGCGATCAAGCGCGCGAAGGCCGCCTGTGGTGAGCGGAATGTGCATATCAGCGGCGGCGCGACGATCGTGCAGCAGGCGATCGCCGAGGGGCTGCTCAACGAGATGCACGTGCACATTGCACCGGTCTTGCTCGGGCAGGGCACCCGGCTGTTCGAGCAACTGCCCGACACCATGATCGAACTGGACCGATTCCATGTCCTCGATTCACCCGCCGTCACCCACCTCGGTTTCCGGTTCCCCGCCGCCTGACCGCAACCATCGAAAGGCACGAGTCCATGACCAGTCCCGCCCTGACCGCCGTCCATTCCCCCGACGGCAGCACGATCGCCGTCGAAACCATCGGCTCCGGCACACCGGTGATCCTCATCGGCGGCGCGTTCAACGATCGCTCGACCGTTGCCGCGCTCGCCTCGACCCTGGCCCCGCACGTCACCGCGGTCAGCTACGACCGCCGCGGCCGTGGCGGTAGCACCGATGTCCGCGGCGACTTTGCCGTCCAATCCGAAATCGACGATCTAGCAGCCGTGATCGAGCATGTGGGCGGCGCCGCGCACGTGTTCGGTCATTCGACCGGTGCCGCTCTGGCTTTGGAAGGCGTGCTACGCGGGCTGCCGATCGACAAGGTCGCCGTGTACGAGATGCCCGCGGTGGTCGACGGCAATCGCGCGGCGCCGCCGGCCGACGTCTTCGATCGGCTCGTCGCCCGAATTGCTTCCGGTGACTACGACGGCGCGGCCGAACTGTTCCTCACCGAGCAAGTCGAGGTGCCCGCGCCGATCGTTGCCGATATGCGTAAGGCACCGGTGTGGGAATTCCTACGCGCCCAGGCCAACAGCTTGCCCTACGACCTCGCCGTATCCGGTCCTCAGATGCGTCTGCAATCCGACCGCTACGCCACGATCACCATCCCGGCGCTGGTCGTCAACGGCGATCAGACCTGGCCCTGGATCCAGACCGCGAACCAGGCCTTGGCCGCCGCCATCCCGGGCGCACGCCGGGTAGTCGTGCCCGGTGCCGATCACGAAATCCTCGGCCAGCCCGAACTGCTCGAGCCATTGCTGCTCGACTTCTTCGGCTGAGCAGGCGCGCGGTACTCATATACCTGCGTGACGATTTCCCGCACATTCCGTTCCCGAACCGCTGCGCGCTGCCAAACGGGATGCTCGAGCCGGGCGAACTCCATCCACCTGCCTGGAGTCTGCCACCGCGGTGTCCACCGATCGGTGGACACCGAGTTCCATCGGTCGAGCCTGCTGCCCGCGGGGTGGCGGCGACGAGTATTCGAGTATGCAGAGACGTCCGACCGGTTTGGCCCGCTGGAGTATTCGGCACCCATGGCAGGCAGTGGGTGGGTGGCTGTTGTTTGTGTTGCTGTGCATCGCCATCGGGGTGGCAGTCGGCGGGAATTCCGCGACCACCAAGGATTTCTGGATCGGTGAGGCGGGCCGGGGTGAGGCGATGGCCACTGAAGGGGGCCTGCAGCAGCATCCGCTGGAACGGGTGCTGATCACCGCCGGGCCGGGCACCGACCAGCTCGATCCGGCTGCCGCGCAGTATGCGGCGCGCGCGATCACCGATCGCATGCGGGCCCTGCCCGAGGTGGAATCCGTTGCTGCGCCGGTATATTCGGAAGACGGCCAGGCGCTGCGCGTGGACATCACGATGCGCGGCGGCGAGCTCGACGGCAGTAAGCATGTCGAGCGATTGCGGGCGCAGACCGATGCGGTGCAGAACGAATTCCCGGCTCTTCGGGTGGAGGAGACCGGCGGCCCCTCGATCAGTCACGGGGTGGATGAGCTGCGCGGAAAGGATCTGTCGCGAACCGAGCTGATCGCGATACCGATCACGTTGCTCACGCTGCTACTGGTGTTCCGATCGGTGGCGCTGGCTCTGGTGCCACTGGCGCTGGCGATTTCGGCGATCGTCGCGGCTATCGGTCTGTCGCTACCGGCATCACACCTGGTGCCCGACAATGGCATCGGGACAAATATCATTCTGCTGATCGGTATGGCGGTCGGCGTCGATTACACGCTGTTTTTCCTGAAACGCGAACGTGAGGAGCGAGCGCGGAACGGACGGCTCGATGCGACGGCGCTGGTATCCCTGGCGGCGGCCACCTCGGGCCGTGCGGTGGTGGTGTCGGGGCTGGCGGTCGCGGCCTCCAGCGCCACCATGTACCTCGCCGATGATGTGATCTTCTCTTCCATCGGCACCGCCACCATCCTGGTCACCCTGGTCGCAGTGCTCAGCTCGCTGACCGTGCTGCCTGCTCTGCTGACCGTGCTCGGCACCAGGGCCGACCGCCGGGCCGCCCATAGGCACCACAGGACACCGAATCCCCGACCGGGCCGGATCAGCGCGGCCATGCTGCGCCCGGCCACCCGGCATCCGGTCGCCACCCTGGTGGTCGCGGTACTCGCCATGCTCGCCGCGGGCGCGCCACTGCTCGGCCTCGAGCTGACCGATATGGGCCGGGAGACCCATCCGCGCGTCATCCCGGCCATGCAAACCTACGACCGGCTGAATCAGTCCTTCCCGCAACTGAAGTCGATGCACCAGGTGGTGGTGGTCGCCGAGCCCGATCGGGCGGGCGAGGTGACCGGCGCGCTGCTCGAACTGGCCCGCCGCGCACAGGCGGACCCGGCACTCGCGGGCACAGCCGACCTGCGCACCTCACCGGACCAGCGGGTCAGCCTGCTCGAACTGGCGGTGCCGCACTATGTCAGCGAGGACGCGGCAAAGAAGTCGCTGGAACGACTGCGCGGTACATACGTCCCGGAAACCGTCGGCGCACTGTCCGATGCCGAGTCGGCGGTGACCGGCGATATCGCCCGCTCCGCCGATTACCCCGAGCATCAGAAGCAGCAACTGCCACTGGTCATCGGCGCTCTCCTGCTGGTGACCTTTCTACTGACGATATGGGCTTTCCGGTCGGTGGTGCTCGGCCTGATCGGCGTGGTGCTCAACCTGCTCTCCGCCGCCGCCGCGCTCGGCCTGCTGACCCTGACCTTCCAGCACACTTGTGCCGAGGGCCTGCTCGATTTCACCTCGACCGGCACCATCGGCTCGCGCGTGCCGCTACTGCTGTTCGTGATCCTGTTCGGGCTGTCGATGGACTACCAGGTGTTCGTGATCAGCCGGATCGCCGAGGCGGTGCGCGCGGGAATGCCCACCCGCCGGGCGGTGCTCGACGGTATCGGTGGTTCGGCGAGTGTGGTCAGCAGCGCCGCCATGGTGATGGTGACGGTCTTCGCGGCCTTCATCCCACTGCACATCATCGAGATGAAGCAGATGGGGTTCGCGCTGGCGGTGGCGGTGCTACTCGATGCGTTCGTGATCAGGATGCTGATCCTGCCCGCACTGCTGCTGGTGCTCGGTGATCGCTGCTGGTGGCCGAAACGTCCGGTAACCGCCGCCGACAGCCCAGCCGATCGCGCACACGCAACCGTAGGCTGAAGGAAATGGACCAACTGCCACCGCTGCATTCACCTACCCCGTCGGCTCCGCCTCCTGCCATCCCCCAGCGGACGCGCGCGCTGCTCCGATGGTATGTGGCGACGTGGGTGGTATTCGGTCTGTGCCCGCCGGTGGTCGCGGTACTGGACCGCGGCGTCGCGACGGAGGTCGGCACGATCGCGTTGGTGAGTGCGCTGGCCGCCGCTTACTCAGCGCTGACGTTACTGCCCCGCAATCCGCTGGTGCACCAAGGCACCTTCCTGGCTTTGCTCATCGTGGCGCTCGGCGTGCTGTCCTGTCTGTTGGAGGGCGGCGCGGCGTTCTACATCGTGTCGCTGCCGATGTTCTGGATCCATACCTCGGGCCCGCGACCGGCGGCGGCCTACACCGTCGCCGGTGGCGTTGCCAGCTTGGCCGGTGCCGTGATCAGGCAGGACTTCGTCACCGGCAATGTCGCCTTCACGTTCCTCGGCTGTGTGGGCGGCCTGCTGATCGGGCTGTGGATGTACCGGGTTGTCCGGCACAGTGACGAGCGGGCCCGCCGGTTGAGCGCAGAGCTCGCGCAGACACGGGCCCGGCTGGCCGAGGCACATCAACGCCAGGGTGCCACCGAGGAACGCGCGCGAATCGCCAGGGAAATCCACGATACCCTCGCCCAGGGCTTGGCCTCTATCGTCGTGCTGGCGCAGGCGGCACGCGAGGGGCTCGACACCGCACCGGACCGGGCGGCCGAGCAACTGCGCTCCATCGAACGCACCGCCCGCGAAAACCTCACCGAGGCACGCATTCTGGTGAGCGCCGAGCCACACGCCGGGGTTGCCGCCGCTGCTCTCGCGGAGTTGCTGCGCCGCACGGTCGACCGCTTCCGGGAGGACACCGGGCTCACCGTCCACGCCGAACTCGACGACGTGGACTGCGACCAGCCGACCCGGATCGCCCTGCTGCGCTGCACCCAGGAAACGCTGGCCAATGTGCGCAAGCATGCCGCGGCAAGCACAGTGGGTGTGGTACTGACCCGTTCGCCGCACGGCATCGAGCTCGAAATCACCGATGATGGAAGCGGTTTCAGCCCGGCCGAGGCGCACGGGTTCGGCCTGCACGGTATGCGCCAACGCCTGGCCGAACTCGGCGGGCAACTCACCGTCACCAGTGCACCCGGCGCGGGCACCCGGATCATGGCCTCCGCCCCCGCACCCGAGGAACTCTCGAAATGACCGAAAGGCCAACGCGGATAATCATTGCCGACGATCACACGGTGATGCGCGCCGGCGTAATCGCCCTGCTCGCCGCGGAACCGAGCATCAGCATTATCGGTGAGGCGGATGACGGCCGCGGCGCGGTCGAACTCGTCGATCGGCTCGAACCCGATGTGGCACTGCTGGATCTGCGCATGCCGGTGCTGGATGGTGTGGCCGCCACCGCCGAAATCGCCCGGCGTGGCCGCACCAGGGTACTGATTCTCACCACCTTCGATACCGACGCGGAAATCGAACGGGCGGTCGAGGCTGGCGCCATCGGCTACCTGCTCAAGGACACCTCCCGCGAACAGCTGGTCGCCGCCATCCATGCTGCCGCCCGCGGCGAAACCGTACTCTCACCGCGGGTCGCCCAACGCCTGATGGCTCGCCTGCGCCAACCCACACAGCCCGCACTCACCGCACGGGAAACAGATGTCCTCAACGCGGTGGCCGACGGCCTGTCCAATTTCGAAATAGGCAAACGACTCGTTATCGCCGAAGCCACCGTAAAAACCCATCTGCTCCGCATTTTCGCCAAACTCGATGTCAGTGACCGCACCCACGCCGTCGTCGTCGCCCTCGAACGTGGCCTACTCATCCGCGACAGCACCGGCTGACCGTGCCCGTCGATCGGGCTCCATGGGCAAACCAGTTCAAGCCCTCGTGTACACCGTCTCAACCTGGCGGGCGAACCGCTGCCCTACGCCACTGCTCAGTACGCCGAGCGGATCCTGGGCTGGGAATGCTCGACCAGCAAGGCGACCGCGTTCGTGGCTCGCGGGCTGGCGGAAACAGTCCTGGAAGTGACGGAATCGCCATAACCCCTCCCTCGCACGGGAAAAGCCGATTTCGCCACTCACCAGCTCAAACGATCAGTTTCTACACAGTCCGCTCAGAGCTGGCAGGTTGGGCTGGGGTTAACCAGCCAGCAGAGGATCGATCCGCCGGCGGACCCGCTGCCGGCCGAGCCGGTGCCACCGGACCCGACCGGAGACGCCGCGGCGGGCGTGGGTGCGGGGTCGAGGGATAAGGGATCCGCCGAGGCGGTAGCGCCGCTGGCGACGAGGGCGACGCCGACCGCAACAGTGCCGAGGGTGATGCGAATCGAGTTGCGCGACAAGCGATATCTCATGTGTGGGTTCCTCACTGGATCAAGGTAACTGTGGATCTGGCAGCCCGATCGGACCGACCGAGATACTGTCGAAAAACAACTTCGGTTCGTTACAGGACCGAGATCCTGTGACGTGGATAGCCGCTAGGGAATGAACTGTCCGATTGGGGGTCGGGGATCGGTGGATGGCGGGCAGCGAACCGCGGAGTTCGCACGCTTGACCTTGACCCGAGGTCAAGGTGCACGCTATCCGGCTGTCGATCGGGATGCACGTCGGCGTGACCGGATATCTCGGGGCTTGCCTATCGAACTATGCTGTGCTGGAACAACTCTCGGGTTATCGTTACCGAATCTCTACCGATGTGGCCGCTAACGTGTTTCGCGATGAAGCCGACTATCTGGGCATGAGCCTGAAAAGAGTTCTTGTTAATCGGTTTTCGGTTCGGACCTGGGTGATCGCGGCGGCGACGGTCGGCGCGGTCATCGGATTGACCGGGCCCGCCGCGGCCGGTACCGGGGACCCTTCCGTCCCGTTCACCCCGACCGTGACGCGGATTCCCGGCACGAACTGCGCCGCGATCATCAATGCCTCGACCACGCCCCAGCCGAGGTCGGGTGAGTTCGCCGTCAAGGTGTCGATCACCCGCACCGGCGAGTCCTGCGGAGCCTTTCGTATCGCCGTGCGGTGGCGGAACCTGGATTCCGGGAGCACCGGCGGACAGTCGGACCGTGTCGATGAGAACGGTGTCCTCGAGCAGCCGGATGGTGTGATCACCGGCATGGGTATGGGGCCGGGACCTGGTCGGGTCGAGGTTTCGATCGACCCGACCGACGAAAGTTATCCCCAACGCAATGATCTGGAGCATATCGCGGGCAAGGTGACGGTCAATCTCGGCTGAGTGACCACCACCCCAGACGCATCAACAACAAACCCCGGCTGGCCGGGCGCGGTAGGTCACAGCGTGTTGTCGATGCGGCGCAGCCGGTAGAGCTGGATCGCGCCGACCGGATGCTTCACGCCGACCGGATGCTGCTGGAGATGCACGTACACCTGGAATCGGGTGCGGAAGCACGCGCCCGCGCCAACGCGCCGGTCATGCCCTTCGATGTCGGGGTAAACACCTTGGTGTCGGTAGGGCACTGAGAACCGAATCTCCCCGAATTGGGCGAGCCTTTCTCGCGAGGCCGGCCCCGAGGCGAATGGATACGGCACTGGACTCTCCCGCCACGGGAGGGCCCACCATGATCGCAACGCTCGTTGGTCACCATCCACGGATGCGGACTCACCCAGCAAGCGCCGGCCCGTGCGGCTCGACTCGTCGGGTAGGCATTCTCGCCGGGTAGGCAGTCTCACCAGATAGGCAGGGACGCCCCACGAGAAGAGCAGATGATCGCTGTCCAGAAAGGCATGGCATGACCCGAGTGATTCACATTGATGCCCCCGGTACACAGCATTGCGAGACGACAGCTTTGGCAGTGCTGCTGCGGCACCAGGGAATCGATCTGCCCGAGCCCATGCTCTTCGGCCTCGGCTCCGGCCTGTCCTTCATCTACTGGGACAGCAAGAGCATGGGCTTCCCCTTCCTCGGGGGACGAGTCAAGCCCTTCGACCTCACCAGAAACCTCGCCACCAGACTCGGGCTGGAGCTACTCGTCCAGGAGACCACCTCCGCCCGCAGGGCTTGGGAGAACGTGGCCGCCCCCATCGACGCCGGACGCCCTATCGGCCTACAGCTCGACAGCTACCACCTCGATTACTTCACATCGAAGGTGCACTTCGGCGGTCACGTCGTGGCCATGTACGGCTACGACGACCACGACGCCTACCTGGTGGACACCGACCAGCAGGGCGGAACAGTAGTCACCAGCCTGACCAGCCTCGCCCAGGCCAGGGCCGCGCGCGGCCCGATGACCGCCAAGCACCGGTCCTTCACCCTTACCGCTCCGAAGGGCCTGCCCTCGCTACGGGAGCTGATCATTCCGGCCATCACCACCTGCGCCGACGCCTTCCTCAACCCACCCATCGCCAACCTCGGCCACCGAGGCATCGAGAAGGCCGGCAAGCTGGTGCACACCTGGCTCCAGCGGACCGACAACCCGCAGCGGGACCTACCGCAGGCTGCCCTCTTGATGGAGAGGGCAGGCACCGGCGGCGCCCTGTTCCGCAACTTTTACCGCGACTTCCTCGCCGAATGCACCCGACTACTCGACAACCACCACCTGCGCACCGGCCACAGGCTGTATACCGAAGCAGCCACCCTATGGACCGGAGTAGCAGCACTGATCACAAAGGCCGGGGAATCAGGCGATACGCAGTGCCTCGTACAGGCAGGCAGCATCCTCGGTGATCTTTCACGCATAGAGCGCGAGGCCATGCAGACGCTGAGCTGCCTCAGCCTCGGTGAGTGATAATACGCGGTGGCACTGACAGTTTCGGCGGTGCCGGTGCGCGCTACCTGACCATCGCTGACAGCGCTGGCGAACTCCTGCACGAGATCCTCGATCTCGTGCACGGGGTGGTCGGCATCGAGCCAAGGTGGTGCGGATCGGGCACGATCGAGTAGCCGTTGATCCGGGCGCGACCCTCGACAGCCGAACCTCATCAGGGTGCGGTGTTCAGAGCGGTGGATCATGTTCTGCGACCGCCGAAGCCCGTCAAGGCGTGGCAACCGCAGTGGCGGGTTCATGGGCCGCCGGGGAGGCGGCGACGGCCTGCGGCGAGTTCATCCGCCAAATCCTTGTAGCCGATGGCCAATTCGGCCAGCGCCTCCCAGATGTCGCCGAGGTCGTTGTCCGTCGCGCTCGCCAGGGCGGCGTCGGCGGTGGCGGTGTATTGGGCAAGCCGATCGCGGACAGGCTCAACCGGGGCACTTGGCAGGACCGCATTCGGATATGCTCGCGACGCACTGCGTGTAGGAAGGGGGAGCTGATGGCTCAACTTGACATCGGATCGACCTTCGCTGACTTCGCTATCGAGGGGGTTTTGGGCCGAGGCGGCATGGGCTCGGTGTATCTGGCCCGGCATCCGCGGCTGCCGCGGCAGCTCGCGCTCAAGCTGCTCAATCGGGAGGTCTGTGCCGACCCGGAGATGCGCCGCCGCTTCGAGCAGGAAGCCAGTGTCGTTGCCCGCATGGAACATCCGGGAATCGTGGGGATCTACGATCGCGGAATCCACGACGAACAGCTGTGGATCGCCATGCAGTACATCCACGGGACCGATGCCGCGCAACTGTCACCGGATCAACTGACCATCGAGCGAGTGCTGCGGATCCTCACCGGCTGCGCCGCCGCGCTCGACTACGCGCACTCGCGCTCAGTGCTGCACCGCGACATCAAACCGGCGAACATTCTGCTCGCCGCCCCGGAGACCGGGCTCGAGGAACGCCCGGTGCTCACCGATTTCGGGATCGCGCGGGTACTGGGCGCCACCTCCCAGGTCACCGCGACTGGAACTGTCACGGCCACCCTCGCTTTCGCCGCGCCCGAACAGCTGGCCAGCTCCGAAGTAGACCATCGCACCGACCAATATTCCTTGGCCTGCACGCTTTTCACGCTGCTGGCCCACCGCACGCCCTTCGATGCCGAACATCCCGCGCAGGTCATCGCCGGACACCTGAGCATGCCGGCACCGCCACTGAGCCGATTCCGCCCCGACCTACCGCCCGCGCTGGATCAGGTGCTGGCCCAGGGCATGGCCAAGGAGCGCGAGCAGCGGTTCGGCAGCTGCGTGGAATTCGCTGCGGCCGTGCAAGATGCGTTGCAGGGCCGGACGCCGGCAGAAACTACGCGCACGACGGAAACCATTGTGGTGCAGGGGTATCCGACCGCATCGCAGCAAGCCACGACGGCGAAGCATTTCACGGCACCGCCCACGATAGTCGGCGCCGGGTCACCTATGGTTGCGCAAACCCCTGCCGCGGCCATGCCTTCGACGCTGACTCCACCCGGATCACTTCCGGCAGAAGCAATTCCGTCCACTGAGATCCCCGGCGCCCCGTTCCCAGCGACACCCCCGCGCAAGGCCCGCGGTCGCCGCGCTCTAATCATCGAACTGGTAACCATTGTGACGGTTACGCTGTTTGTGGGGTACGTCGCCTACGATTCGATGAGTCCCCGTTGGAGCAGTGACGAGCAACGTATCGCCGCTGCCTTCCCGAAGCTGGTGCCCGGCAAGCCGAAACAGCCCGGCTGGCACGACACCACCTGCAAGAAGAACTACGACAAAAGTCAGAAGGCAATCATCGACTGCGTCAGCGCGAACGAGGATTTCTCCCTCACTCTGCGCTATTTCGACACTGCCGAGGCCGCGGACCAGGATATCCGGCTCCCAGGCGGCAACGCGCTGTACACGCACGAACAGCTGCGCACCGAAATCCACCCCGACCTTCCCGAACCGATGAAGCTGGTTTTCTCCGACGCCGACGAATACCGCAGCGAGATCTACGCCGGATTCGGCATGGATTCCGACCGCAACCGGTTCACGGTGGACATCCGGTACAACACCCGCTCCAACGACGATCAGAAGCTGTCCTTCTTGAAGTCCATGCCGCTCGGTAAGTGACGCGCGTCAGTCCCGAAGGCGTTCGCGCAGTTCGCTGTTGAGTTGAGGGAACCACACGCGGCCCCTTAGGGGATCTTGGAGCAGAACGCGTCACCGATGATCTTGTTGCCGCCCGATGAAACGTCATGTCGACCGCATTGGATGCCCACAGATAGCACTGACCAGCGGATGACCAGGGAAAGTCGGGGTTCTCACTTTCATGTGCGTGCGGAGAAGTCGATCTCTACCGTCGGAGGGCATGACTGAGAAAGCGATTCCCAGGCTGATGGCCCGGTCGGTCGAGCCGGTGGCCGACTTCTACACCGCATTGGGGTTCGAGATCACGTTCCGGCAGACGACGCCGTACCAGTTTCTGAGCGTGCAGCGCGAGGGTATCGAGCTGAACTTCTACGGAGACAAGGAGTTCGATCCGGTATCCAGCGCGCATGGCTGCCTGATCGACACCGATGACGTCGATTACCTGTATGCGGTCTTCACCGAGGGGCTGCAGGAGGCCTTCGGGTCGGTGCCCACCCAGGGAGTTCCGCGGGTAGGTTCGTTGAAGGACATGAGCTACGGGGTCCGACAGTTCCTGCTGACCGATCCCGGTGGCAACACCATTCAGGTCGCCCAGCCCATCAGCGAGGACCAGCGGCACCGTCCGTTGCCGCAGGGGACGTTCGACCGGGCGATCCACATGGGCTCGCTGTTCGCTGATGCCAAGCAGGACCTGAAGCTGGCGGTCAAGGTCCTGGACCGGGCGCTGCATCGGACCGACGAGGAGCCGACCGCGGTCCAGCTCGTGAAGCTGCTGGTGCTGCGGGCCGACGTGGCGGTCCGCCAAGGTGAGTCGGACCTCGCCCAGGAACTGCTGGCCCGCGCCAAGGCAGCGGGGGTCAGCTGTCCGGAACTGGCTGACGACCTGCGGCGGGCCGCGGAGCTCGAAGCCGGCCTGTGAGGTGCTCCTCACCGAGAAATAGCAGTACCGGCGGATTCACGCCACAGATCCCACCACACACGCGACGGAGGCCACGACTCGATTACCTGTCCGCAGGCTGATGAGAACGACTCGGTCCGACGCGCCTGCCAGCACGCAGTCCAATCCCGGACAGTATTCTTCGCTGGCGAGAAATACTGAGACACAGTGGAGTTGAGAGTCTCAATCAATCTGGCCAATGTCTCGGTTTCATCGGCCATCACTGCGACAGAGAATTGGTGATTCACGCTGGGTACGCTCACCTGCTGTGAACTGGACTATCGCCGATCGGGACCTCGTTTCGTGGCTCGGTACGCCCGAAACCGATCTCGGGTGGTGCGGGTACAAGATCGACTCGCGGCCCGACGCGGCGTGGTTGCTGCATGCGATGTACGAGCATGACTCGGGCGCAACAGAGCTCACCTACCACGAACAGAGGCAGCAGCGACTGGCCGCCGGACTCGAGGAGCCGACGATAGTCCCCGGCCTCGACCTCGAGGCCGAGTCGGTCTTGATCGGAAACGAACTGGGCCGCTCCGAGCACCCCGGACCGGGCTGGAAAAGGCTGCGCTGGACCGAGCTCGCGACTCGGCTGGACGAGCCGGCGGTCGCCAAGGGCGAATACCCCAGTTACCGCAGTCTGTCCGGCGCGCACCCAAACAAGAGCTGGCCGGTGAGTATCCGTCCGCCCGCCGAGGGCTCCCTCGATCGGGAGTCGTGGCACACGCTCATCAATGTTCTGATCGCGTGGTCCCCGACCGGTGCGGATACCCCGTGCGTCGCCTACTTCGGCCCGGCGGTCAGCGGTGAGTTCGACACCGGCGTCACTGTCTCAGGCCCCCTCGGCGGCGCCGCGGACCTCTACAACCACCCCAGCGGCGTTGGCTCACCCTCGAATATGTGGGCCGCCGACCGATCTTGGATCACGTGGTCCGATTGGGACCTTTGCGGCACGAAGGTGGCTGGCCCGACCGAGCTGATCGATGCGCTCCAGGCGGCACCGGATCTCGAAGCGCTGCGCCTGCCCTGGTGCTGACAGCGAGGAACTCAACGACTGTTGTCAGAATAAGCGGCAATCCGTTGTGATCCAATAGGTTTCTCTAGTTTCCTACGGCTCTCCGGCCGGGCGCGGCAACAGCACAGCACGCGACAGGCGGAGGAGTCAGCGTCTATATGGGGTCTGCAATCGAATCGCGCCGAAAGGCGAGGACAAGTTTCGTATCCGCGGATCGGTATCAGCACCAGCTCCTGACCGCCGGACCGGATGCATCGGCCACTCGTGGCAACGTATGAGGCGTGCATTGGGCGATCATCAGCGGTCAACGGCGGCGTGGTGCGCTGGCTCTGTTGGTTGCCGGTTCCGGGTGGATCAGCCTGCCGTCGGCTGTGCGAGCTACCGCCTGTTTGAGCCGTTGTAACACCGGCGTGAGCTCGAAGCTGTGCACACCGTCGAGCGTGGCCATCTTGGTGGTCACGTACCGATATAGCTCCTCAGAACTTCCGGCCGCCAGCACCGCGAAGATGTTGAATGGTCCGGTAACAGCTGCGGCATAGCTTGTTTCGCCATGCTCGGCGACCGCGCGTCCCACGGCATCGAGTCGCGTGGGCGTGACACGGAGCCAGAGGAAAGCCGCCATTCTCGGTACCACTACGGCCGGTGCGATATCGAGATCGAAATACAGAACGCCTGCCGCTTGCAGGTCGGCGATCCGACGCATCACACGACCGACACTCATGCCGGTGGACCGCGCCAGCACCGCGTAACTGGTGCGCCCGTCCTTGGCGAGCAACTCGAGCAGCCGACGATCGTCGTCACGCAGGTGCGGTTGGCTATCTTCGAGTTCGACCAGGGCAGTGGAACTTTCACTGTTATCGCTACCAAGTGCCGCGAATTGTCGACCGCGCCAATCGATGACGTCGGGACCGACGAACCGGTGCAGGACCATCGCCGCAGTGACATCGTGCACTGGCGCGCTGCGTTGCAATCGCCGCACCAGCAGGTCGTCTCGATCCCGCTGGCTGCGTGGATGCAAGGAAAAGGTGACCTCGGCCCCCGCCGCGGCGATACTGACCCATGCCGCGTCGTCACGGCGTGCCAGCGCTTCGGCCACCTGTAACGCGCCGTCAGGGCGGCAACGTACCCGGATGATCCAGTCGTCCTCGCCGACTGCGCGGGAGTCGACGGCGCCGATGACCCGGACCACGCCATCACGGCGCATCCGCCGGTAGCGCCTGGCGATGGTTTGCTCCGCGACCCCCAACTCCGCGGCGACTCGAGTGAACGCAACCCGGGGCTCGAGCTGGAGCGCGTGCACGATCCGCGTATCCAACTCATCCAAGGTCGCACTTTTGCGTATCTCCAACGGCCTCATGACGGAGGAAATCTACGCCGACACCGATCGCGCGCGACCACCGCCGCTACCGCCTCCGATACTCGACGCCGATTCCACCCCGATTTCGAGAGGACAACGTTCTTGCGTAAATGGCTGCCCCTATTGACTGTGTGTCTAGGCACATTCATGCTGCTCACCGACGTCACGATCGTGAACGTCGCGCTCCCTGATATCCGAAACAACCTGGGCTCTTCATTCAGTTCGTTGCAATGGGTCGTCGACGGCTACGCCATCGCTATGGCAGCGCTGATGCTCGGCGCAGGCTCGATCGCCGACCTGATCGGCCATCGGCGCGCCTACCTCGCAGGACTGTTCCTGTTCGCTGCCGCGTCGATGGTCTGTGGGCTGGCGCCGAATTCCGCCGTGCTCATCGTCGCGCGGGTGGTGCAGGGTGTCGGCGCGGCCGCCATGTCGTGTACCGCTTTCGCGCTGCTGAACGGCGCGTATGACGGACGCGACCGTGCTGCGGCTTACGGGGTGTGGGGTGCCGTCGCCGGCGCCTCCAGCGCCCTCGGGCCGATCATCGGTGGCATCCTCACCGATGTCGCATCATGGCGATCGATCTTCTTCGTCAACCTGCCGGTGAGTGTGCTGGCCATCGCGCTGTGCTGGTGGGTGCTCACCGATGGGGAACGCCATGGTGGGCGGGTCGATCGGGCGGGCATGACGGCCTTTACCGTGTTCGCGGGATCTGGTACGTACGCGCTGATTCGGGCAAACGAACACGGCTGGTCGAACGCCGTCACGTGGTGGCTGATCGCGGTCGCGGTCGCGGCGTTGCTCGTGTTCATCGCGGTGGAACGCAGTGTGGCGCAACCGATGCTCGACCTCGCACTGTTGCGGGATCGCGTATTCGCCGGCGTGCTGGTTGCCGCGGCCGCCCTTTTCTTCGCGTCGTTCTGTGCACTGATGTACACCCAGATCTGGCTGCAGTCAGTGCTCGGCATGAGTCCGATCCAGGCAGGTCTGGTCGGTCTTCCCTTGTCCGTCATGGCATTTCTGGTGTCCGGCGGAATCGGTAGGTATCTGCACGGCGACAACCGCGGCCGAATCATCGTCTGGGGTCTCTGCGCTGTCGGTGTCGGCGGCGTGCTCGGCGCGGTGCTGACGCACGGCGAATCCAGCTGGGTCGCACTGATACCAGGGTTCCTGGTAATCGGGCTCGGAGTCGGCCTCGCCACAGCGACGCTGGGGTCTGCTGCGATGGCGACAGTTCCATGGCATCGGGCAGGCATGGCCACCGGAGCATTGAACACCGCACAGCAGCTCAGCTTCGCACTCGGGATCGCCTTGCTGGGCAGCGTATTCACCGCTCGCGCGCAAGACGTGCTCGCCGACCACTCGGTGCCGGACGCCGGATCGGCAGCACGGGCGGTGGGTGGCGGTCAGTCGGCTGTGCTGTTGCAGCAGGTCGCGCCTGAGTTCCGGGCGGCGCTGAACGACGGGATTCGCGCTGCGGCGGCCTCGGGTGTGCAAGGCACCCTCGCTGTCAGCGGCATCGTCGGGCTGCTCGGCGCGGGCCTCGCACTCGTGCTGATGCGGCGCAGGAAAGGCGAGGACGCCGAGAACGGCCCCGGCGCCAACATCGTCGCGACCGAGGAAGACGTTCTCGCCTAGTTGGAGTAACGACCGGGTGGCGGGCATCGACGGAGTGGGTGAATCGAATTGGGAGGACGTTCATTAAGGCAATGGCTGTGGCGATCGCGGCGGTCGCTGTGACAGGCGCACTCGCCGGATACGGCGAGATCGGCATGCCGGTGGCAAGCGCGCTACCGAACCGCGACGATGCGAATGTCGACGCGCGCGACTACCAACAGGGCGACAAGTTCTACTTCCAGTCGCCGGACGGAAATATCATGTGCGGCTTCATCAATGCCAATGGCTTCGGCGTCGGCTGCCAGCTCGCACACGCCTCGGTGGTACCCGCCGAACTGACCAACTGCGGTTCGCAACCGGACCGCGCCGTAGCGACCGATGTCGGCTACAGCGGCGAGGCCCGCTACCTCTGCCTGAACCAGGGCGTCTTCGTCGGCCAACCGCCGAACGGCGGCACCACTGGCGGCGGCAAAGTACTCGAACACGGCCAGACCATTATCGTCCGTTCCATGGCTTGCACCTCAATGGAATCCGGCGTCCGCTGTGACAACGGCAAGCACGGCTTCATGATCGCCGCGGACGCCCAGTCCCTGTTCTGACGTTTCACTGGACACGTTGATATCAGGCACTCCCAGCGACCGGCCCGACCGATGAACGGGGTCGGCGCTGCGATGCAGCGGCCGTCCTTCTCGACGTCGTTGATCTGGAAGTCCTTGCGGCCGTATGTGTGACGGTTGTCGGGCCTGCCCATTGGGTAGACCCCGACATGGCCGATCAAGGTCATCGTGCGGGTGCAGAACTTCTCGAATTCCTCGCGCGGGTCGGCTTCCACTCGTCGCGGACCGGCGGGCGGGGGCGGTCCAGTTCTTCGGCCGTGACCTGTAGTTGTTCGGTCCTCGGCAGCCGAAGCCCTTCGGGGCGCGGCGAGGAGGAGTGGCGGGGTCACGGGCCGCCGGGGAGGCGGCGACGGCCCGTGGTGACCTCGTCCGCCAAATCCTCGTAGCCGATGGCCAATTCGGCCAGTGCCTCCCAGGCGTCGCCGAGGTCGTTGTCGGTCGCGCTCGCCAAGGCGGCGTAGGCGGTGGCGGTGTATTGGGCGAGCCGGTCGATCACCGCGCCCAGTGTTTCGGTGTGCACCGAGGCACTGCCGTGCGCGGGCGGCAGGTGCGCATGGACCCAATGATTGATCTGGCGCACTAATTTCGCTCTCCCGCAATCGATGTCATCGACCCGACAACCGTCGGCGAGCCGACTTTCGTGCAGGCCGGTGAGTTCATAGGCGGCGTGTAGGAGCGGGTGCCCGGCGTGCTCGACGCCACGGCAGGCGCGCAACACCTCCCCCTTCGTCGGCAACGGTTCGATCAGCAAGGACATCCTCGGTGCGCACGCGGCCGGACCACATCGGCAATCACGCTATGGGCCACGAGATTCCCGATTCGCCTCAGTGCGCTCTGATGCGCCCGGCCAAATCTCGGAATGCGCGGGCGGATCGCATGGACGATCGCGAAGTGGCCCATGGGATTCCCGATTCGCCTCGGTGCCTTCGGATGCGCCCGGCCGAACCTCGGGATGCACTGCCATCCCCGGTGATCCATCGGATTGCCTCGATTCTGTCGATGAATTCGGTGCGTCCGGCCGAATTTACGGATAAGCGGCAATCCGTTGTGATCCAATAGGTTTCTCTAGTTTCCTACGGCTCTCCGGCCGGGCGCGGCAACAGCACAGCACGCGACAGGCGGAGGAGTCAGCGTCTACATGGGGTCTGCAATCGAATCGCGCCGAAAGGCGAGGACAAGTTCCGTGTCCGCGGATCGGTACATCCGCGTACTCATCACACTCGTTTCCGAAAAACTGAGGTAGGGGGCCATGACGGACTCTGGAAGTACAGTGCCACGACGACAACTGGGACGCCATCTGCGTGACCTGCGCTTACAGGCCGGGCTGACCATGCCCGCGGCGGCGCAACTGATCGAACGCGGTACAACGACCTTGCAGCGGTTGGAGACCGGGCAGTCGAGTCGGATACGGCTGCTCGATATTCGACAGCTGTGCGCGGTATACGACGCCGAAGAGGTGGTTACGGCAGGGCTGCTGGGGTTGGCGCAGCAGGCATCGGGGAAGTGTTGGTGGCATGAGTACGGGAAGTTGATCCCGGAAGACTTCGATGTCTATGTGGGGTTGGAGGCCGCGGCACGGCGATTGACTTCATATGCACCAGGTGTTGTGTTGGGGTTGCTGCAAGCGCCGGACTACTCGCGCGCGATGCTGCGACGGGGTTTCCCACAGGCTTCGACCGAAGAAATCGAGCGGCGCGTCGAGCTGAAACAGCGGCGGCAGCGAATCCTCACTCGTAAACGCAAACCAACCGAGTTGATAATCGTCCTGCTCGAGTGTGCACTCCGCCGTGTGGTCGGCAATCGTAGAGTCATGGCGGCGCAGATGCGACACCTTGCCGACATGTCGACGCTGCCGAACATCACACTCCAGGTTCTGCCGTTCTCAGCAGGCATCCCGCTGGGCGACCCGGTTGGGCTGTTCACCGTAATCGAGTTCGGGATGGACACAACGAGACAACCAATCGAGCCATCGATTGTGTATCTCGAAAACCTCACTGGCGATTTGTATCTGGAACAGCAGGACGACGTCGAGCGCTACCATGTGGCTCATGAAGCGATCCGGCGCGCAGCGCTGGATGAGACAGCGAGCCGAAGTCTTCTTCGGCAGCTAGCAAGGGAGTACGCCACGTGACCGACAAGCACGACACCGACCTGTCAAAAGCACGCTGGTTCAAGAGCACCCGCAGCTCGGCTGCAAAGGACTGTGTCGAGGTCGCATTCCTTTCCTGCGGCACTGTCGGTGTGCGGGATTCCAAGAATCCGGACGGCCCGGCGCTGGTGTTCGGCGGCGGTGAGTGGGATGCCTTTACCACCGCCGTCGCCGATGGGCAGTTCAACCAGTCCTGAGTGACCGATACGAAGCCTCCCGCACGATGTGAGTGCGGGAGGCTTTCAGTGTCTGATCATTACCCGGATCTCATTGCCGGTGTTCCGCGCTAGCCGGTAGGGTTGCGGGTCAGCGGGGGATGCGTGTGGACCCTCGGGACGGGTGGCAGCGAAGGGGTTCGCAGATGGTCGGTACAGCGAAGACGCCGCGTGCTGCGGCACTGATCCTCGGCGCTGCGCTGGCAGTTGCTGGATGCAATACCAACTCAGGCGATAGCGCTCCGACGCCGAGCAGGACGAGCGCATCGGCAAGTACGACGGCAACCGCCACGACGTCGAAAGACCCCGAAGCAGCGATCTGGAACCCCTGCGACATACCCGATTCCGCGATCTCAGCGCTCGGACTGAACACCGCCAGCAAGGACAACACCGTCGCTGGAGTCGACTTCGCAGGCTGGAAGGTATGCAGCTGGCTGTCGGGGCCGAAGACGTACAGCTTTACGATCATGTCGTCGGAGCACAAAGTGGATGAGGTCAGGCAACGCACTGACTATGTGGATTTCACGTCCACGACAGTCGGTTCCCGCCCGGCTGTTCAGTATCGCAATACCGGAGCTGTGCGCGACCTTGTTTGCTACATCAGTGTCGAGATGCCGTATGGCATAGCCACCTTCAAAGTGCAGAACAGGTATGGATCTGCTGGTTCCGGTGCCACGGAACCGTGCAGCGAGGTTCGCCGCCTGAGCGATGCCTTGACCGACTACCTACCGCAACGCTGAAGGAGGGGGAATGATCAACGGCGTAGATCCCTACGAATGGACAAAACTCCTTGATAAGGCTAACGCAGGCGAGCTATCACTAGACCCCGAAGTTGGGAAAGGCTTGGACAAGGTCTGCGATGACCACCTTGACCGGCTGAATGCGGTGCTCGACAAGATCGGTGTCATTGGCGACATTTCGGGGTTCGGCTCGTTCAACTCCGGCAAGATTCTGGAGAAGAAGTTCTCTGAAACCGCTACCGGGACCGATCGGTCACTAGACGCGGTGATCAAACAGCACATCGACTCTGTCGAAACAGTGAAGCAGGTTGTGGCGCAGGCGATTGCGAACTTCGTAGCCCAAGACCAAGACCACGCCTCCCAATTTGCGCAGGTGACTCCACAATGACTTACGAGGACTACCAGCGCCGGGTCATCGAGGCGCAGGAGCAGTGGAACCGGGACCGCGACTGGATCTACAAAACCGAGTCGGGCTACAACGGTTTCGACGGCGAGATACAGCCAGCGCACATCACTACCCCCGACAGCTACGACCATCTCACCCTCGAACAAATGCAGACCGCGGTCTCGGCGATGAAGCCGAAACTCGTCGATGACGCGGTCAGCGCGTGGGCGAACATCGGCCTGGAGCTGACCGGCACCATCCATCTCTTCCAGCGCGAATTCGAACGCACCATCACCGGCCAGCACGGCCACACCGGATGGACCGGTGCCGCAGCCCAGGCCGCCGTGACAGCGGTGAACAACTACTACGACAAGTCCATTCCGCTGGCACAGGCGGCCACGCTGACCAGTCTCAAGCTCGCGGAAATGAAGACCGGCCTGGAGCAGACCCAGGCATTGATGCCGGGTCTGACCGAACGCCCGGATATCGCCGGGAAGACACTGCCCAAAGACGGCATCATGAAGACCGGCGAATACACCAGCACCGAGGCCGAGCAAGAGGGGCGCAGAATCCTGCGCACTGTCTACGGCCAGGTCGCGGGGCAAACCGATGCCGGCGTCCCCTACATGCCCACCGCGCCGACGATCATCGATGGCCCCGGCTCCGTCCCACCGGGGCGTGATTCCGTTGGCTCACAGGGACTTTCGGGTTCGGATGGCGGCGGAACCTCCGGCCCCGATGGCGACGGCTCGGGCGGCTCGGGCGGCTCGGGCGACCAGGGTTCGGGTCAGCCGACGGGCACCGAGCAATCCACGAACCCGTCGGCGACGTCACCGGATGCAACCACCGCCGCCAGCACCACCCCCCAGAGCACCACTGCGACAACACAATCCGCTTCCCCCACCACCGCGACGCCGAGCACGTCCACCCCGGGCCTATCCACCCCGGGCCTCAACAGCCCCGGCATCGGAACCACCACCGGCCGCCCGACTACCACCGGCCGCCCAACCACCGGCATCCCCGGCACCACCCAGGGCAGCCCCGGCCGCACCATCTCCGGCGCACCTGGGACCGCAACAACCACGGCCGCCACGAACACCGCCCGCCAGAGCGCCGGAACAGCTGCCCGCTCCGGCATGTCCGGCATGGGTGCCCCCGGCCAGAACAAGACCAACGACGACGAACGCAAGAAGGGCATCCCCGACTACCTCATCACCGCCGAACACGGCCAAGAACTCACCGGCCTGGACTCCCGATCCAAGACCGTCCCCCCGGTAATCGGCGCCGACCCCGACAGTGCGACCGGCTACTAACGCCGTGCCCACCCGATTACCCCAAAGTCGCTCCCTAGCAACCCAATTCGCACGTCACGTACGAATTCGCGAGGCAATGACATGCGCGCCGCGCAAATCGATGTGCACCAGCATCCCAACCGAGACAACATGCGCCGTGCATGAGTCCATGCGTGGCAGCAATCCGAGCGAGACAACGCGCGCAGCACGCGATTCCGTGCACGGCAGCAACCCGCGCGGCGCAACACACGCCGCGCGCGAATCGATGCGAGACAGCAACCCAACTCAGGCAATATGCGCGGCACGTTCGTCCGTGCGCGTCAGCATCCCAACCGAGACAACACACGTAGCGCGCGAATCAATGCACACCAGCAGCCCAACTCAGGCAACATGCGCGGCAACCGAATCGGTGCACGGCAGCACCCCGAGTGAGGACGGTCGGCGGGGCCGACAGAGTGGATAAGCGCAGGAAATGGTAATCGGTGAAGGCGGCGCAGTAGGTATGGACAGTGGGACCGCAATCGGCAGCGACGATGGAGTGGATAGGCACAGGCTCAGCGGACTCGAGTTCGAAATGCTTTGGGCCGCATACGGTCGCGACCGGCTGCCCTATCCGCTGCACCATCGCACCGAAATCGCCGACTTCGATGAACTGAAGCGCCAGCGGGAGGCCGCGGTCAGTTCCCTGCTCGCCAAGTATTCGCCCGAGCTCGAACGTGCGATCGAGGTACTGCTCGAGCCGGACGTCCGTGTCGAGTCGAAGGGTTTCGGCGGTGCCGACCTATCGCAGACCTACCGGTTCCACGGCGCGGTCCGTGCTCAGGCCGGTGCCGCCCTGCACCAATTCCCCGGCCAGAATCCGGACACCGGCGGCGATGTTGTCGTAACCTATTGCGCCGCAGAACAAGTCGCCCGGTTCGCGGTGGTCGCGTTACCCACGTGCGGACCCGGCACCCACCCACCGCTGGAAATCCGCCGCGCGGAAATCACCGCCGACCGCGACCGCCACATCCGTCGCGCCCATGACTTCGGCCCCATCGACCAACTGGACCGCATCTTCCAGCGCCCCCGCTCCGCCTTCGGTGAGATATCCATCTGCCCCGGCCCCGCCCTCGACGCCCGCCCCACCCCCACCCGCGGCTTCTGGTGGATGGACTACCCCGACGGCCGCTACTACGTGAAAACCGGCGACCCCATCATCGCCAAACCCATCGAATCCCATGCCATGGCCGCCGAAATCCACCGCCTCACCACCCTCACCCAGCGCTACCACCACGAAGACCGCGAACACGACGAATACCTCCGCACCCGCCACTGACCTCATCTCATCGAGAGAGTGGCGAAGTCCAGAAGCAGTTGGCGAAGATGCTCGTCAGTGGGCCACTAGCAGCCGTCACAATCGCGGTCGAGAGCCCGCGCACCTGAGTTCTCGGACGCACCACTGGGCGGTCCGGAGTAGCTGCGAGGTAATCGACCCGGTCTCTCCGTCCTGGCAGTCTTCTCACAGATAGACCTCATCAACCGAGAGGACCAGCCGTGCGCTTCGTTGATTTGGTGGGAACGTGGACCCTGCACCGGATCGAGATCACCGGAACCACCGGGGTTCGAATCCTTGACCAGCCCAACGTATCCGGAATGCTGCGCTACACCGCAGATGGTCAGGTATGGGTAATTCTGCAGGTTCCCGACCAGCAACCGGACGGCCTGCTCCCGGGCGCCTACGCCGGAACAGTCACCGTCGACGCAGACACCGTGATCCATCACGTCGGAGTCGGCACCACGCCATTCGGCGCGGGCAGCATCCTTGCCCGCAACGTCGATCTCTCGGCCGATCGCACAGAGCTCGCGCTCAGCGCACCCGCTGGTAACGACGTCACAGCCCGGTTGCACTGGCAACGGACAGCGTGATCGGAATACCAAAGATGAGTGGCAGTGGGAGCTGCTGATTCCAGTCAATCTGTGACGGGCGAATTCCGTGTCGACCTCGACCTCGACGAGTCTGCGCTGCTGTGTTCGGTCGCGGACGCCCTTTGGTCACCTCCGCTTGAATTCCGTAATGTTAGTTACTAACATTACGGCTATGGGGCGCTGGGAGCGAACGCATGACATGCTGACGCGTGCCGCACTGGAGCTGTTCGCTGAGCAGGGTTATGACGCGACCGCCACGGCACAGATCGCCGAGCGTGCCGGGGTGAGTGAAATGACCTTATTTCGACACTTCCCCACGAAGGAAGCGCTACTGCTGGCGGACCCGTATGACCCGTTGATCGCAGATGCCGTGCGGTCACGTCCCACCGCCGAGCCAGCCATGCGCGCTCTGGTCGAGGGCATCCGGCAGACGTGGAGTGGAGTCGACGCGCAGGGCACGGCAGCGTTACGTACCCGGTTGCGGATCGTCGCCGAGGCCGCGACCTTGCGCGGCGCGGCGGAGCGCAGCAGCGGTGCGACTATCACGGCACTGACCGATGCGCTGGCAGATCGTGGTGTGGCCGTCGAGGAAGCGCGGGTTGCCGCGACCGCCGTCATTGCAGGTCTGAGCGTGGCACTTCTGGAGTGGGCGCGGTCGGATCGAACCGCTCTCGAGGATGCGCTGAACCGCGCGTTAAGCGTGCTGGGAGGCGCGTGATGGTACTTGCCTTCGACAACGTCAGCCTGCGCTTCCGTGGCGGTGCCGGCGTCCACAACCTCAACTTTGCGGTCGCCGCGGGCGAGATTGTGGCTCTGGTGGGATTGAACGGGGCGGGTAAGACGACGCTGATGCGCCTGGCCCTGGGGATGCTGCGCCCGCAGCAGGGCGTCGTGCGGTTGTTCGGTCACCCGCTACGCGAACTTCCCTCAGCGCAGTGGGCACAGGTCGGGGCGCTCATCGAGGTGCCGTTGGCGTATCCCGAGTTGACGGTGCGCCAGAACCTGCGGATCGCGTGTCTGCTGCGCGGCAGTGATCCGCGGTGTGTCCAGGAAGCCGTCGCCCTGTGGCAGCTCGCCCCGGTCGCGGATCGCCGCGTCCGGCACCTGTCCCTCGGTAACCGTCAGCGCACCGGCCTCGCGGCGGCGCTGCAGCATCACCCGCGGCTGATTGTGCTCGATGAGCCCAGCAATTCGCTCGATCCGGCGTCGGTGATCGTGCTGCGTGACGACCTCACTGCGCGGGCGCGTGACGGGGCCGCGATCCTGGTCAGCAGTCACCACCTGGACGAGGTGGCCCGGATCGCCGACCGCATCCTGCTGACGAACGCCGGTCGTCTGATCGGTGAGCTCGACACGGCCGGCAGCGACCTCGAGCGCGCCTTTTTCGAACGGATCCGCGCCGACGACGAACAACGCGCCGCGGCGGGAGAGCCGGTTTGATGAACGCGGCGATCCATGTCGAAGCCCTCAAACTCACTCGTTCCCGAGTCGGAGTGATCGCCAGTCTTGCGCTGATCGCGGGCACGCTCGCGGTGCTCGGCGGGATCACCGTGGCGTTGCGGAGCGGGAATCCCGATCTCATCGCAAAGGCCGGGCGCGCCGCGTCCCTGGACTGGCCCGGTCTGCTCTCCTCCGCCGCGCAGGTCACCGCCGTGGGCGGGCTCCTCGGCTGCGGCGTCGTGCTGACCTGGATATTCGGCCGAGAGTTTGCCGACGGCACGATCACCGGGCTGTTCGCCCTGCCGGTAGGCCGAGGCCGGATCGCACTCGCCAAACTCACCGTATATGCGGCCTGGGTCATCGCTGTGAACCTCATCCTGGCTCTCGGCGTGCTCATCTTGGGAATCCTGCTCGGCTACGGCATCCCCAACGCCCACGCCTGGGCCGGACTGGGCCGACAGTGCGTGCTGGGAGTGCTGACCGGGGCGATCGCCGCACCGACCGGCTGGATCGCGACGTCGGCACGCTCCCTGCTGGCCGGTGTCGGCTGCGGGATCGGGCTCGTCGTCGTCGCGCAGGTCGGGGCACTGGCCGGAGCCGGTGGCTGGATGCCGTTGGCCGCCCCCGCGCTCTGGGCAATGAGCAACGGTACTACCGTCACCGTCCTCCAACTCGCCCTGACACTCGCCCTAGCCCTCACCTTCGCCGCTCTCACTTGCGCGAGCTGGGCACGACTACAGCTCGACCGCTGAATCGAACGATCGTCGCGTGCCCAACAGGGCCCCGAACACGCGACGTTGTCTGCGGGGCCGGTCCGAACGGCCGGCCGCAGCGAGGACACCTCGCGTCAGTCATGGCACCGGGCTGGATCGCCGCAAAGAGCTGAATGCCGTCGAACACCCCGTCCGTCAAAGCTGCGGGTGCGGCCGTCCGGAAACCGTGGCGGTACGACTGTGGGGGTAGCGGCGCCCTACGCCGAGCGCGCCCATATTCGAATCGGCAGCATCACCAAGACCTTCGTCGCCACGGTCGTCCTGCGACTCGTCGCGGAGGGCACCGTCGATCTCGACGCTCCGATCGAGCGGTACCTGCCGGGTGTGGTGCAGGGCAACGGCAATGACGGCAACCGGATCACCGTGCACCAACTGCTCCAGCACACCAGCGGCCTCGCCGATTTCGCCCCGGAAGTCGGTGAGCCGAAGCTGCCCCAGCAACTCGATCAGACGACCGACGG